>URRB01000004.1 GCA_900550195.1 uncultured Collinsella sp.
AGCACTTAATGTGCTTTCCGTCTTGCGCAGGACTGTAGAGCAGCAAACTTAACCCCCGCCCTCAGCCCCGGAAGCCCTCCCGGATGGCCCCAAAAAATTTTTCAAAAAAGTTGTTGCGCGCCGGACAGACTTCTGTGTATACTAATCCCCGCAGCGCACGCGAGCGGAAACAAACGCGAACGTCTGCCTGGGGAGTTAGCTCAGTTTGGTTAGAGCGCCGGCCTGTCACGTCGGAGGTCGCGGGTTCGAGCCCCGTACTTCCCGCCAACGCAATTAAAGCCACGTCTTCGGACGTGGCTTTTTGCGTTTGATGCACTCTGTTTCGATAGAACGATCGCCCTGGTGCATCTTCGCCCAGAATCCCCGCGCCTTCGGGAACGCAAGTAAAATCTAATAAGTATATCTGTCTGAACAACAGCTTTGTTGCGCAACACCTGTTCTACGAGACAGGGGGTTAGGTTATACTAAATTGCACTGTGCGCCGCATCTGATGCATTTCGCTCCAAGCGCGGCACTCAGTGGATATCCGATTTACCATTTGGATGTCCTGGCGGTCATTTAGCGTCTCGACACAAGCTCGGCCCCGGAGCTCGTTCGAGCTGTTCGTATTCCTTGAAAGGGGAAAAATGGACATATCGAGGAAGACTGATTACGCCCTTCGAATGCTGGCGATGCTTGCCGAGGATCCGGAGTGTTTGCTTTCTGTTCGCACCGCTGCCGAAGAGGTCAATGTCCCGTATTCGTTTGCCCGCTCGATTCAGCACGGTTTGGTCCAGGCCGGTATTGTGGAGAGCCTGCGTGGCGTCCACGGTGGCATGCGTCTCAAGGTCAGTCCGGACGACGTCACTATCCGCCAGGTCGTCGAGGCCGTTCAGGGTCCTATGGTTATGAACGATTGCACCGCGCCCGATGGTGACTGTGCGCGCATGGGCGCGTGCTGCTATCATCCCCTGTGGGCCGGAGCTCAGGCGTTGATGCGCGACTACCTCGATTCCGTTTCGCTCGGCGACATCGTCGCTCACCGCCAGTTCCCGGCCGTCGATCCCAAGTTCGCCGACCGCGAAGCGTTTCCCGAGTACGCCACCTGCGCGTGCGCTTACCGGGAGGAATAGCGCCGCATAAGGAGCATAGCCATGATTCAGGACCCCTTTCGTTCGATGATTCGTTCGGAAGGGGTCCTGCGTTATCGCGACCTTCCGTGGCGCCGCACACGCGATCCGTACATCATTTGGCTTTCTGAGGTCATGCTGCAGCAAACACAGGTGCCGCGTGTGGAGGCGCGCATGCCGGTGTGGCTCGATCGTTTTCCGACTGTGCAGGCGCTTGCCCAGGCCGCGCCTTCCGATGTTTTGGACGCTTGGCAGGGCATGGGCTACAACCGACGCGCTCTGGCGCTTCACGGGGCCGCTCAGCGCGTTGTAGAGGACTGGGACGGGGAGTTTCCGCGTGAGACGCGTGACTTGGTCGCTCTGCCTGGTATTGGCCCGGCAACGGCGCAGGGTATCCGTTCGTTTGCGTTTGATCTTCCGGGCGTGTATTTGGAGACCAATGTGCGCACGGTCTTTTTGCATCATTTCTTTCCCGATGTGCCGGCCGTTCCCGATCGCGAACTGGTGCCGCTGATCCAAGCTGCCTGTCCGGCGGTCCCCGGTGCGGCGGCGGACGAGATCGCGCCCTTTGCCGCGCCTCAAGACGATGCCGACACGCCGCGCGCGTGGTATTACGCATTGCTGGATTACGGCGCGTATCTTAAAAAGACACTGCCCAATCCGTCCAGGCGGTCGGCGGGCTATAGTCGTCAGTCCAAGTTTGAGGGCTCGCGCCGCCAAAAGCGCGCGCATATCGTGCGTATGTTGTTGGCAGCGCGCGATGGGCAGCCGGCGGGGATTACGCTTGCTGATGCCGTGGTGGGCGTTAACGAGATGGAAGCGGCAGCCGGTCGCGGGCCGGTCGAGTGCGACTTGATCGCGGGCATTCTAGCTGACCTGGAGCGCGAGGGCTTTTGCCGAGCCGAGGACGATCGCTGGCTGAGCGTGTAGCCTGCGCAAATCTGAAGAACAAGATTGTAAGGTTTAGATTCTTGGCATGAGGGCATCCTAAAGATGAGGCCGCTCGAAGCCTACGGGCGGCATGCGTTGAAGGGAAGTACACCTATGGACTTTGAGAACTCCCAGACCAAGAAGAACCTCGAGACCGCTTTTGCCGGTGAGTCCCAGGCACACACCAAGTATCGCTACTATGCCTCCAAGGCCAAGAAGGATGGCTACGTTCAGATCTCGAATATCTTTGCCGAGACGGCGGGCAACGAGTCCGAGCATGCCAAGCTCTGGTTTAAGTATCTGCACGACGGCGCCGTCCCCGACACTCTGGACAACCTGCGTGATGCCGCGGCGGGCGAGAACTATGAGTGGACCACGATGTACGACGAGTTCGCCAAGACCGCCGAGGAGGAGGGCTTTGCCGAGATCGCCGCGAAGTTCCGTGGTGTCGCCGCCGTCGAGAAAGCGCACGAGGAGCGCTACAACAAGCTCGTCGAGCGCATCGAGTCGGGCGAGGTGTTTGAGCGCGAGGGCGTGAAGGTGTGGAAGTGCCTGAACTGCGGGCACCTGCATGTGGGTGCCGAGACGCCTGAGGTGTGCCCGGTGTGTAACCACCCCAAGGCGTACTTTGAGGAGCAGGTGGTGAACTACTAGCGCTTGGCGCTAGCGTGAGCTGGGCCGGGAGGGCCGGACTACCCTCCCTCCTCGCTCACGGCTTCGCAGGGCAACTGCTAGTTTCACCGCTCCGGGCGTCAGACCCGCGGCGCATCCCTTTCCCTCTCGCTCACGGCTTCGCAGAGTCGCGCGAGGCAAAGGCATGCGCCGCGGGTCTGACGACACGGGCTAGCCAACGAGTTTTGGCTAATAGATTGGTTTGTGTGCCGCCCCTTTTGGGGCGGCACTATTTGTTAGGGGGTACACTGGGTAGCGACTTTTAGTTTATCTACTACCTGATGGGGTGTTTTTGTATGGGTAAGAAGTCTCGGGCTCGGGTGGCTGCGGCGGGAACTCGCAAGGATCCTGGCCGTCGGGTTGCCGAGGGTAAAAAGGCCGATCGTGCCGAGAAAGACAAGAAGGTCGGCGCGCATGCTCATCCTGAGTGGGCGCCTTATTTGAATTCGGCTAGTGAGGATTTGACTGCCAAGTTATTTACTCTGGTCGAGGTCATCTTGGGCGTGGTGCCCGTGGTGGTCATTGGCCTGTTCCTGGCCTCTAAGGATGCCACGAGCGTGGATAAGCTCACCGATGTCTTTTCTCAGGACCCCTCGATGGTGGTTACGTTTATCTCTGCGTGCCTGCAGCCGTTTGTGGCATACATGTTGTACATGATTTATCGCAAATACTGCGAGGGCGATGCGGGCTTTGCCGCCGGCAACCTGATTGGCCTCTTGTGCTCCGAGATTTTGCTGCTCAATATTCCCGGCGTCATCGGCATGGGCATCTTGTTGTGGCGTGTTTGGCGCAATGTTGCTCCGCACTTTGAGAGCTGGCTGTTTGAGCGTCGCGCAATGGGCGTGCTAGTCGACATCGCGGGCTCACTCGTGATCCTAGTCCTGGCGTTTATGTGTGCCACCGCAGCTCGAGGTCTCGCGGGCATGTAGCCTGCTATCACCGACTGCGGAGCGCGGGGCAACTGCTGGCTTTACCGCTCCGGGCGTCAGACCCGCGGCGCATCCCTTTCCCTCTCGCTCACGGCTTCGCAGAGTCGCGCGAGGCAAAGGCATACGCCGCGGGTCTGACGGCGCGGGCTTGCCAGCGAGTTTTGGCTCATAGATTGGTTTGTGTGCCGCCCCTTATGGGGCGGCACGTTTTGTTTGGGGTCCCTGTCTTCACAATTTTCGTCAAGCTTTTGGTTAGGTTTTGGTCGGTTGGCGTAAGGGCGGAAGGGCGAAAGATCATTCGATAAAAAAGCTCAAAGAAAGTGCTGGTAGGGGAGTTGTTGAGCTTTTCGACAGTTTTCTGACAAAAGAATCTTTACGGCTATTGCCGATGATTTCGTTGCCGCGGCTTCGATCGTGCGGGATGCTGGGCGCAAGCGTCGAATGCTCCGATTTTGGAGGCCAGCATGGATCTGTTTCTTGAGACTCCGCAGCAACAAGCCGAGCGCATGTTGCGCCAACAGCAACGGCTTATAGAGATGCAAATGCAAGGGGCGGCAGCCCAGCCCTTTGCGCAAAATGTCGTGCCCGCTGCTGTACCTGCAGCTGTGCCCGGGTGTAAATCGGCGCCAGAGGCCTATTCCGTACAGCAAGATTCATATGCGCAGGAGCTCGCGTTCGACAAGCGTCGTGCGCGTCGTCGCCGCGTGGGCCAGCGCCTGCGCACATTGGCGATGATCGTGCTCATTTCGCTAGGACTTGCGGCAATCTTCTTGGCCTCATATGCCCTCACGTGCATTCTCAACGGTGCCTCGCCCAATGAGGTGCTCCAGCATCTAGCGGCCCTGGGCCAGCGCCTAGGCGATGTCGCAACAACCATCCGCGCCGGCTGGGAGAGTTAGCGTTTTAGCGCCCGCGGCTCTAAGAGAAATTTGTCTGCAAGGCAGTGAGTGATCCGTGTGTGTGGCGGGGTAAGATTGATCGCGGTTTTGATTGATGACCGATTGAGTTTGTTGGGCGGAGTCTATGTCTGCTATTGATATCGTGCTTGTTGTGATCGCCTTGGTGGCGGTGGGGGTTGCTGTGGCTTGCGCCCTCCAGCTCAAGAGCCTGCGTGCCGAGTTGCGGGAGCGTGGCGACAGTAGCGCGGAAACGCTGGCAGCACTCGAGCAGGCCAACAACGCGCTCGATGCCCTGAACGTCGCGCTGGCCGAAACTCGCCGCACGGCCAACGCCATCGCGCAGCAGCAGACGACAGATGCGGCCGTGGAGCAGCAACGTTACCTGACCATCGCACGTGAGTTTTCGCAAGCTGGTGACCGGATGGATGACCTTCGCCGCGAGACGGCCCAACAGCTCGGTGCCAACCGCGAGGGCATCGAGCACCGCCTGGACAAGGTGCGCGAGACGGTCGATGCCCAGCTGGGTGCTATCCGCAAAGACAACAACGTGCAACTCGATCAGATGCGCGCGACGGTGGACGAGAAACTCTCCCGCACGCTCAACGATCGCCTGTCGGCATCGTTTAAGCAGGTGAGCGACCAGCTCGAGGCCGTGTACAAGGGCCTGGGCGACATGCAGTCCATCGCCACCGGCGTGGGCGACCTTAAGCGCGTGCTGGGCAACGTGAAGGCGCGTGGTATTTTGGGCGAGGTGCAGCTGGGTGCAATTCTGGCGGACATTCTTACACCCGACCAGTATCTGGAAAACGTCGCCACCAAGCCCGGCGCCTCGGAGCGCGTTGAGTTTGCCGTCAAGCTGCCGGTGGACGAGGGCGACCCCGTGCTGCTGCCGATTGACTCCAAGTTTCCGGGCGACGCGTACGAGCATCTGCTCGACGCCCAGGAGTCGGGTGACGCGGAGGCCGTTGCCGCGGCACGCAAGACGCTCGATATGATGGTGAAGCGCGAGGCCAAGGACATCTGCGAAAAGTACCTGAGTGTGCCGGCAACGACCAACTTTGGCATCATGTTCGTGCCATTTGAGGGCCTGTACGCCGAGGTCGTCAGCCGACCCGGGCTCATCGAAACCCTGGGCCGCGACTATCACGTCAACGTTGCCGGTCCCAGCACCATGGCGGCCATCCTCAATAGCCTGCAGATGAGCTATCAGACGTTTAAGTTGCAAAAACGTACCGATGACGTGCTGCGCGTGCTCTCCGCTGTCAAGGCCGAGCTGCCGCGCTATCAAAAGGCGCTGCGCCGCGCCCAGCAGCAGATCGAGACCGCGGGCAAAACGGTCGAGGGCATCATCACCACGCGCACCAACGTCATGGAGCGCAAGCTCAAGGACATCGACGCACTGGAAGACGTCGACCAAGCCGATGAGATCTTGGGACTCACGTCCGCGGACCTTCTCACAGACCAAGAAGACGAAGGCTAATTGCAACAAGACGGTGGGGCGCCGGCGCAAACGCGGGCGCCCCACCGCTTTTCGTATCGCACTTGTCTGGAGTGTGCTCCAATGTGCAACAATGGCGTTTCGCCCTATCAGACGCGAAAGGAAGCCCATGTCTCAGAGAAGCACCAGCCCGCTCCACCGCTCCACCGTGCGCCGCACGCTGCAGCGGTTTTGGGGTGTCACGCGCACGCAGCCGCTGATTGTCTTTCTCTCGGTGTTCTCGTCGGCGGGCTACATCTTTTTGCTGACGTTTGCCAATACCTATGTGATGGCCCTCATTGTCGACCGCGTTCAAGCCGGTCCCGTGGCGGGTGACCAGGTGTTTGAGGTCTTCGGCCCCTATATCCTGGCGCTCGTACTCGTTAATCTGGTGGGTCAGATCCTCTCCAAGCTACAGGACTACACCGTCTACAAGCTCGAGATCGCAGGCAACTATCACCTGGCGCGTCTATGCTTCGACACGCTCTCCAACCAATCCATGACATTCCATACCAGCCGCTTTGGCGGATCACTCGTGAGCCAGACGAGTCGTTTTATGAGCGGCTATACGGGGCTGGTGGACGTGACGGTGTATTCGCTCATCCCCACCATCACCTCGGTCGTCTGCACCGTGGCCGCACTCGCCCCGGTGGTACCGACGTTTACCGTGATCCTGGTGTGCATCATGGTCGTCTACATTGCGTTTGTCTGGCTTATGTACAAGCGCATCATGCCGCTTTCGGCCGCGACGTCCGCTGCGCAGAACAAGCTCTCGGGCGTGCTCTCCGACGCGGTCACGAACATCTTGGCCGTCAAGACCTGTGGGCGCGAGGACTTTGAACGCGATCTGTTCGACGCCGCCGATCGTGCCGCGCGCGATGCCGAGACGGTCTCGATGCACGCCATGATGCAGCGCAACTTTACGACCTCGGGCCTTATCGTCATCACCATGGCCGTGGTGAGTGTGTTCGTGGCGGGCGGCAACGCGTGGTTTGGCATCTCGGCCGGCTCGCTCGTCATGATCTTTACCTATACCTATAACCTCACCATGCGCCTGAACTACGTGAGTTCCATGATGCAGCGCATCAACCGCGCTTTGGGCGATGCGGCCGAGATGACGCGCGTGCTGGACGAGCCACGTTTGGTGGCAGACGACCCGGACGCCCCTGAGCTCAAAGTGACCGAGGGCGCGATTGATTTTGAGCACCTGAGCTTTGCGTACCGTGACGCTGCGGCGGGCGAGAGCGTGTTCGATGACCTGACGCTTCATGTGGCGGCGGGCCAGCGCGTGGGCCTGGTGGGCAAATCGGGCTCGGGTAAGACGACGCTCACCAAGCTGCTGCTGCGCCTGGACGATGTTCAGGGCGGCCGCGTGCTCGTGGACGGTCAGGATGTCTCGCGCTGCACGCAGCAGAGCCTGCGCCGCCAGGTTGCCTACGTGCCGCAGGAGGCGCTGCTGTTCCATCGCTCCATTCGCGAAAACATTGCCTACGGTCGTCCCGACGCCACTGATGAGCAGATTCGCGAGGCCGCGCGCCTGGCCAATGCCATGGAGTTTATCGACCGCTTGCCCCGTGGCTTTGACACCATGGTGGGTGAGCGCGGCGTCAAGCTCTCGGGCGGCCAGCGTCAGCGCGTGGCCATCGCCCGTGCCATCCTAACCGACGCGCCGATTCTGGTGCTCGACGAGGCGACCTCTGCCCTCGACAGCGAGTCCGAGGCGCTGGTGCAGGAGGCGCTCGAGAACCTGATGCGTGGACGTACCTCCATTGTGGTGGCACATCGCCTGTCCACCGTGGCGGCGCTCGACCGCATTGTGGTGCTGGCCGATGGCGAGATTGTCGAGGACGGCACGCATGCGCAGCTTGTCGAGGCGGGTGGCGAGTACGCGAGCCTGTGGAGCCGTCAGACCGGCGCATTCTTGGAGGCGTAAGCGTCTCGGACGTGGGACAATTGTGCCCATAAGTTTATTGTGCCGTTGAGCCGAGGAGTCGTTATGCCACGCGAGACCAATGCCGCCAAGCGCGAGCGCGCCATCGAGGTGTGTGAGCGCCTCAACCGTCGCTATGGCCCGGTCGAGTGCTTTTTGGACCACGAGAATCCCTTCCGCCTGCTGATCGCGGTGCTGCTTTCGGCGCAAACGACCGATGCACAGGTCAACAAGGTGACGCCGCGGCTGTTTGCCCAGTGGCCCACGCCCGAGGCCATGGCCGGGGCGAGCGTGGCTGACGTGGCAGACACTATCAAGTCACTCGGCTTCTACAAGAGCAAAGCCAAGCATGCCGTCGAGGCCGCGCAGATGATCGTCGCCGACTATGGCGGCGAGGTGCCGGCCGACATGAAGGAACTCGTGAAGCTGCCGGGCGTGGGACGCAAGACGGCGAACATCGTGCTCAACGTGGGGTATGGCATCGTGGAGGGCATTGCGGTGGACACGCACGTCAACCGCATTGCGCACCGCCTGATGCTGAGTCCCAAGACGCATGCCAAGGAGCCGCTCAAGACCGAGCAGGATCTGCTCAAGATTTTGCCGCACGAGTATTGGGAGTCGGTCAACCATCAGTGGATCACCTTTGGTCGCGAGATCTGCGATGCCCGCAAGCCCAAGTGTGACGAGTGTCCGCTGGCAGATTTGTGCCCCAGCGTGCGCGTAGCGGGGTAGGGCGGAACGCATCTTCGTCTGGCGTTTTTTGCGGGGCTGGGTTTGCCCTTGAGCCGGAGTCCTCTCCATGCGCTACCATGACAGACAATGTATTTGACGTACGACCCGCCGAGCTTGCCCCGGCGGGCTTTTGGCGTTGCGATGCCGGAGGAACAGCATGCTCATTCACCGTATAGCCGCGCAGCTCTACACTGCCGAGGCACTGCAGACCGTCGAGGCCGGACTCGATGCCGGCGAGGACGTGACGCTGGCCGTGTCGCAGTCGGGCCGCACGCTTATGGCGGCCGCCCAGTTTGCGCGCCGCCCGCGCCCGACGGTCTACATTGTGAGCGGCGAGGATGCGGCTGATCGCGCCGCGCGCAGCCTTGCCGCCTATGTGGGCCTGGCGCACGTGTGCCGCTTTCCCGAGCGTAAGGACTATCCGTGGCGCGAGCAGGCGCCCGACGATGCCGTGGTGGCGCAGCGCTGCGAGGCTCTGGGGCGCATCGTGCGCGGGGACAACTGTATCATGGTTGCCTCGGCCCGTGCGCTGCTGCGCTGCGTGCCGCCGGTCGAGAGTCGCTATTGGGAGTCCACCACTTTTGCGGTGGGCGAGGAGATTCCTTTTGACGAGGTGCCGCAGCGCCTGGTGGGCATGGGCTACACCAATGCCGGTGCCGCTGATGCGCCCGGTCTGTTCCGCGTTCACGGCGACACCGTCGAGGTGTTCCCCGCGCAGGAAAAAGCGCCCGTGCGCATCGAGTTCTTCGGCGACGAGATCGATCGCATCCGTCGCATGGTGAGCTCAACGGGGCAGACCATCGGCAACGAGGACAGCATCGAGATCTTCCCCTGCCGTGAGCTGGCGCTTACCGACGAGGCCGTCCACAACATGCATGTGGCGCTTTATCGCGCCAGCCAGGACGACAGCAAACTGGCAGCGCTGCTCGAGATGGTGGATGCGCGCATCGTCACGCCCGAGCTCGACCGCTTTTTGCCGGTGATGTACGGCCAGACCGTGAGCCCGCTGGCGCACGTGAGCGGCAAGGCGCTCGTGGTGCTGTCCGAGCCGCGCTCGCTGTTCGACGATTGCCTGCGTGCCTACGAGGATATCGAGGCCCGTGCCGGCGAGGCGGGGGTCGACCGACTGGATGGCCTGTATGTACGTGCCCAGCAGCTCGACTTTGGTGCCCAGCAGCGCCTGAACTACGTGAGCCTCATCCGTGCCGGCGGTGCGGTTACGGCCGAGCTCAAGATTGAGCAGCCGGCCATCGCGGGTTCGGACAATCGCTTTATGACGCGCATTCAGGAAGTCGTGGGCAAGCGTTACGCCTGCGTGTTTGCCATTCCCGACCGCGGTGCGCGCGAGTCGATGGAGCTCACCTTTGGCGACGAGGGCATTGCCTTTGAGGAATCGCTGACCGCGGCGCCCGAAAACGCCGGCGTCATTGGCGAGCGCGTGCGCGTGGCGGCGGCAGATTCTGCCGACCGTGCTGCCCGTCAGGATGCCCATGCTGCAATTCGCGAGCGCAAGGCCGATGCGCTCAACGCCCGCTCGCTCGAGGCGGGTGCCGCCCAGGCTGCCGCCGGCGCCGCCGTGCCCACCATCTCGCGCGGGCGCGTGACCTTTGTGGACGCTGCCCTGCCGCAGGGCGTGGTGGTGCCCGATGCCAACCTGGCCGTGTTCTCGATTGCCGACCTCAACGCCCGCATGGATGCCAACCGCGCGCGCAGCCGCCGCAAGGTTGACATTACGCAGATCACCTTCCCGTTTAAGCCGGGCGACTACGTGGTGCACGCAACGCATGGCATCGCGCTCTTTAGCGAGATCGCGCGCCAGGAGGTGGGCGGCAAGGAACGCGACTACTTTTTGCTGGAATATGCCGACGGCGACAAGCTCTACGTGCCGCTCGAGCAGGTTGACCGCATCACGCGCTATGTCGGTCCCGACGGCGATAAACCGCGCTTGACCAGGCTCAACACCGCCGACTGGACGCGTGCCACCAACAAGGCGCGCAAGAATGCCAAAAAGCTGGCGTTTGACCTGGTCGACCTGTATACGCGCCGCTCGTCGATCGCCGGTATCGCCTGCCCGCCCGATACGCCCGAGCAGATCGAGATGGAGGAGAGCTTCCCCTACGACGAGACGCGCGACCAGCTGGAGGCCATCGCCGACATTAAGGCCGACATGGAGGCGCCCAAGCCCATGGACCGCCTGCTGTGCGGTGACGTGGGCTTTGGCAAGACCGAGGTCGCCCTGCGTGCGGCGTTTAAGTGCGTGGACTCCGGCCGCCAGGTCATGGTGCTCTGCCCCACGACCATTCTGGCCCAACAGCACTACGAGACATTCTTTGAGCGCTTTGCCCCGTTTGGCCTTGAGGTCGAGGTGCTCAGCCGCTTTCGCACGCCGGCGCAGCAGAAGCGCGCGCTCAAGGCGTTTGCCGAGGGCACGATAGACGTGCTCATCGGCACGCATCGTCTGCTTTCGGCCGATGTGAACCCCAAGAACCTGGGCCTGGTGATCATCGACGAAGAGCAGCGCTTTGGTGTGCAGCACAAGGAGCAGCTCAAAAACCTGCGCGAGCAAATCGACGTGCTCACACTCTCGGCAACGCCTATTCCGCGAACCATGCAGATGGCCACGAGTGGCGTGCGCGACATGAGCCTGATCACCACGCCGCCGACCGGGCGTCGTCCCGTGATCGTGCACGTGGGGGAGTACGACCCCGACGTGGTGAGTGCGGCGATTCGCCTGGAGGTGGGCCGCGGCGGTCAGGTGTATTACGTGTCCAACCGCGTCAAGACCATCGACGATGCCGTGGCGCGCGTGCACGAGGCCGCGCCCGAGGCGCGCGTGGGCGTGGCACACGGCAAGATGAGCCCGCGCGAGGTCGAGGACGTGATGATCGAGTTCGCGACCAAGAAGATCGACGTGCTTATCGCCACGACCATCGTGGAGAGTGGCATCGATAACGCGACCGCCAACACGCTTATTATCGAGGATTCGCAGCGCTTGGGCCTGGCGCAGCTTTACCAGCTCAAGGGCCGTGTGGGCCGTTCGGCCACGCAAGCCTACGCGTACTTTATGTTCCCGGGCGAGCTGCCGCTTACCGAGGAGGCCACGGCGCGTCTCACTGCGCTTTCCGAGTTCCAGGACCTGGGCAGTGGCATGCGCATCGCCATGCGCGACCTGGAGATTCGCGGCGCCGGCTCGCTCATGGGCGCCGAGCAGCACGGCAATCTGTCGAGCGTGGGCTTCGACCTGTTTACGCAGATGCTGGGTCAGGCTGTGGCCGAGGCGCGCGGGGACGACGATGCCGGCGTGGAGGCCGCGAGCGTGGGCATTAACCTTCCGGCCGACTACTTCCTGTCCGAGGAGTACATGCCGGCCGTGGATCAGCGCGTGCTCGTGTACCGAAAGCTTGCGGCGGCTGAGGACCTGGAGAGTGTCGACGAGGTGCAGGAGGAGACCGAGACCGCGCACGGTGAGCTTCCGCTGGCGGGACTCAACCTGTTCAATCGCGCTCGCATTCGTATTCGCGGCGAGCGCCTGGGGCTCGAGAGCGTCACGCTCAGCGGCGGACGCATCACGTTTTTGGGCGTCGACGTGCCCAAGAAGGTGGCCTATGAGCTTAAGACTCGCTATGGCGCGGTGAACTTCCCCAAGAGCCGCAAGCTCTCGGTGCCCTACAAGGCGGGCGCCGGTGCGGGCAGCGGCCTGGGCCGCGGCCTCGACGCCAACGACGGCACCGGCCCGGTGGCGGCCGCGCTCATGCTGCTGCAGCAATTGGGTGCCAGCGACGACGACTAACGGGTCGACGCTGCAAACGCCCCATTTGGGCAATCTGACCCTCACTCGTCGGTCGCGTACGCAAGTACGCTTCCCTCCTCCTTCGGGCCACCTTGCCACAAATGGAACGTTTTCGCTTACTTATGCTCAACCTGTAAGGGTATTTACGGGACAAAGCCATCTTCGTCTCACCCACATTGCAGGTTGACTGCCCTTCGCCCGACCGAAAGGAAAGCATGTTCGGATACATCTATAAGAAAGATGTCGCCATTATCGCGGTTGTCCTGTGTCTTTGTCTGGGCGTGGGCAGTTTCTTTGATTATCAAATCTCGAGTGCGCTGTTCAACATCGGCAGCATGTACGGTCGCTTTGTCGAGGCGGCCGGCGAGCTGCCGTTCGAGCTGACGGCGAGCATCGCGGGCGTTATGCTCGTGCGCTCGACACGCCCCGATTCCAGGGGGAGCAAATGGCTCGCCGCGCTGGGCGTTCTGATCAACGTGGGTCTGGTCGGCTACGAGATTATCGGATCGCTGCGCGTCGGCGGCAAGCTTATTGCGTTTCAGCTGGTACTGACGTTTGTGCTGGTCATTGCAGCCAACTTCATCGCCTACCGCCTTACGCGCGACACCGAGCCCGACGAGCTTACGCGCTGGGCGTTGATGGTGCTTGCCGTGTGGGTCGCTCAGGCCATCATCCTCAACGTCATTGTTAAGCCGTTATGGTCACGCCCGCGCATGCGCGTGATCGAGGTCACGCCGGGGCTCAATTTTCAGCCGTGGTGGGTGATCGGCAATCCCGACAAGTGGACCTATATCGCCGCCGGCGTGATCAAGGACGGGTTCAAGTCGTTTGCGAGCGGACACACGGCGCATGCGGCGATCGGCCTTATGCTCGCCGGGCTTCCCGCGGCAGCCTTTAAGGAAAAACCTTCGCGTCGCCGCGTGATCTTTTGGGCGGCGGCTGTGGTCGCGACGCTCGTCGCCTTTGGCCGTATCGTGATCGGAGCGCACTTTTTGAGCGACGTGAGCTGCGGTTTTGCCCTGGTACTGGCACTTGAGTGCCTTGCCGCGCGCATTGCTTATCCGGACGGCGTACAATAGCCCCGTTTGAATCATCGGGCCCGTGCCCGGCTAGAGAGGATTGCCATGCTCGCGTTTAACAACGACTATTCCCACGGCGCACATCCGGCGGTGCTGCAGGCGCTCGTCGATACCAACATGGAGCCGCAGCCCGGCTATGGTACCGATGCGCACACCGAGCGTGCCAAGCAGCTTATCCGCGAGGCCTGCCAGGCCCCCGATGCCGACGTGTTTTTGCTGGTGGGCGGCACGCAGGCCAACGCGACGGTGATCGACATGCTGCTCGCGCCGTACGAGGGAGTCGTTGCTGCCGAGACTGGCCACGTCGCCTGCCACGAGGCGGGGGCCATCGAGTTTGGCGGCCACAAGGTGCTCACCATCCCCGGCTACGAGGGCAAGATGCACGCCGAGGATCTGGAGGACTATATCCAGGTATTCTACGAAAACGAGAGCTACGAGCACACGGTGTTCCCGGGTGCCGTGTACGTGAGTCTATCGACCGAGTACGGCACGCTGTACTCCAAGGCCGAGCTTGCGGCGATTCACGCAGTGTGCCAGAAGCGCCAGATTCCGCTGTTTGTGGATGGCGCTCGCCTGGCCTATGCGCTGGCGGCCGATGAGTGCGACATTACCCTGCCCGAGCTGGCACGGCTGTGCGACGTGTTCTACATCGGCGGCACCAAGTGCGGCGCTCTGTGCGGTGAGGCCGTGGTGTTCTGCGGCATGCATGCTCCGGCGCATCCCATTCCGCGTATTAAGCAGCACGGCGCGCTGCTGGCCAAGGGCCGCCTGACGGGTGTGCAGTTTGAGGCGCTCTTTACCGATGGCCTGTATTTTGAGATTGGTCGCCAGGCGATTGAGACCGCTCAGGCGCTGCGTCGCGTGCTGCATGAGCGCGGCTACCAGTTCTTCTTGGAGACGCCGACCAACCAGCAGTTTGTGATTCTGCCCAACGAGGACATGGCGCGCATTCGCGAGCATGCCTCGATCGAGTACTGGGAAAAGTACGATGAGACCCACACGGTGGTGCGCTTTTGCACCAGCTGGGCCACGACGCAGGAGGATATCGACGCGCTGGCGGCGGTTCTGTAGCCTGATGTAATGACGAGGGGCCGCCTTGCGCTGGGTTTAGCGCAAGGCGGCCTTTGTTTTTGAGGGAGAAGGGTTGTATGACCGAGATGTCCGAGCCGACGATTCGCCTGGCGACGCCCGATGATGCGCCGGCGTTGCTTGCCATCTATGAGCCGTATGTGCGCCAGACGGCGATAACCTGCGAATACGCGGTGCCGAGCGTTGAGGAGTTCGCCGGGCGTATTGAGCGTACGCTCAAGCGCTATCCGTATCTGGTGATGGAGTTGGACGGGCGTCCGGTAGGCTATGCCTACGTGAGTCCGCTTAACAGCCGCGAGGCATACG
Source organism: uncultured Collinsella sp. (assembly GCA_900550195.1). Classification (GTDB taxonomy): domain Bacteria; phylum Actinomycetota; class Coriobacteriia; order Coriobacteriales; family Coriobacteriaceae; genus Collinsella. The sequence goes on from URRB01000004.1 coordinate 14,943, forward strand.
ACTGGTCGGTCGAGACGTCGATCTACCTGGCACGCGATGTGCGCCATGGCGGGCTGGGTCGCAAGCTGCACGACGCGCTCAAGCAATGCCTGGTCGCGATGGGCGTCACCAACATGTGCGCGCTCATTGCCGTGCCGCACGACAAGGACGACGAGTACCTGACGCACAACAGCCAGGATTTCCATGCCCATATGGGATATCGCCTGGTGGGCGCCTTCGACCGCTGCGCCCAAAAGTTCGGCCGCTGGTACGACATGTGCTGGATGGAGTTGGTCCTGGCCGAGCGCACGCCCAACCAACCCAAACCAACCTGGTTCCCCGACCTCCCCAAACCTACCATTTAGGGACAGGTTTATTTTGGCAGGTTAGCCGATTGGCTCGGTGTATTTGGCGCGGTCGGTGCGTTGGATGCGCTTAGAGACATGGAGCGGTCGGCCGTCGGTGTCGTAGACGTAGTCGGTGATCAGGATCAGCGCCTGCCCGCGCTCGACGTTGAGCAAAAACGCCTCGTTTTGCGAGGCATAGCACACCTCAAAGGTCTTATGTCCCTGTGCTGGCGCGCGATGGAATTCTTGGCGCAGCGTCGCGTAGAGCGAACCGTTGATATCGCGATCGATGAGCGTCTCGAAGCTTGGCGGCAGGTAGGTGGTCTCCAGGCACAGCGGCACGTCGTCCAGGTAGCGCAGGCGGACAAGTTTGACGAGCTTGCTGCCCACGGCGGCGTCAAAGAACTTAGCTATGCTGCCGGCCGCCTTGGCAAAGCCCGAGTCCACGGTGCGCGTGGTGGGCTTCATGCCCTGACCTTCGACCTGCTTGGTATAGCTCGAAAACACTAGGTTGTTCTCGTGGAGTGCGGGCGTGTCGGCCACAAAGGCGCCACGCCCGCGCTCGGTGCGCACCAGGCCCTCATCAACGAGAACCTTAAGGGCGTGGCGCACGGTGCTGCGCGACAGCCCCGATTCGTCCATGAGTTCCATCTCGGACGGCAGCTTGTCTCCGCGTGCGTAGATGCCGGCGGCGATGCGGTCACGCAACATGCCCGCCAAGCGCTCGTATTGGTTCAGTTTCTTTTTAGACGAAGCGTTCATGTGATCAACCTGTATCTAACTTGTATTCCTATCTAAGCAAGCATGTATTCAATACAACAACAAAACCGCTGGTAGCCAGTTGTCGAAAACCGCATCAGCAAAATATCTAAGACAAATATAGCATACAACTAGTCGACATAACCAAAACATGTATGTAACTTGTATGCCATCGAGAGCATCAAACGAGAAGAAAGGCTGATGCACGATGACTACTCAGGAACAGGTTAAGGACGTCGTCTCCCAGGTTTTGGCTGACAAGGCTGACAAGGGCGGCATCAAGCGCGTCGTGTGGATTGGCGCCGGCGGATCCAACGGCGGTAACTATCCTGCCCAGTACTTTATGGAGCACGAGGCCACGCAGGTCGTGAGCTCCAGCTACACCAGCAACGAGTTCGTGCACGCCACCCCGGCCTACGTTAACGAGAACACCCTGGCCGTCGTCGTGTCCATGCGCGGCACCAAGGAGACCATCGTCGCCGCCCAGGTCGCCAAGGACCACGGCGCCAGCACCATCGCCATCTATGTTGACGAGTCCGGCCTCACCGAGGTCTGCGACTACAAGATCCAGTACGACAGCCTGGCCGTCGACGAGTCTTGCATGGGTCGCACCAACTCTGCCGTCGTGACCATGATCGCCATGGAGCTTACGCAGCAGACCGAGGGCTATGCCGAGTATGAGACCGCTATGGCCGCGTTCGACTTGGTCGACCCCATCTATCGCAAGGCCGTCGAGTACACCCGTCCGCTCGCTGCCAAGTGGGCCGAGCAGAACGCCGACAAGCCCTGCATCAACGTCATGGCCCAGGGCCCGCTTTTTGGTGCCGCCTACGTCTTTAGCATCTGCAACGTGCAGGAGATGCTGCAGATCGACTCCTGCACCATCAACACCTGCGACTTCTTCCACGGCCCCTTCGAGATCCTGGACAAGCGCACCTCGCTGTTCCAGCTCATCAGCGTCGGCCGCAGCCGCTGCAACGACGAGCGCGGCATCCGCTTCGTCAACCAGTACGGTGGCGAGCGCGTCTATCAGCTCGACGCCAAGGAGCTCGGCCTCAACGACATCAAGGACAGCGTGAGCGAGTACTTCAACCACCTAATCTTTGCGCCGATCCTCAACAACGTGTACATGCGCGCTCTCTCTGCCGTCACCCACAAGGACTACATGACGCGCCGCTACATGTGGAAGCTGGACTACTAGGAGTATTAGTTCCGCCGTTCTACCGAACGGCGGACCAGCCGACGCTGCGCGCCCGGCATTTGGCCAATCTGCCGTTCAATTTCAAAGGCGCGACCAAAAGGTCAGCGCCTTTTCATTTCACGGCACCTTGGCTCAAATGACGGGCGCTCGCTGATGTTGCCAAAACGTCGGCGTCGCCGTGCTTGTTAAGGGATTGGTGCATTGGGGACAGGTTACTTTACACCAAGTTGGCGCATATGAACCTGACCCCCTTGCACCAATGGGTTGTAGCGGTAGAGCAGATTTTTCCGCTCGTCGATTTGTGTCTTGAAAAATGTATATAACGACTATAACGTAGTATGAAACATATTGGAAACAATACCGAGGAGGCTGCATTGAAGAAGAGCAATCTGGGCTATGTGCTGGTGCTGATCGCCGCGCTTATGTGGGGCAGCATCGGAATCTTTGTAAACGGCATCTCGGCCATGGGCGTTTCGTCCCAGAGCATGGCTGCCTTTCGCTTGTTGGTCGGAGCGCTTATCTTGGCGCCGGTCCTGATGTTTATGGGCTGCCGTCCGGGTGAGGGGTCTACCGTGGCTCAGGGTCCGCTGGCCCTGTTCAAGGCAAGCCCTAAAGAGCTTGTTTCCTGTGCGCTTGTCGGCATCGTCGGTTTGGCCGCCGCCAACACCTGTTATTACGAGTGCATGGGCGAGGTGGGCATGTCCACGGCCTCGGTGCTGCTCTACACCTCGCCGGTGTTTGGCGTCATGCTCGGCCGCGTGCTTTATCGCGAGGACGTGACCCCCAACAAGCTCGTTGCCATTGTCTTTAACATCGTAGGCTGCGTGCTTGCAGTGACCAATGGCGACCTTTCCGGTTTTCATTTTTCGGTTTGGGGCGTCACGTCGGGCGTGATTGCAGGCCTTTGTGGTGCGTCGCTCGCGGTGTTTAGCCGAATAGCAACCAAGACGGTCCACCCGCTGGCTGTCACGTTTTGGGGCTTTGTTTTTGGCGGTGCGGTTATGGCAGCTATCGCGGCTCCGTGGCCGGATGTCGCCGCGGCAATGTCGCCACAGCTGCTGCTGCTGTTCCTTGGCTTTGGACTCATCCCCACAGCCGTTGCTTACATCTTATATATGCAGGGTCTGTCCATGGGGCTCGAGACATCGAAAGTTCCCGTCGTAATGTCATTCGAGACGGTCGTCACCGTACTGGTGGGCATTGGCATCTACGCCGAGCCCGCCGGCGCGATCAAGGTCCTGGGCATCGTGCTGGTGCTCGCGTCCATCCTGATCATGAACACCGACTTCTCCAAGCTGCGCAACAGTGTGTTTGTCGGTCATGTTGTTGAGAGCATGACCTTTAAGCCCAACGCGTGGTGGACGGAGAAATCGCAGGACATGGATCTGTTTAAGGAGCGCACCGGCATCGCGCTGGAGCCCACCGTGCAGGAAAGCCCCTGGTACTTTGTGCGATAGAGGATTGCGCGCAGGGTCTGACCTCGGGTTATCCAGCCAGCGCCGGCCTACCCTGCGCCAACGTTTCAAGTACGTTAAACCCGTCAACGGTCGATTTTCACCCGCGAACGGTCTTTATACTAATTTGCAATATAAGCAACGTATAAGACGTTATAATGACCATAATGAAAAGGAGGAGGCAAGATGAATCAGATCATTCTCGCATCTCATGGCGGCCTGGCCGCAGGCGCCAAAGACACGCTCGAGATGGTTCTCGGCGACGTGTCGAACGTCCACGTCGTGTCACTTGCTCGTGACGACAAGGAGCCCATCACCAATAAGGTGGACGCCATGATCGCCACGTTCAACGCGGACGACACCGTCTATGTGCTGACCGATATGCTCGGCAGCTCGGTCAACAACAACATGGTCGAGCTTTCCAAGAACGGCACGAAGTTCACGGTTGTCAGCGGTTTCAACATCCCGCTGGCGCTCACGCTCGCTATGAGCCCCGTCCCCGTCGAGGGCGCCGAGCTCGCGGCCCTCATCAACGAGGCCCGCAACGGTCTGACCAACCCCAACGCACCGGCCCAGCCCGCCGCGGCTCCCGCCAAGAAGGCCAAGGCGTCCCGTCACAGCTCCGGTCCCGCCAAGATCGTCCTCGCACGTCTTGACTACCGTCTGCTGCACGGCCAGGTCGTCTTTACCTGGACCACCAAGGTTCAGGCCGAGCGCATCATCGTCGTCGACAACGCTGCCGCCAACGATGACATCAAGAAGGGCGCTCTTAAGCTGGCCAAGCCCCAGGGCGTGCGCCTGAACGTCTTCACCGTCGAGCGTGCCCTCGCCAAGATGGACAAGCTCAACACCCTCGGCGAGCGCGTCATGTTCGTCTTTGGCAACACGGCCGAGATGCTGCAGTTCTGCCAGGGCTACAAGCTCGACGCCATCAACCTGGGCGCCACCGCCAACCACGACGGTGCCGATCAGGTCGGAGGCAAGGACAGCTCCGTCTTCCTCGACGCCACCCAGAAGGCCGACGTCAACCAGCTGCTCGACATGGGCATCAAGCTCTACGTCCAGCAGACCCCTACGTATCAGAGCGTCGACATCGACGCCAAGCTGTAATCAACCAGGCTTTTGCCTGACTGAAAGGAGAAGGGTATGAATACGTTCATCAGTGCGGTGCTCGTCGGCCTCGTCGGCGTGTTCTGCATGTGGGACTCCCGCCTGCTCGGTCGTCTTAACTTCGAGCAGCCCCTCGTTGGCGCTACGCTCGTCGGTCTGCTGCTGGGCGATGTGCCCACCGGCCTTGCCGTCGGTGCCGCCGTCGAGCTCGTGTCCATGGGCCTGGTGCAGGTCGGCGCCGCCGTTCCGCCCGATATGGTCCTGGGCGGCATCGTGGCCGCTGCCTTTGCGTGCCTGACCGATGCTTCCGCCGAGACCGCCATGACGATCGCCATCCCGGTCGCCGTCCTGGGTCAGCTTCTCGGCATCGTGTTCCGTTCCATCATCGCCGCCCTCACCCATGTGGCAGATAGCGCGATCGATAACGGAAAGTTCAAGACCGCCTACCGTATGCACATCTGCGCCGGCTCCGGTCTGTACGCCGTCATGTACTTCCTGCCGATCTTCCTGGCCGTCTTTGTCGGCACCGACCTGGTCCAGGCCATCGTCAACATGGTTCCCGAGTGGCTGTCCGTTGGTCTGAACGTCTCGACCAAGATCATGACCGCCTACGGCTTGGCCCTGCTGCTCACCATGATGATCAAGAAGGGCATGACCCCGTTCCTGTTCATCGGTTTCCTGCTCGCCGCCTACCTCAACCTGTCCGTCATCGCGGTCGCTCTGATCGGTGTGTGCCTGGCTATCGTCTTCATGGGCTTCAAGTTCAACGGTTCCCATGCAGCTGCCGGTGTCGATTCCGACTACGATCCGCTCGAAGACGACGAAGACTAAGGAGGAACACACTATGGCAACCGCAACCAAGGACGTGTCCCTGAACAAGAAGGTCAGCCAGTTCTTCTGGCGCTCCTGGGCCATCCAGGCCTCTTGGAACTACGAGCGTCAGATGAACATGGGCTTCCTCTACGGCATGGTTCCCACGCTCGACCGCCTCTATCCGGATGAGTCCGACCCCAAGCAGCTCGCTGCTAAGAAAGAGGCCTACCACCGTCACATGGCGTTCTACAACTGCACCCCGCAGACGAGCGCCTTCATCCTGGGCCTCTCCGCTTCCATGGAGGAGGAGTACGCCAAGGATCCCGAGAACTTCGACCCCGATTCGATCAACGCGGTCAAGACCTCCCTCATGGGCCCGCTTTCCGGTATCGGTGACTCCTTCTTCCAGGGCACCATCCGCGTCATCGCCTTTGGTCTGGGCGTTCAGCTGGCTCAGCAGGGCTCCATCATGGGCCCGATCCTGGCCATGCTCATCTCCATCGTCCCCTCCGTGCTGATCACTTGGTTCGCTGCCAAGATGGGTTATCAGGGCGGCCACCAGTACCTGAGCAAGCTCCAGGGCGGCGACCTCATGGAGAAGCTCATGTATGTCTGCGGCATCGTGGGTCTTATGTCCGTGGGCGGCATGATCGCCACGCTGATCGGCGCCACCACCCCGCTGCAGTTCGCTGAGGGCACCGTCGTTATCCAGGACATCCTGGACGGCATGATGCCCCAGATGATCTCCCTTGGCCTCACCGGCCTTATGTACTGGCTCATCAAGAAGAACGTCAACACCGGTTGGCTTCTCGTGATCGCCATCGTGGGCGGCATCGCCCTCTCCGCGGCCGGCATCCTGGCCTAGTCGCGACCAAGCGTCTAACCGCTTTCCCCCGGGGGCCTGCCTGGCATCCCATACCCCAGGCAGGCTTCCATCCCCAAAATGCGACAATGGGACAGTCCCTTTGTCGCATCCTCAACGGGCCGGCGACTCGGTCCAAATCACGGTAACCCTGCGAGCGCCCGGCAATGTGGCGCCGCAAAAATCGAAAGGAATGTGTCAGATGTACGAGATCGACCTTAACCTCCCTAAGCAGATCGTCGCTGACGTCCTGTCCAACCACGAGATCCACAGTGTCGCCTTCGTCGGCTGCGGTGCTTCCATGTCCGACCTGTACCCCGCCAAGTACTTCCTGGCCAACAACACGGACAAACTGAACGTTCAGATCTTCACCGCTAACGAGTTCAACTACGACACGCCTTCCTGGGTCAACGAGCACACCTTCGTGATCACCTGCTCCCTCGGTGGCTCCACGCCCGAGACCGTCGAGGCCAACAAGACCGCCAAGAAGCACAACTGCCCGGTCGTCTCCCTCACCAACAAGGCTGGCTCCGCTCTGACCGTCGACGCCGACCACGTCATCGTCCACGGCTTCCACGCCAACTATGCCGCCAAGGCCGAGAAGCCTGGCTACGCCATCGCTCTCGCTCTCGAGATCCTTCAGCAGACCGAGGGCTATGATCACTACGAGGATATGATCACCGGCCTCACCAACATCTTCGACCTGTGCGAGAACGCCGCTCAGCACTGCACGAAGCTTGCCAAGAAGTTCGCTGAGGACTTCAAGGACGACAAGATGATCTACTTCATGGCTTCCGGTGCCTCCGAGAAGATGGCCTACTCTCACGCCGCCTTCCTGTTCACCGAGATGCAGTGGATCGACGCCGCCGCCTACAACACCGGCGAGTACTTCCACGGCCCGTTCGAGGTTTCCACCGAGGGTAAGCCCTACGTCTTCTTCATGTCCGATGGTGCTACCCGTCCGATGGACGCCCGCGCCCTCACCTTCCTTGAGCGCATGGGCGCCAAGGTCGCTCTGATCGACTCCAAGGACTACGGTCTGGCCGACGCCGTGCCGGCGAGCGTCATCACCTACTTCAACCCGCTGCTGCACCTCGCCGTTATGCGCGAGTACGGCAACCAGATCGCCGAGGCCCGTCAGCACCCGCTGACCATGCGTCGCTACATGTGGAAGCTTTCCTACTAATCACAAGTAAGTAAACCTTACGGGTTGATTGAAAGGGGATGGGGTTTGCGCCCCGTCCCCTTTTTGCTCTTGAGAGGAGATGCGTATGATCAAGGCAGTGCTGTTTGATATGGATGGCGTGCTGGTCGATACCGAGTGGTTCTACAACCGCCGCCGCGTGGCGTTTATGGAAGAGAAGGGGTTCCACTTTGACGAGATCCCCGATCTATCGGGATCTAACGAGCCGGCCATTTGGCAGGCGCTGGTGCCCGACGATGTTGAGCTGCGCGAGCGCCTGCGTGTGGAGTACAAGCAGGTTTACAGCCCGGTCCATCCCGTTCCGTATGCCGAGCTGCTCAATCGCCAGACGGAGCCGGTGATGCGCGAGCTGCACGAGCGCGGTGTGCTCTGTGCCATCGCGAGCTCGTCCTATCGCGAGCTGATCGACGAGCTGGTGGAGATCGCCGGTATCGCCGACGTGCTGGACTACACCATCAGCGGCCACGAGTGCAGTGCGTTTAAGCCCGATCCCGAGATCTATCTGCGCGCCATGGAGGCGCTGGGCGTGGAGCCTGCCGAGTGCCTGGTTATCGAGGACTCGCCTTTGGGCATCGAGGCCGGTAAGCGCTCCGGCGCCCGTGTCCTGGCGCTGCGTCCGCACGAGGGCGTCAATCTGGACCAGTCCGCCGCCGACACCATCATCGACAACCTCACCGACATCCTTTCTGCCATCTAGCCATCTTGCCGCAAACCACCACGAAGGTGCCTGTCTCCTTTGTGGTGGTTGGGCGCCCGTCTCGCTCCATGCTACAATCGCCGACATGCCCCACAACTAGATTTGCCTTCGAAAGGAGCCTGCGTGGCGAACGCCATCGATCAGCTCACGGACCGCGTGCTCGTGCTCGGCCGTCTTACCATCGTCCGCCGCGCCATCACGGCCGTGGCGGTCACCATATCCGCTATTCTGCAGACCTTCCTGATTCAGGCGTTCATTCAGCCCGCTGACCTGCTTCCGAGCGGCCTTACCGGCGTTGCGGTCCTGCTCGATCGAGTCACCTCGCTCGGCGGTGTTCATATCGACACCTCGCTCGGCATGCTCGCGCTCAATATCCCCGTGGCGCTTCTGTGCTGGAGCGGCATCAGCAAGCGCTTCGTCATCTTCTCGATGATGCAGGTTGCGCTCTCGTCGCTGTTCCTCAACATTTTTCACTTTGCGCCGTTTTTGGGCGACAAGATCATGCTCATCATTTTTGGCGGCGTGGTCTCGGGCCTGGGTGCTTCGATCGCACTTAAGTCGGGTGCGTCGACCGGCGGCACCGACTTTATCGCGCTGTGGGTGTCCAACCACACGGGCAAGACCATCTGGGGCGTCATCTTTGGCTTTAACTGCGCTATCCTGGCGATTTTTGGCTTTATGTTTGGCTGGGACAACGCGGCCTATTCCATCGTGTTCCAGTTTATTTCGACCAAGACCATCGACAGTTTCTATCGCCGTTACGACCGCGTGACGCTGCAGATTACCACGCGCAAGGCCGACGAGATCATGACTGCTTACGTCGACCATTTTCAGCATGGCATTAGCTGCGCCGAGGTCATTGGCGGATACAGTCGCGAAAAGATGTACCTGCTGCACACCGTTGTCTCGACCTACGAGAGCCAGGATATCGTCAAGCTGGTGTGCGACGTGGACCCCGGCGCCGTGATCAACGTGTTCCACACGCTCAACTTTGTAGGCGGCTGGTGGGGCGGCCATGTCGACGAGCCTATGCCCACGGCAGTTCCCGATCCCGACAAGCCCGCGCGCATTGCCAGCAGACAGGCGCGCCTGAGCGAGCAGGACAGCCTGCAGCAGGACGACGGCAAGTAAGGATTTGCTGTATGCGGTATATCGTTTTATCAAACTGAGGTAACATAGAAATAGACGTTATATACGTATGAGTTATTTCTATATTTTGATAAGAGTGAACAGATATGCCTGCACCTAAAAACGCACCGCTTTACCAGCAGATTTACGACGAGATCAAGGACGCGATCGAGAAGGGTGTTTATGCACCCAAGGAGCGCATTCCGTCCGAGCTCGAGCTTGCCGAACAGTATGAGGTGAGCCGCATCACGGTGCGCCGCGCCGTCGAGGAGCTGTGCTCCGATGGCTACCTGGTTAAGCAGCAAGGCCGTGGCACGTTTGTCGCCACGCCGCACATCAATCGCCAGTTCCATGCCTCGACGCTGCAGACGTTTACCGCGCTGTGTGCCGACAACGGCATGAAGGCGGGCGCGCATGTGGTCGATCGCCAGATTGTTCCGGCGCGCCAAAACGAGATGGAGTTCTTTGGCCTGCAGAAGGATGCGCTGCTGCTGCATATCAAGCGCGTGCGTACGGCCGACGGCGAGCCCATCTTTGAGGAGAACATCTTTGTGCCCTTTGACGTATATCGTGAGCTGTTGACGGCCGATCTTGAGGACAAGTCGATTTTTGCCGAGGTCGAGCGTGTTGGCGGAACGCCGATTGTCTCGGTTGGCTACCGTACGGTCGAGGCCGTTCGCGCTAACGCCGAGCAGGCGGCCGAGTTGGGCATTGCTCCGCACGATCCACTGCTCAATCTGCGTGCCGGCTTTATCGGCCCCAATGGCGAGCCGGTCCTGATGGGTAAGCAGTACTACGTGGGATCGCGCTACGTTATGGTCATGTAGGGCTGGTTCCGCCGTTCTGACGAACGACGGACCGGTCGACGCTGCAAGCCCGCCAGAGCGGCAATCTGCAGAATGAGCGTGGAAAATCTCCCGTTTTTGGCTCGGTTACGGCCTCAAAGTGGGAGATTATCCACGCTCGTTCGGCAAGCGTCCAAAAATCCACGCTCGTTCCCTTCTGATCGCGTTGCCTGTGGCTAGCAGCCGTGCGGCATCGGTCCGCGCGGCGGCGTATAATCGGCGGCAGATGATTCTGACGTTAGGAAACCATGACCGATAGCATGCAGCAGATGGCGCTCGACACGCTCGGCGCCTATTTTGGCTACACCTCGTTTCGCCCGGGGCAGGACCGCATGGTCGATGCGATCCTTGCCGGTCGCGATGCGCTGGGTGTTATGCCCACGGGCGCCGGCAAGTCCATTTGCTACCAGGTGCCCGCGCTCATGCTGCCCGGCATCACCTTTGTGGTGAGTCCGCTGCTGTCGCTTATGGAAGACCAGACCCGTGCGTTGCTCGCGGCGGGTGCACGACCCAGCTATCTCAACTCCAGTCTTACTCCGGCCCAGCAAAACACCGTGCTCAAGCGGGCGCGCGAGGGCCGCTACCAGCTTATGTACGTGGCGCCCGAGCGCCTGCTCGAGCCGCGCTTTTTAGCCTTTGCGCAGGAGGCCGCGGGTTCCTCCGGCATTGGCGTGCCGCTCGTGGCCATTGACGAGGCACACTGTGTGAGCCAATGGGGCCAGGATTTCCGCCCCGCTTACCTGCAGATTCGCGAGTTCATCGATTCCCTGCCGCAGCGCCCTATCGTGGCGGCCTTTACCGCTACGGCGACTGAGCGCGTACGTGCGGACATTCAGCAGATGCTCGGCCTGCAAAACCCCGCGACGGTGGTGACGGGCTTCGATCGCAAGAACCTCTACTTTGGCTGCGAAGAGATGGGCGACAAGGCCAAGGCCGCGTGGGTGCGCGACTATGTGATCGCGCATTCGAGCGAGAGCGGCATCGTGTATTGCTCGACCCGCAAGACGGTCGACGCGCTGGCCGCGGAGCTTGCCGAGGCGCTGGGACCCAGCGGTATTCACGTTGGTCGCTACCACGCCGGCATGGGCAACGACGCCCGCAGGCAAAGCCAGCGTGCCTTTATCGACGACGATATTCAGGTGATGGTTGCCACCAACGCCTTTGGCATGGGCATCGACAAGCCCAACGTGCGCTACGTGATCCACAACAACGTGCCCGAGAGCATCGAGGCCTACTATCAGGAGGCGGGGCGCGCCGGCCGCGACGGCGACCCGGCTAGCTGCTACTTGCTGTGGAACGGCAACGATTTTCGCATGCGCCGCTTTTTGATCGACCGCGGCGACGCTGCCGACGAGGCGCTCGACGACGAGCAGCGCGCGTGGGCGCTCCAGAACCGTTATCGCCTGCTCAGCCAGATGGAGGGCTACTGCAATACCACCGGCTGTCTGCGCGAATACATGCTGCGCTACTTTGGCGACGAGGCCGCGGCCGAGCATGCGGCGGCCGCCGCGGGCGGCACGGCAGACGACGCCGAGGGCTGCGGCAACTGCAGCAACTGCCTCACGCAGTTCGAGGTCGAGGACGTCACCGGCATGGCCCGCGCCGCCGTGCGCTATGTGGCCACGCGACCCATGCGCTTTGGCAAGTCGCTGATCGCCGATGTGCTTCACGGCGGCAACACCGAGCGCATTCGCCAGATGCATCTGGACGAGGACCACGGCTACGGTGAGCTGTCGAGCGAATCGGTCGGACGCATCAAGGACATCATCGGCCAGCTGTGCGGTCGCGGTTATTTGGCCACCTCGCAGGGGCAGTACCCGGTCGTGGGACTGGGTCCGCGTGCCGGCGAGGTCGAGGACGAGGCGTTCGCCTTTACCGTTAAGCGTCGCGCGTCCAGGCGCAAGGCCTCGGCCCGCGCCCGCCGCGCCGTCGATCTGCTGCGCGAGGAGGCCGAGCTGGATCAGCGCCCGCGCGTTGGCGACGATGCCGAGCTGTTCGAGCGCCTGCGTGCCCTCCGCAAGGAGATCTCGACGGAGCTGGAGATGGCGCCGTATATGGTCTTTTCCGACAAAGCCCTGCGCGGCCTGTGCCGCCTGCGTCCACAGACGCGCGAGGAGCTGGTCCAGGTCAACGGCATTGGCGAGAAAAAAGCCGACGCCTTTGGCGAACAGTTTATGGCGGCGATTAAAGAGTTTGAGTCCGAGCATGCGCGGGATGGAGCGTAATGATGGCAGCCGATAGCAAGACCGAACGTTCCGAGCGCGCCGAGGTGCCCGCCGTGCCGCTGTACCAGCAGGTCATGGACGACCTAAAGGGCGAGATCGCGCGCGGCGTGTACCCTGTCGGCTCGCGCATCCCTGCCGAGATGGAGCTCGCGAAGTCCTACGGCGTGGGGCGTATCACCGTGCGCCGTGCCATCGAGGAGCTGTCGCGCGCGGGGTATCTCAACCGCCAGCAGGGGAGGGGCACGTTTGTGTGCGCTCCCAAGCTCAAGCGCAAGATTCGCCAGAAGGGTGACGTCCAGAGCTTTACTGAGGGTTGTGCTGCCAACGACATGGTGCCGGGTGCGCGTCTGGTGTCGCGCACGGTGGTCGCGGCGACGCACGAGGATGCGGCGTTCTTTGGCGTGGAGCCCGGCTGCGAGCTTATCGTGGTCGAACGCGTGCGCACGGCCGACGGCATCCCCGTCATGCTCGAGAACAACGCCTTTGTACTCGCCGACCATCCCTACCTGCAGACGCTGGCCGACGAGGACCTCACCGATAATTCAATCTTTGCGCTCGTTGCCGAGCATTCGGGTCGTTCGCCGCTCAAATCCGATCCCTGCACGGTGGAGATTGCGCTTGCCGATGCTCAGGCGGCCCCGCTGCTCGAGGTTCCGATCGGCGAGCCGCTCTTCTACATGGAGACGTACTTTACCGATTTTGATGAGCAACCTCTGCTGCTCGGTCGCCAAAAGATCGTGGGCTCGCGCTACGTGTTCGACATCTAACGTTCATAGATAGAACAACATAGAACAAATTTGCCGAAATGACTTTCCGAGCGATTGCTTGCGTGGTATAAATAGGACAACATAGAACGACAGCAGGTACGAGCTATCGTCTAAAGTTGCCACACAAGGAGGAACATCAGTATGAACGCACATGATCTGGTTCAGGAAATCATCGAGCGCAAGGGTAAGATCGAGAACGTCTTTTGGATCGCCTGCGGCGGTTCGATGATCGACCTGATGCCGGCCAACGAGCTGCTCAAGCGCGAGGCCACCACGTTTACCTCCACGGTCTATACTGCGCGCGAGTTCTGCCTGATGGCCCCTAAGAGCCTTGGCGAGAAGTCGCTCGTTATTGCCTGCAGCCACAGCGGTAACACGCAGGAGGTCGTCGACGGCTGCGAGATGGCGTTGGCTGCCGGCGCCGAGGTCGTCGCCATGACCGACTGCGAGGGCTCCAAGATCGACAACGGCAAGTGGACTACCTGGGTCTATCCCTGGGGCGAGGGCGTGCCGCAGGCCGAGGTGCCGCAGGGCATCGGCGCTCTGATCGCCGCCGAGTTGCTCGACCAGCAGGAGGGTTACGAGGCGCTTGCCGACATGTACGCCGGACTTAAGCAGATGGATGCCCTGCTGCCCGCTGCCCGCGAGAAAGTCAACGCCGAGCTGGGCGATCGCTTTGCCGAACTCTGCCAGCAGCACAAGTTCTTCTACATCCTGGGATCCGGCCCCAACTTTAGCCAGACCTACGCCATGGCCATCTGCTCGCTCATGGAGATGCAGTGGCAGCACTGCTGCTATATCCACTCCGGCGAGTACTTCCACGGCCCGTTCGAAGCCACCGAGCCCGGCGTGTTCTACTTTGTACAGCTCGGATCGGGCGAGTGCCGCCCCATGGAGGAGCGCGCGCTGGCGTTCCTCAACACGCACACCGATACGGTTATGGTGCTCGACGCGCTCGAGTACGGCGTAGGCGAGGTGCCCGCCAGCGTGCGTTCGTACCTGGAGCCGATCTTCTTCTACAACATGAGCTGCGAACTGCGTGCCGCTCGCGGCAAGGTGTTCGACCACAGCCCCGAGGTTCGTCGCTACATGGGCATCGAGCAGTACTAGGTAACGGGAAAAGCATTCACCTTCGATTCGCAAGTGAATAGCGTGCGTAAAAAGCGGGCCGCGCCGGGGATTTCCGGCGCGGCCCGCTTGGTATTGCGCTTAGATTCGCGAGGTGTCGCGGCAACCGACGCTTACTTGGCGTCGTAGGCCTCGGCATCCCACCAGTCGAGCTGGGCGATGTTGTCGCGAATGTGCTGGCAGCTCTTGTGGAAGCCCTCGAGCTCGTGCTCGGACAGGTCGAGCGTGTAGACCTCCTCGACGCCCTCGGCGCCGATCACGCACGGCAGGGAGGTAAAGATACCCTCCTCGCCATAATGGCCGGTCATGAGCGTGGATGCCGAAAGCACGGCGTGCTCGTTGTGCAGCACGGCGGCGCAGACGCGCGCGGCGGAGTTGGCGACGGCGTACTCGGTGCACTGCTTGCCCTGGTAGGTCACATAGCCGCCCTTGCGTGCAAGCTCCTCGATCTCCATGTGGTCGAAGGCGTACTTGTCGGGGTTCTCGGCCTGAAGTTCGTTGAGGCTCTTGCCGGCGATGGTTGCGGCCTTAAAGGCGGCCAACTGGCTAAAGCCGTGCTCGCCGATCATGTAGGCGTCGATGGACTTGGGGCTCACGCCGACCTTCTTGGAGATCTCGGTGCGCAGGCGGGCGGAGTCCAGGCCGCAGCCCGAGCCGATGATCTTCTTGGGATCGTAGCCGGTCAGGTGCCACAGCTCGGTGCACACGACGTCGCAGGGGTTGGAGATGCTCACGAAGATGCCGTCAAAGCCGGCGTCGACGATGCGCTTGGCAAAGGTGCGGGCGGCGTCGGTGGTAAAGAACAGCTCGCCGTCGCGGTTGCCGGCGGCCAGCGCGACCTTGCCGGCGGCGTTGACGATGACGTCGCAGCAGGCCAGCTCCTCGTAGTGGTCGTAGCAGTTGACGATCTTGGTGTTATACGGGACAAACGAAAGGGAGTCGCGCAGGTCCTGGACCTCGGACGTCACCTTGGCCTCGTTGATATCGCACAGGTACAGCTCGTCGGCAATGCCCTGCATAAGCAGGCTGTTGGCGACATGTGCTCCTACGTGGCCCTGGCCGACCACACCGATCTTACGCGTCTGGTACATATGAGTATCCTTCCGGCCGAGTTTTTCGCGTCGAACCATTGTAGCGTCCTGCTACCACTTTGCTAGGATAAAGCGCCGCAGATTTTTGGGACATGCCTTAATCTCTACTTTTGGGGTGATTTGGGCCGCTGACGGCATCGCCGGGCGATGTACTCGCGCGGATGGGGCCGGTCGTTGTACCATAGCTGCAACTGACTCGTAAGGAGCTTCCATGCCCATTCGCATTCCCGACGCCCTCCCTGCCGCCGCGCAGCTCGAGAGCGAGAACATCTTTGTCATGACCGAGTATCGCGCGCTGCACCAGGATATCCGTCCGCTGCGCGTGCTCATCCTCAACCTCATGCCCACCAAAATCGCCACCGAGACGCAGATCATGCGCAAGCTCTCCAACACGCCGCTGCAGGTGGAGGTCGACCTGCTGCGCACCAAGACGCACGAGGCCACGCACGTGAGCGCCGGCCATCTGGAGACGTTCTACCGCACGTTCGACGACATTCGCGACATTCACTACGACGGCCTGATCATTACCGGCGCTCCGGTGGAGCAGATGCCGTTCGAAGAGGTCGACTACTGGCCCGAGCTCTGCCAGATCATGGATTGGTCCACCACACACGTGCATTCCACGCTGCACATTTGCTGGGGTGCGCAGGCCGGCCTGTACCATCATTACGGTATCCAGAAGTACGACCTACCGGCAAAGGCGAGTGGCGTATTTGAACATTATCTGGTGAAGCCGCAAAGCCCGCTGGTCCGCGGCTTTGACGACCGTTTCTATGCCGTGCATTCGCGCAACACCGATGTGCGCCGCGAGGACGTGGAGGCCGAGCCGCAGCTTGAGGTCGTGGCCGTGTCCGACGAGGTGGGCCTGTACATCATCAAGTCGACCGACAGCCGTCGCTTCTTTGTATTTGGCCACCCCGAGTACGATACCGACACGTTGCGCCTGGAGTACGAGCGCGACGTGAAGCGCGGGCTCAACCCTCAGGTGCCGGCACATTACTTCCCGGGCGACGACCCCACCGCCGAGCCGCGCAACGTCTGGCGCAGCCAGGCTCAGCTGTTCTACACCAACTGGCTCAACTACTACGTCTACCAGACCACGCCCTACGACCTAGCCCGAGCCGGCGAGGAGCACTAGGCTACGGCTGCTGCTGTGCCGGCGGCGTGACGAGCGTGGATATCCGGACGGACGAGCGTGGATTTTCGGACATTTACAAATCGAGCGTGGATAATCTCCCACTTTTGGCTTGAAACTAGGCTCAAAACGGGAGATTATCCACGCTCATTTTTTAGGCATGTAGATGCCGATGGCTCGGCTAAGCGACGGTGCGTGCAGAGGCAAAGTCGCATTTGGCGTAGTCTTGAATCTCGACGGGTTTTTCTTTCTGATAATCCGATGGACCAAGGCCTCAAAATGTGGAGACAGGGACCTCTCGACAACCGCCCTACCTGCAGATATAAGACATCAGCCTAAAACGTCCAAAACCGTCAAGCATTTGGTCAGCGCCTGGACGGTATTTGGTCAGACTTCGCATGAAACCGTCTGGTACGTTTGCGCCGTTCCAAGATTTGGGAGGCGACATGGGAAACATGACGGCGAATCAAAGGCTTGCAAGTCACATTAAAGCATGCGAACAGCAGATGAGCTGCGTGTACGCGCGCACGGCGGCGGAGGCAAAGCAGATTGAGCGGCGGGCGGAGGCGGGAAGTCTCGAAGCGGTCATGCCGGGGCTGTATGCGCGTCCGGAATACTGGTCCGAGCTCAAGTTTCGGCAGCGTTATCTGCATCGGGTGCGGGCGCTTGCGCAAAAGCACCCCGACTGGACATTTTGCTCCTATACGGCGGCTGTTATCTATGGCCTTTCGGTTTCGCATGCCAATTTGACGCACATCCATATCGCCGCGATGCCAGCCCAATCGACGACGCCGGGCTCTCAGGTCATTCGTCATCGCTATGCTCGTCAAACACGGGCCACCCAGATGGATATCGCCGTAACCGATATCGATCAAACGATTACGGATTGCTTGGTCGATGCATCGTTTGTCGAGGGACTGATCATCGCGGATTCGGCGCTCCATGAGCAACTTTTGTCGAAGGAGCATCTCGTTGAGACTGTCGACAAGCTTGGCCTGAATCGTCGCGGCGTTGTGACGGCGCGCAGGGTTGCACGATGTGCCGATGGGCTGTCGGAAAGCGGCGGTGAGTCCAAGGCGCGTGCCCTGATGATCGAGCGCGGCTGGCAGACGCCGGAGCTGCAAGTTGAGCTGTTCGACCCGGTTGAGCCGGGACGACCGTATCGCGTCGACTACTTGTGGCGCGTGGGCGACCGGCTGATTATCGGGGAGTTCGACGGATTCGTTAAAAGCGAGAAGGCGGCGGAGGAGGGCAAGCTCGCGAAGGCGCAGTTCGATGAGCGCCAGCGCGAGTCGAGGCTTTCGCTGCTTGATAACTGCAAAATCGTGCGCTTGTGCTGGGATGATCTAAGGGATCCGACAAAACTCGATCGCAAGCTCAAGGTCGCCGGCGTGCCGCGTGCGTGCTGAGGCAGTTGCAGGGCGTTTGGCTGCACAAGCGTGGAAAATCGGACGGACGAGCGTGGATTTTCGGACGCTTGTTGAATGAGCATGGATAATCTCCCGTTTTTGGCTCGTAAGGGGGCTCAAAGTGGGAGATTTTCCACGCTCATCTTGCGGGTGCGATACAGCGGCGGCTAGGCGCTGACGATGTGGGACAGCGGCAGGTCGTGCGCATCGGTGGGAACGTGGTCGACGCGTTGCTCGTCAAAGGCGATGCCGACGACCTGGCATGTTGCCGAAAGCGTGGGCAGGTAGCGGTCGTAACAGCCGCCGCCGTAGCCCAGGCGCGCGCCGGTGCGGTCGAAAGCCACGAGCGGCACGACAACCATGTCGAGCTCGGCGGCGGGCACGATGGGGAAGTGGTCGCTGTCGACGTCCGTGGCTGCGAAGGCCCGCGTAGGGTGGGCGATAAACGGGGCCTCGGACGCATCGCCGGCAGAGACTGCCCGCATGCACATGCGCTGGCCGCATGCGGCGGCGTCGCTTGCCGAGAGCATGCACGGATAGGCTACGCGCCAGCCACGCGCGACGGCCGCGGCGGCAAACGCGGCTGGGTCGACCTCGGAACCCATCGCGGCATAGACGGCAACGGTGCGTTGGCCCGCAGCGCCGCTGGGCTCCATCAGCTCAACAAGCCGCGCGCAGATAGCGGCGGACTTTGCCGCCCGAACATCCAAATCAATAGCATCGCGCCGAGCAATCACTGCCCGCCGCAACTCAGCCTTATCCATCCCAGTCTCATCTCCCAAACCTACCAAAAAGGGACAGGTTTATTTTGGCAGCTTTTATCTGGGCAAACGCGATATGGGCAGTAAAGTCACCGCAAATATGCCTGTGAACTGCGCCCTTTGTGGTTGTTTGGGCCTGTGCGTTAATGCTATAACGCCGCAGCAATCGCCTCAGTCACAAACTTATTGAGTGACTCACCCTTCTTTGCCGCTGCCAGCGCTGCTTGCTTGTGGAGCTCAGAGCCCGTTCTTACGTTGAACGACCCCTTAAAAGCCCGCTCGGGTTCCTTGCCCTTCTCGGCGCAAAACTCAAGGTAATCGTCGACGGCGTCGTGGAAGCATTGTTCCACTTCTTTAACCGTAGAGCCTTCAAACACAATTGCATCCCTAATGCCGGTGACCATACCTGTTAGCACATGCTGTTCGGCATCGAACTCGACTGGGGCGAAATAACCCTTGTATGCCAAAACGTTACTCATGACTACCTCCGACATCTTGCAGAAATCGAACGATGTTTCGAATGGTCCCCGCTGTCAATTCGTCAGATGGATGTGGCGCGTGCATTACGAACATCCTGCCATCTGATGGCCTGTAGAAGCGAACGCGCGATCCGGATGTCTTGCCTTTGTTGTCCATTTCAAAGCCATATGAAGCCATGACTTTTAAAAAATCGGTATACCGATACGTCGAAGGGCAGCTAAGTAGTTGGGCGATGAGTTTATCGGTCCGCGTCATCCCGCCTCACATTCTGCAACTATATCCTAGTTGCAATTTAAGTCCGATGCAAGCATCCCTACTATAGAACATGTGTACGTATAGAACAAGTGTTCGAACCACCACAAAGGTGCCTGTCCCCTTTGTGGTGGTTTGGCTCCCGCTTGGCTGTGTTGCGCAACAAGGGCTGCATTTTTGGGTTTACCTTCATGGTGGAAGGAATGAACCGAAAGGAGCCCGTCATGTTTTGTCGCTCGTGTGGCACGCCGCTTGTCGACGACGCCCTCTTTTGCCCCGTATGCGGCGCGCCCGTAGCACCCGACCAGGTCGCGGCCACGCAGCAACCCCAGCCTGCCACGCCCGCTCCTGGGCAATACGTGCCCGTGCAGCAGCCCGTGCGGCGCAAGCGTTCCAAGAAGCCCCTCATCGCCCTTGCCGCGGTGCTTGCCGTGGCGGCGGGCATCGGCGGCGGTGCGCTGTTCTATTTCACCCAGATCGCGACCACGCCTATCGACGAGAAGACCTTTCCGGATAGCGGCATGCGTGCGCTTGTCTCGACCAAGTACGACACGAACGGTGACGGCCGCATCTCACGCGACGAAGCCAAGGCGGTGACGTCGGTCGAGCTGGACGGCGTCACGTCGACGCAGGGCCTGGGCAAGACATTCCCCAATATCGTTACAGTGGAGTCCAGCGACGACAAGCTCGTCAACCTGGACCTTTCGGGCTGCGGCGACCTTAAAACCGTCGAGCTTAACTCGGCGAGCAACGTCACCGCCGTTAACCTGGACGGTTGCGACAACATCGAGAAGCTCGACCTTTCAAATGCCGGGGAGCTCAAAAGCGTTGATCTTTCGGGCAAAAAGAAGCTCGCCACGTTGGAACTGCCGCAGGATACGAAGGTTAGCGGCATTAAGGACACGCAGCTCGACGAGCTGTGGCTGCCGGTGTCCTATGAAGGCACCGATAAATCGGACCAGTACGGTGATATCTACGAGATCGAGCGCGATGAAAACGGCTACGTCACGGGCTTCACGTCTGCCGTCAAGCAAGGTGGCGGCGTAAGCTACAGTGTCGAGCACGATGAGTCGCATCGTATCTCGGAGATTGAGGAAGATCTGGCGGGCGGTTACGTGAACGTCAACACGTTTACGTACGACGCCAACGGAAACGTCACGCGCATCGACTGCGATGCCGACATGAGCGATTCGTCGAGCACCACGACGTTTACCTACGACGCGGACGGAAACCTGATCAACAAGACGACCCATGCGGGTTACGGCGAGAGCGCGAGCACGTATGTCTACCAGGACGGCAACATGGTGACCAACACCGATACCAGCCCGGCCAATCCTCGAACGGTCGTGTATTCGTACGGATACGACAAGGATCGCGTGACGTCCTTTACGCTGGACTGCCAGGGCGACACGGTGGGAACTACGTGGACGATCACCGCGGGCTATGAGTATGACAAGGACGGCAACGATTACGGCTCGCTGAACTCGTATGCCGCGGTGGATTATTCGTACAGCGACGGAAAGCTCGACAGGATCGATTCCGAGCGCGGCGGCTATGCGGAGTTTTACTACGACGACCACGGCAACCTGACGTCGGTCGACGAGTATGCCGGCCGCGGTTCGGATGTCGAGTTTGAGTTTGAGCGCGAGGTCGAGTACCAGCGCTACTTCTGCAGCAAGCACGAGAAGAACAAGCCGGAGGAGTGGATTCGTCTGGATGCAGAGTACAACGTCGACCAGGGTAGCTGGAGCAACGACTCCGACTATGGTCGCGAATGCTTTGTAACCATGTACAAGCTCGATCCGCTGGCGGCCAGACTGAACCCGTTTATCAAATAGCAGCCCACTCGCAAACCACCACAAAGGGGACAGGCGCCTTCGTGGTGGTTTCTCTTGGAAACGGCCCTTTCTGGGGGCGACAAGCGAAAAAACCACCACGAAGGCGCCTGTCCCCTTTGTGGTGGTTTTGCTTGACTGTGGCTAGGCCAGCAGGTCGATGACGTTAAAGCCGGCGCTGCTCTTGGCGATGACGTCGCGGCCGCCAAAGACGCAGATGGGCGACGCGGCTGCGATGCGCGTCACATCGGTGCCGAGCGAGCGCAGCCCACCGGGCGTTGCGGCGAGCATCTGGGCGCGGCGCTCCTCACGTGCATGCGGATCGAGCCCGGCCAGGTAGGTCGTGTTGCGGCGCTTGGTGAGCGCGTAGGGCTTCACCGGCGCATCCATGCCGCTCACGCAGCTCACGATAAAGCCCTCAAAGGCGACCTCGTCGGGCTCAAAGCTGCCGAGCCATGCACCCGCGCGCGCCACGCGCTCAATCGAAGGATCGATCGCCGGGTCACGGTAGGTGTAGAACGCCGTCTGACGCTCGCCGGCCGCGCGGAATCCGCAGCCATACGCACCGCCCTTCACGCGGATCTCGTTCCACAGGTAGTCGTAGGAGAGTGCGTTGGCAGCCACGGCCCAAGCGCCCGTCACGTCAATGCCCAGACGGCGCGGGTCGCACGCGCCTGCCGCAAAGCAGATGTCGCTGGGGATGACAAAAGCCTCGTGGCGGTCGCGCGGCGCCGGCACCACGAGCGCGTTGCGGCCGGCATCGGCGCCGTCGCCCGCACCAAGCCCCAGGTCGCCCGCGGCATCCCAGTACGCGTCAAAGTCCCCGTCGCTGCCGGTAAAGCTCGCCATGCAGCCATCGGCCACAAAGATGCGGTCTGCCAGCGCGGCAAGCTTGGCACGCAGGTCGTCCAGTCGCTCGTCAAAGTGCTCGAGCAGATCGCGCAGGAACAGGTAGAAGTCCACGCCCGAAAGTTGCTCGCGCACCACGGCCGAAGGCGAGCTGTAGCTCATCGCGCGACCGAGCGCCGCCGAGTGGCCGTTGTTGATAAAGCCCTGCTCAAGCCCAATGCGAATCTGCGTGAGCACGTCGCGAACGCGGTCGGCGTCAGCATCGAGCAACAGCGTGCTCGACCACACCTCGCGCGGCAAACTCGCCAGTGCATCGATCTTCTCGGACAGGGCGCCGGCGCTCACCAGCAAGTAGGGGCGCACGCCGTCCACTTCGGGCTGCGTCATGACCTCGGTCGTAAAGCTCAAAAAGCCCAGTTTGCCGGCAAGTAAATTGTCGAGCTCCTCGGCCGAATGCTCGCGTGTGGGCAGCTGCTTGAGCAGGCGGCAGAGCAGCGTCACATAGGGCAGATCCTCAAACGCGACGCAGCTCAGGTCGAAATACTGCATGGCGTAGGCCAGACGGTTGGTGGGGATGCCGTGGCGCAGGCAGGGGATGGGCGCGGTCGTGTCCACGACCAGCGGCGGCTCGGGGCGCGCCTCGCCAATGTCGGACACGCGCAGACGCGGCAGTGTGGCCTTGGCCTCGGGTGTGTCTTCCGCCTCCTGTGCGGCACGCAGTGCTGCCGTGCGCTCGACCACGTCGGCCAGCTCGGCATCGGTCATGGCGTCCCGCTTGGCTGCCAGCTCGGCGGCCTCGGCACCCTCCGAACCCTCGGTGGCGTCCACCGGCACCAGCTCGACCAGTGCCATGTGATCGTTCTGCAGCACCAGTTCGCGCAGCAGGTCCTCAAAATAGCTGCCGTCCAGCTCGCCACGCAGCTCCTCGTACACCGGGCCGTACTTGAGCGCCAGCGTCGCGGCGTCGTCATCGTAGAGCCAGGTGCTCAGCGCGTCGCACGCAATGGCCACGCCGTCGGCGATACCGTAGTCGCGCTGGCGCAGGTCGTATTCGTTGCTGCTGATGATGGCTTCCAGGCGCTCGCGCGGAACGCCGTGCTCGCACAGGTCGCGGCAGGCGTCCTGGAACACGCGGCGCAGATCGCGCGCCACGCCGGGCTGCGCGTTTTGCAGCATGATGAGCTCGTAGGGCTGCAGGCTCTCGGCCGCGGTGTAGCTCACCACGTTGCCACCCAGGCCGGCGGCCAGAATGGCCTTCTTAACCGGCGCTTCGTTGGAGCCCAGCAACGCCTCGAACAGGATATCCGCCGCGATCGTGCGCTTACGGTCGAGCGCGCTGCCCAGCACCAGGCCCAGGCCCACCAGGGCGTTCTCGGGCGTGGTGGCCATCTCGACACGCTTATACTCGCAGGTCACGGGCGCCTGCACGCCCAGCGGATTGGGCGCCAGCGTGGACGGGTCCTCGCCGGCGGCAACGGCAGCGTCCATGCGGCGGCTCGCGGCACTCGGCTGTGACAGATAACGCTCGTCCAAAAACGCCAGCGCGCGGTCCACGTCCAGGTCGCCGTAGAGCGTGATATAGGAGTTGGAAGGATTGTAGTGGCGCGCGTGCGTGTCCAGGAACTGCTCGTAGGTGAGCGCGGGAATCGCGCGCGGGTCGCCGCCGCTCTCGTGCGCATAGGCGGTGTCGGGATAGAGCGCGGCGTTGACGGCGTCGTCCAGCACGCTCATGGGGTCGGACAGCGCGCCCTTCATCTCGTTGAACACCACGCCGTTATAGCGCAGCGTGCCCTCGCGCAGGCTCGCGGAGCTGCCATCGCCCTCGGCGCCCTCCGGCAGATCCAGCTCGTAGTGCCAGCCCTCCTGCTCAAAAATGGTGGGCTTGGTATAGATGGCCGGGTTGAACACCGCATCCAGGTACACGTCCATCAGGTTGTACAGGTCCTGTTCGTTGGTGGTGGCAACGGGGTAGATAGTCTTGTCGGGGTAGGTCATGGCGTTGAGGAACGTCTGCATGGAGCTCTTGATCAGGTCGACAAACGGCTCCTTGACGGGGAACTTAGCCGATCCGCACAGCACCGAGTGCTCAAGAATATGGAACACGCCGGTGGAATCGGCCGGCGGCGTCTTAAAGCCAATGGCAAAGGCCTTGTTTTCGTCGTCGCACGCCAGGTACAGCAGGCGAGCGCCCGAGGCAGTGTGGCGCAGCACGTAGGCGTCCGAGTCGAGCTCGGGCACGGTCTCGCAGCGCTCGACGGCAAAACCGTGGCATGTGGTACCGGGTACCAGCAGCGCGGCAGCAGCGGCGCGCGGATCGGTTGAGGTGGTGGTGGGCATATGCAGTCTCCTTTGACGCCCCAGCGGGGGCGAATCGAGTCGAATCCTCGAGAGTATACCCATATGGGGCCGCGGCTCTGCAGCGAACTGGAGACGATGTGGGTGGACTAGCCTAGCTAGGTTGATAACGAATGCCGCGGGTAGCCGCTGCATCCCGCTAAAGTGAAATAACACCCCGTTTACCGAATCATTTAGGAAATATATGGACTCCTAAAAAGTTCTAATACAATATAAGTCATCTATCTATAAGCTGCTGATTCCTTGCAAAGGTATGGTTGATATGGTTGAAGCAAATAGCGTTATCCCCCTGTACAAACAGATTGTTCGTGCGCTTTCTGATTCGATCGCCAACGGCACGTACCGCCCGGGAGATAAGCTTCCGACCGAGGCGGAGCTCATCGAGCAATTTGGCGTGAGCCGAATAACGGTTCGCTCCGCAATTAAAGAAATGGAAGATGCTGGGCTTGTTGAGAGGGCCCGCGGCAAGGGCACGTTCGTTTCGTCGGACACACAGATGTATGCCGCGGACGACCGTGAGAGCTTTACCCATTCGTGCCAGCTTGCTGGAAAACAGGCGTCTACCAGGGTTCTCGCAATGGGCTGGGACTTCCCAAGCCTGCGAGACGCGAAGTTCCTAGGCGTAGACGATACCCAAAAGGTATTGCGTAGTCGTCGTCTGCGCCTTGTGGATGACAAGCCCACGATGCTGGAAACCAATAGCTATTCCGCTGCGCTTTCTTTTTTGGAGCATGAATCCCTCGAGGATTCGCTGATGGCGGTACTCGATCGCCAGGGGATCAAGATGGGTCCCAACACGCGTACGCTCGAGGTCTGCTATGCGAGCGAGCTCGAGGCGGCATACCTTAACGTGGAGCTGGACTCTCCGCTGCTTCTGTTTGTCGATAGACGTTATGCTCCAAGCGGCGAGCCGCTTTTCATCTCCCGTCAGGTGTACTGCACCGAGCGACTGAAGTTCTATCTGTAAGCAAGGGCGGCCGTTCTGTAAGAGGAGCGGCCGTTTTACCGACCAATTGTTACCGTTCGCGGAATTGGAGAATTAACGCACCGCAAAAAGGAAATTGCTTATATACTTTGTTATGACAATATAGTACGTCTTATTGATATTGGAGAACTATGAATAAGATATTGCTAGCGAGTCATGGTTATCTCGCCCAAGGTATGAAAAGCTCTCTGGAGATTCTGATGGGCGCCAACGACCGAATCGAGTGTCTGTGCGCCTATGTCGATGACGACACGAGGGATGTCGCAGCGCTTATCGATGCTTGGATGGAGTCGAAGGATCCGGCCGACACGTGGTTTGTCGTAACTGACATCTTTGGCGGTTCCGTAAACAACGAGTTCATCCAGAGGCAGGCCGCCGGATCGTTTACGTTGATCGCCGGAATGAACTTGCCGCTGCTGGTGGAAATGGTTACACAGCTGGACTTCCTGGATGCGGACAAGGCCAAAGCCGCGGTCGAGGGATCGCGTTCGTTTATCCAGCTTTGTGAGGCGGCGGATATGCTCGCCGATGTCGAAGAAGAAGAGTTCTAGCTCAAGCTTCAACGAATAATTCAACCCTGTCATTACCTTTATTACGCGCGGAGATGATTACGATGATTAAGCTTACGAGGGTCGATTACCGATTGATTCACGGCCAGGTCGCCATGTCTTGGACACATGCGCTGGATGTCGATTGCATCCTGTGTGCCAGCGATGCCGTAGCAAAGGACGACATGAGAAAAGCCGCTTTGAGGCTAGCTCGTCCCAACGGCGTGAAGCTCGTCATAAAAGACGTAAACGCGGCCATCGAGGCGCTCAACAGCGGCGTCACCGACAAGTATTCGCTGTTTATCATTGTCGAGACGATCGAGGATGCCTATCGCCTTGCTAAGGGTTGCAAAGACATCAAAGAGATCAATTTGGGCGGAACTCGAAAGTCTCCCGAGACCACGCTTCATCCGACTCCCGCGATCTTTGCGACCGAAACCGATGCCGAGCATATCCAAGAGCTTGTCAATGATGGCGTGGTTATCGAAATCCGTCAGGTCCCCAATGACTCAAAGGTATTTGCCAAGGACGTTTTCTAGCTGGAAACATGCCATTGTCTAGCATTTATTAACTAGGTCCTCCTTTCTTAAGCCCGTCGATCATTTAATCGGCGGGCTTTTTATTAAAGAAAAATCAAAAAAATCTGAAATAGTTCTTGCATAGTTAGTTATATAAAGTATTATAACGTCATGGGATGAATGAAGGGTTCATCCAAGTGAGTTAGGAGTAAGGGATGTTCAATTTCGATGAGCCTCGTTACGAGAAGGTTGTGAGCGATGCCCTCGCTCTCCGTCCTCAGATTGAGGCTGCCGTGGACAAGGTCTGCGAGCAGGGTTATTCCAACATCTTCTTCATCGGCTGCGGCGGCACCTGGGCCCACACGCTCCCGATGAAGTATTGGGTCGAGACCACCACGGCCGACGTCGACGTCCACTGCGAGATTGCCGCTGAGTTCCTCGCATGCCCGCCCAAGACCTTCAACAAGGACTCGGTCTGCGTCTTCTCCACCCGTACCGGCACCACCCCCGAGATCATCGAGGCCGCCAAGTTCTGCCAGGAGCAGGGCGCCCGCACGCTGATGTATGTCTCCAACGACAACACCCCGGCAACCGAGTACGCCGATTACAAGTTCTTCAGCTTCGCCGAGGACGACGTTCTGTGCGAGGCCATCTACACCTACCAGATCACGCTGGTCGCCCGTTTCCTCAAGAACGCCGGCGCCTTCCCCAAGTACGACACCTTCATGGAGGAGTTCGGCAACATCGCTCCGTACCTCATCAAGGCCAAGGACGCTCAGGACGAGCGCTGCGCCGCCATGGCCGAGGACTTCAAGGACACCGACTACCACATGGTGATCGGCTCCGGCATGCTCTGGGGTGAGGCCTACGACTACGCTATGTGCATCCTCGAGGAGATGCAGTGGATCAAGACCAAGTCCATCCACGCCGCCGAGTTCTTCCACGGCACCATCGAGCTGTGCGAGGAGGGCACGAGCCTCATCATGCTCTACGGCGAGGACGACACCCGCAAGCTCATGGACCGCGTGGACAACTTCACCCACATGCTCGCCGACGAGAAGGGCGTCCATGTCCGCGTGAACAAGTTCGACACCGCCGAGGTCGAGCTGCCGTTCAGCGACCCCGAGTTCCGCAAGATTGTCTCCCCGATGGTCACCTACACCATCACCGAGCGTCTGAGCTGCCATCTCGAGCACGTCCGTAACCACCCGCTTACCACGCGTCGTTACTATCACCAGATGAACTACTAATCCTCTCAAATTGCTGCGGTTGTCTGCAGGCGAGCTGCGCAGAACGCCTCGCCTGCAGACCTGTTTCTGGGGTTGATCGAAATGGTTGTCCAGTATCTTCTAGTTGCACTGGTCGCATTTATTGCGTCCATGGACGAGCAATTATTTGGCATTACGATGCTTGGTCGTCCGCTGTTTACGAGCCTGTTTGTCGGCTTGATCCTTGGCGATGTCCAGCAGGGCGTTATCGTCGGCGCTGCTTTGGAGTCCATGTTCATGGGCGCCATCATGGTCGGCGCGGCGGTTCCTCCCGAGGTCTATGCCTCCGGCGTGCTTGGCTGCGCGTTTGCCGTCATTACGGGTACGGGCACGGCAACTGCCGTCGCGCTCGCCCTTCCCGTCTCCGTCTTCCTTCAGGTGTGGCGCAACTTCTGCTACGCCGTTCCGGGTGCCTTTGCCTGCAAGAAGATTGAGACCGCTCTGGCAAATCGCGATCTTGCCAAGGCGAACCTGTACCATCTGACCGTCGTGCCGCTGTCGATTGGCATTCCGTCTGCACTGCTGGTGTTTTGCTCGCTGTTCTTTGGTGCCGACCTCATCAACAATGCGCTCAACGCGATTCCGCAGTTTGTGATGGACGGCCTCAACGTTGCGTCCGGCGTCATGGTCTGCATCGGCTTCGCTCTTCTTATTAGGACCATGGGCGACAACAAGCTTCTTCCCTGGCTGTTCCTGGGATTCATTATGGTCATCTACCTCAAGATGGACGTTGTCGGTGTTGCCGCTGCCGCTATCTGCGTCGCGCTGCTCCTGGCCTTCCGCGAGGGCTCGGCCGGTCCGCAGGCGGTTGCCGAGGATGAAGAGGAGGACTTCTAATGGCTACCCAGAACACCGATCTCAAAGAGGCCAAGAAGGACGCGATTATGACTCCCGATATGTATCGGAGCATGTTCCTTCGCCAGTTTACGAGCCAGTGCTCGCAGTCGTACGACAAGATGATGGCAATGGGCTTCATGTACACCATTCAGAAGCCCCTGCGAAAGATCTATCCCAACGACGACGATTACTATGCGGCGCTTGATCGCCATACCGAGTTCTTTAACATCACGCCTCATGTGCTTCCGTTTGTAGCCGGCCTAACGGTTTCGATGGAAGAGCAGGCGGCTGCCGATAAGAACTTCGACACGTCCTCGATTAACGCCATGAAGGTCGGCCTCATGGGACCGCTTTCCGGCATCGGCGATTCGTTCTACTGGGGTACGTTCCGCGTGGTCGCCGCCGGCATTGGTATTGGCATCGCGTCGACGGGCAACCCGCTCGGCCCCATCGTGTACGCGCTCATCTACTCCGTGATTAACTTTGCAACGCGTATCGTCGCCGCCCATCTGGGATACGACCTGGGAACCAAGTTCCTGCAGCAGTCCGAAGAGAACAACCTTATGTCTCGCATGACGCATGCTGCCGGCGTTCTCGGAATGACCGTTATCGGCGCAATGATTGCGGCACAGGTCTCGCTGTCCACAGCTTTGACCTTTGATGTGGGTGGTTCGGAGATTGTCCTGCAGGATCTGTTCGATTCGATCTTCCCCGGTCTGCTGCCCTTGCTGGCAACGTTCGCTTGCGTTGCCCTCTATAAAAAGGGTGTCAAGACCATTTGGATTATTATTGGTATCTTCGCGATCTGCATCATCGGAACGGGCTTGGGAGTGTTCGCGGCGGCGTAATGTTGACTGCTATGCTCGCGCGTTGGATAACTAACTGACCGTTTGAAAACGGGGCTCGGCGTAAGGCCGGCCCCGTTTTTTGTTTGAGGGATTTTCCGACCGTCCAAAAATCCACGCCCATGCATCACTCACACATCTCTCATCTCTCATTCCTCACTAATACGAGAGATAACAGAAAGACGAGAGATAAATATGAGAGATAACTGATCAGCAAAGAGACAGGCAATCATGGTATTGTCTCAATACTGATTGTTCTACCAGCAAAAACATGTTTAAATGAAACAAATGGCAGACATCTTATCTTTCATCTCTCACTTATCTCTAATATGAGAGATAGCAGTAAGATGAGAGATAATTACGAGAGATAACTGAGAGACGAAGGAAATCTATTCGCGGCATTCTCCGCCGGGCCGAGCGAAAGGACATGCAGATGAACGAAAACGAGCTGACCGGTCTGCTCGAGTCTTTAAAGCGCATGGGCTCGGACGATCTTAACGTCGAGGTCAAGGAGAGCGCCACGACGCTTTCCCGCGACGTATGGGAAACGGTTAGCGCATTCGCGAATACCGCTGGCGGAATTATCGTGCTCGGCGTGAGCGAGCGCGCGGGCTTTGTCCCGGTTGAGAACTTTGAGACCGAGAAGGTGCTCAACCAATTCGTAGCGGGCATGGGTGATGCCGGCGGTCGCGGAAAACTGGCCAATCCGCCCAAATACACCATTGAACGCGTGGAGCTCCAGGGCACCGTGGTTCTGGTCATCACGATTGAGGAGCTCGACCCGTCGAGCAAGCCGTGTTATGTCATAGAGCGGGGCGCTCAAGGCGGCAGCTACAAACGCATCGATGACAAAGATGTTCCGCTCTCGTCGACCGAGGTCCTGTCCTTGTCATCGTATGAACGGACGAGCCCCAGTGATCGCGATGCAGTACCCGGCGCGGTCGCAGGCGATCTTGACGAGGCCCTGGTCGACCGCACGATAGAGCGTGCTTTCTCGCTGACACCCCGTGCAATGCGCGGCGCGCCGGACAAGAAAACGAAGCTGGAGCGCCTGAATTTCCTCGACTCCCAGGGCAATGTTACTAAGGCCGGGCTCCTGGCCGCGGGTGCCTATCCTCAGCAGTTCTATCCCAAGCTCTTTATCGATGTGGCGGTCTATGCCGGAACGCAGAAGGGCGCGGCGGGGTCGTTGAGGTTCATGGACCGTACGATCTGCGAGGGAACGTTGGGCGAAATGATCTCGGATGCCGTCGCGGCAATCGCCAAGAATTTGCGGCGAACCTCGACGATCCAAGGCGTCTCGCGTGTCGACTCGCTGGAGATTCCCGAGGAAGTCCTGCGCGAGGCAATCGCCAACGCCGTAATCCACCGAGAATACGGAGATCGGTTCTGTGGACAATCGATTACCGTCGACGTCTTTGACGATCGTGTCGAGGTGACGAATCCTGGCGGCCTATACGGAGGAAAGACTCGCGAGAACCTGTTTGACGGCAGCTCCCGATGTCGCAATGCGACGCTTGTGAAGCTCATGTCGCTTGCCCCATTGCCCGACGGCGCGGGCTCTCCTGCCGAAGGCAACGGGTCGGGCATTCCAATGATGCTCGATGCCATGCGTGCGCAAGGTCTGGCCGAGCCATTGTTTAGCCCGGGTTTCGACCGGTTTAAGGTTGTCCTCTACCGAGCGAAGGTTGAGCAAATCGATCATGGCGGGGACTTAATTGTGGCGGCACTCAAACGCTACGGCGAGCTGGGGACGCGTGAGCTGGCAGAACGTACGGGGCTTACAATTTCCCAGGTTAGGTCGCGCGTCAACGCGCTCATTGCTCAAGGCGAGCTTGAGCCCACGGCGCCGTCGACAAGCCGCAACCGCAAATATCGACTGTCAGAGCGCGTGGAATAAATGCGTTAGTGGACGAGGCGACTCAATAATCGACCCTCGATTGGCGCCCACTAAGGTAAAGCGGTTGTTGCCCAGTCGACGGTGATGCTAAAGACTCGGCTTACGCCGGCATGGCCCCGAACCCGTCTATCAAGAACAGCCTAAGAACCAGCTTGATGACATTTCCCGGTTTGACTTCAGCCGTGCCAAAGACGCTGCGCTCGGCGAGCTCGCTGCAGTATGCATAGATGTCGCGGATAAGGTCCGCGCCCGAGAGCGTAAACATGTAGCCTGCGTCCGAAAGCGCATTGGGCGCGGCAGGCAACTTGGCCATGTGACAGAACGTTTGCAGATCGGGCGCCATAACGTTCTGGTAGTCGAGGTGGCCGTTGGCATCCTGCGCGGCAAGCTCCAATTGGCGCACAAAATCCAGCGCCGCCGCTAACACAAAGCTCGGCGTAGGCGCATTGACGTCCTGGGTGGTCGCCACAAGCCTGCCCGCTGCCTGCGTGATAAGCCAGGCGACCTCGCGCTGGCAGCGCACGGCCTTGCGCGTAACCGGCTTGATGGACGAAGAAGAAACGCTCCCCTTAGGCGGATTCGAAGCAGCCATAAGACCCTCCCATGAACGACCCGGCCCAACAAGCCCGGATGAAACACGTGCTACATCAGTATACAGGGAAGTGGGGTAGCGGGGTACAAGCGCGCCAGCGGCAAACCGAGAGCATCAACGATGTGCCGATCGCGGAATGAGATCTCGTAATAATTGACTTCCGGCCATATTATTGAGGGGCATGACTCGCGTTCGTATGGTTGTAGGTGCTGGCGATGAACGACATTGACCTTGCTGTTCCGTTGATGGATGGACCAAGCTATGACCGCGCCTGCAGTCTCGTGCCTTCCGAATACGTTGAGGCATGGGAGTGGTTTCTGGGTGAGGAACAGCGCGGCGGCGTTTGGACCAGCCTTCCGCACCACACCAAGGAAGATAGCCCTCAGTATCAGTATCGTTTGAGAATTGGCTCGGTCTTCTTTCCCGTAACGCGGGATTCAGGGATCTTCTGGCCGGGCCAGGATCGGGTGAAGCAAGATCCCAATAAGATCTTTGCGCTTTCGGTCCATAACTCTAAAAAGAGCTTCTACACCGATGTGCCTCCGCTCTATTTGGACGATGGCACGTGGGTCATTAAGTATTCGGTTCAAGCGCCAGGCGCCGTTGGTTCTCGAGACCAAGACTATAACCGTAAAATGCTCAACTGCATGGAATGTGGCGTTCCGGTCGGAGTCATATTTGCAACCGAGGTGGGCTATAAGGTGCTCGGCCTTGCGTTTGTTGAGCGGTTCGAGCCCGAAAACGGATGGTTTGTTCTGCACGGTCCTGTTCATAAAGGCGGACCGGACCCTCGTTTTGCACCCGACATGAGTTATCTGAAGCACATGCCCGTCGATATTGAGTTTGCCGGACAGGGTGCGACCGACGACGAAAAGGTCCGCTATGCGTTAAGGCGCGAGCGATTGGGGCAGCAATGGTTCCGCAAGCAGCTCGTTGCCGCCTATGACGGCCGTTGCGCGGTGTCGGACTGCGGCGTCAGCGAAGCTCTGGAGGCTGCACATATCGAGAATTACTCGGGACCCAAATCGCAGGTTGCCAGCAATGGCATTCTGCTTCGTCGCGATCTTCATTCCCTATTTGATGCTCACCTGATTTCGTTTGAGCCTGTTTGCGGCGAATATCGGCTGTGCGGATCGTACCTGCTGGATAAGACCGACTACGCTTCCTTTGCGGGTGCGACGCTAAGGCAGCCGAATGAGCGTCAGTGGCGACCCAATACGGTGTTTCTTGAGGCCCATCGCATTGAGTTCGATCGCTCGGAAAAGAAGCGTGAAAAGGCGGGGCTTCTGCCGTATTAGCGTATTTGGCTTTGGCATTCTTTGACGATCGTGTTGTTTGATCGGATCGCGTGGCGATACAATCTCGCGCACGCCCGCCGGTGCATGCTCTTCCTGTTTTGTATAGCGAGAGGGGAGCGTGTATGAGCTGGCGAGGCGATATTGCGATGGGGAAGTACGGAAAACTGCCGTGTGCCCTTATAGACAACAATATGTTTCCGAGCGTAGAGGTTGATTGCGGGTCGTTTGTCGTCACCTGCCCTTGCTGCGGCTCGCAAATACCGTGTCTCGACATTCGGTTCATCGATGCGCGCGACAGACTCAGCGACGAAGTGAGAAAACAGACAGGCGTTCATATGCCGGTGTATCCGGAGAAATGCCCTGTTTGTGGCCTCGATATCGTGTATGACGCCGGCGACGAGGGATAGGTGATGCGGAGGAGCTGGCTGTGAAGGCTTCTCCGTCTCTACAAATAAATCCCCTCACCGAGTTGCTTGTGGAACTCGGCGTGATGGTCGCGTGCCCAGGTAAAGAGCGCCTGGTCAAAGTCGGTACGCGTGGCCGGGACGCCAAAGACGCCGGCAACTTCGACGCGTATAAACTCCAGTGCCGGCAGCTTGTTGATGGCAGTGAGGGCAAACGGGGACGAGGGCTCCTCGAACAGATAGCGGCTGCCTTGCAGCGCGTCGCAACTGGTGCACGTGTTGCCGAGCGACGGGGCTTTGGAGGCTCGCGCGCCTACGGGCTTGTAGCCGCAGCGCTTATGAAGGTAGTCGCGGATCTCGCCCGGCACGCAGCCAAGAGCGGGCACGATGGCGAGTGCGTTGGCGTTGGCCGTGTCGATGGCAAGGTGCCCGGATTCGTTGGGCGCATGCGCGATGACGATTCTCTCGTCGTTATCGGCTCGATAGGGAATGCCGAAGGCCGCGACCGAGGTCTCTTTGTGACATTTCCAGCACTCGCGCTTGCCCAGTACTAGATATATATACGGCGCTGAGGGGTCGGATCGGTCAACACCGGGCAGCCACTCGGCAAAGGGCTCGGGGTTGACGCCGCTGGGTACATACCAGATCTTCTTGGTCCGGTCCCATTTGGCGCCCAGCGCCTTGGCTTCTTCTTTGTGCGAAAAGGGGACATCGAGCTCGGTGCGCATGGCGGCTCCTTGGTGCTGCAGGTGCAAGTGGCTCAAGGATACCGCAGGGCGCAGACATCGCGGCGTTTTGCTGAGAAGTTGCGGTGCGGACTGATTGGTTATGCCGATGGATAGATCGGCAAGTAGATGGTCGGCTTTTGGCTAGTTGGGCGGTTGGAGCTGCCAGCTGATTTGGCGACATAAAACAAAACAGCCCAGAGGACATAGCCTCTGAGCTGCGAACATTTGGTGGGCGTTAGAAGATTTGAACTTCTGACCTCTTCCGTGTCAGGGAAGCGCTCTCCCCCTGAGCTAAACGCCCGATCAAGTGTGCGCAAGCGCGCAA
Source organism: uncultured Collinsella sp. (assembly GCA_900550195.1). Taxonomy (GTDB): domain Bacteria; phylum Actinomycetota; class Coriobacteriia; order Coriobacteriales; family Coriobacteriaceae; genus Collinsella. The sequence goes on from URRB01000004.1 coordinate 49,877, forward strand.
GGGATAATATAACGGAGCCTGAACTCGGTGGCAAGAACATTTTTAAAAATCGCTTACATTGTGGAATTCGGGGGCTTTGTCGTATCCATTTCAAAAGAGCCTGCTGCCGCGATTTGGCTGTCGCATAATGCAAGGCCATTGCGGTATCGAGCTATGGAAAGACGCCTGCGGAATTGTCCTACCGATAAGCGGACAAGCCTCCAGCTGGTGACTTCGCCGTGGTAAGGTAAGCCGAATTGTTTCCAGGCTGTTTCGGGGGAGTGGAATGAGCAAAGAGTGTGTCGAGCAGGTCGAAGGCGCAGGGGCTTCGGTGCCGATGACCGATATATCGAACATTGATGTGCCCGAGGGCACCGACGAGCTCAGCCGCAACACCCGTCGCGCATGGCGCGACCGCCTGAACAGCGTTTCGACGCGCAAGATGATCACGGGCGTCTTGGCTACGCTGGTGGGCGGTTCGTTTTGGGGCTTCTCGGGCACCAGCGCGAGTTTTTTGTTCGATACCTACCATGTCGATACGCTGTGGCTTATGAGCGTGCGTCAGATTCTCGCCGGCCTGCTCTTTATGGCTGTGGTTGTCACGCGCGACCGCGCACGCCTGGTCAAGCTTTGGACCACACCCGCCGATCGCAAGCAGCTGCTGCTCTTTACCGCCTTTGGCCTGCTGTTCAACCAGTTTTGCTATCTTTCGGCCGTGCGCCTGACGAACGCCGGAACCGCGACGGTGCTCCAGTGCCTGCAGCTCGTTATCATCATGGGCTACACCTGCGTGATCGATCGCCGCATGCCGCGTACTCGCGAAGTCATCGGCATTGGCCTGGCTCTGGGTGGAACCTTTTTAATCGCCACCGGCGGCGACCCCACCAGCCTGAATATCTCGCCGCTTGGCCTGGCAGCAGGTCTTATGTGTGCGGTCAGCGCCGCGTGTATGGCGGTGATTCCCGCCAAGATCCTGCCCGAATACGGCAGCCCCATCGTCACGGGCTCGGCAATGCTCACGGCGGGCGTGATCTCATGTGTCTTCGTGCAGCCCTGGGCGCATGTGCCGGCACTCGACGCTGCCGGCGTCGAGGCGCTCGCGGTGTTCGTGGTTATCGGCTCGTTTTTTGCTTACATGCTCTATATGCAGGGCGTTAAGGACATCGGCTCGGTGCGTGCGAGTCTCATCGGAACCGTGGAGCCCGTCTCGGCGACCATCACCAGCGCCGTTATGCTGGGCACGGTGTTTTTGCCGACCGACCTTATCGGCTTTGCCATGATCATCGTGATGATGTTCCTCACGGTGTAGCTGGCGCCGCTGCCAAGACGGAAAAGGTGTTGTGCCGCATTTTCGCCAATTGATGTCCGTGTCTGGAGTTTAGCTGTCGATGCTCAAAATGCCATAAACTAGTAACGTTATGGACTTTTTCATTGCGACTCAATTGCGAGGATTTCTTTATGGCTGGTAATCACTTTAAGGGCAGCGATAGCGGCCGTCCTGCAGTTCCGCCGCGTCCGAACGGGGCTGGTAAGGCCGGCACGCCGGGCGGCGCTGGACAGGGCGGTTCCGGTAAGCGCGTGTCCCCGGGCGAGACAGCGATGTTTACCGCTCTGTACGAGCAGTCTCAAAAGGCAAAAAAGACCGGCCGTGCAAGAGGGAATGTCTTTGCGGGTGGTGCAACCTCCACGTCGCAGCCGAGCGGGGCTCCTTCGGTACCCGCGAACAACGCAGGTGCTGCCAACGCCGCGAATGCCGCCGGCAACGTTAATGCCGACAAGGCCGCCAACAATACTCCCTCTGCCGGTGGCGCGGGGCTTACGGGTAACCTTGGCACGATTTACACCGGCGCCTCCGAGACTGGCACGTTCGCCCGCCTGGATGATAGCGGTGCCGAGTTTGCGGGCTCGGGTTCCAAGGAAGATTATTACGATTTTGGCTTGAACTACGGTGGCGACGCTTCGCCGAGTTCGACCTCTGACGGTCTGGTCCGTCATCGCCATCGCAAGGGCGAGCGCAAAAAGCGTCACACCGGCGCCATTATTGCCGTTGTAGTCGCGGTGCTTCTCGTTGCGCTTGGCGCAAGCGGCTTTATGCTGCTTAACTCGGCAAAGACCGTAAAGAGCGAAGCGAAGGAGGCTGTCGAGATCGTCGGTGGCCTTAAGGACAAGGTCACGTCGGGCGATTTTTCGACGCTGCCTGACGACGCGAAGAAGATCGATGAGCTCTGTAACAGCATGAAGGCGGAGACCTCGAGCCCGCTGTGGACGGCGGCTTCGTTTATCCCGGTGTATGGCAGCGATATCAATGCGGCCCGCACCATGATTGACGCCCTGTCCGATGTCTCGAGCAATGCGCTGGTTCCCATGGCCGATAACCTTTCGCAGGCTACGCCCGGCAAGCTGTTCCAGGACGGCATGATTAACGTGTCCGCGCTGCAGGCGGTCGCCGATTCGCTTTCCAGCAGCTCGAAGGTGTTCAAGAGCGCCAACGAGAAGGTCCAGGGCATTGGCGATACTCATATTTCCCAGGTGACCGAGCTGGTCGATAAGGCCAAGGACGGCTTTGCCACCCTCAACGGCGCGGTTGACGCGGCGGAGAAGGTCGCCCCCGTCCTTCCCCAGATGCTCGGCGCCAACGGCCAGACGCGCAACTACCTTATGTACGCCATGAACAACGTCGAGATTCGTGCCTGCGGCGGCTTTGGCGGTTCGCAGGGCCTGATTTCGGTCACCGACGGTCAGATGTCGATTGGCGAGTTTGTTCCCCGCATTGGACTCAGCGAGGATGAGGCGGTCGAGAGCGTCGACGAAGAGGATGAGGCGCTGTTCGGCAACCACAGCAACCTGTACAACTCGGGCAATACCTATTCGCCTGATTGGCCCCGCAACTCGCAGCGTGTCGCCGCGCTGTGGAAGTCCCAGTATGGACAGGACGTTGATGGCGTCATCGGTATCGACCCGGTGTTCCTGCAGTATCTGCTGGGCCTGGTCGGTAACGTGTCACTGCCCGACGGAACGGTTGTCGACGGCACCAACGCCGCAAAGGTCCTCATGCACGATGTGTACTGGAACTATCCGGTCGAGGAGTCGGACGGCATCTTTGCATCCGTCGCCAGCGCTGCCTTCGACAAGGTCCTTGGCGGTATCGGCGATGTCGATGTTACGAAGCTTGTCAGCGCCGTTGAGCGCGGTGCCGAAGAGGGCCGCCTGATCGCGTGGATGAGAAACGATGATGAGCAGAATGCCATCAAAGAGACGGGCATTGACGCTTCGCTGCCCGATCCGGATGATCCGAGTGCCGATCCCGTTGCCGGCGTTTACTTTAACAACCTGAGCTTCTCCAAGCTCGACTGGTATCTGAACGCCGACACTCAGATTGGTCAGGGCGTGAAGAACGGCGACGGCACGTGCTCCTATCGCATCACCGTTACCCTGACGAACATCATGACGCAGGAGGAGGCTGGCAAGCTGCCCGACTACGTTGCGGCGAGCGCGCCCGATGCCGCGCGTGACGACGAGCGTCTGAATGTCTCGTTGTTTGCCCCGACGGGTGGCAACATCAGTGACCTTACGGTTGAGGGTACCCAGTTTGGTCTTGGTGCCGCTACGTGGCATGGAATCCCCTTCTATTCGGGCACCGTTGACCTGCATGCTGGCGAGACGACGACGATCACGTATACGCTGACCACGTCGGCCGAGGCGGGGGACAAGCCTCTTACGCTGCGTCAGACCCCTACATGCCAGGCGGCTCGCGACAGCGCGTCGGCGTAGGGTTTTTCTGGTAGCGCAGATAATCGAGTACCATTTTGGGGCGGACAGGCAATCTGTCCGCCCCTATTTTGTAAGGAGAGCGCATGAAGTACTTTGGCACCGACGGCTTTCGCGGTGAGGCCAACGTTGGGCTGACGGTAGAGCACGCTTATAAGATTGGCCGTTTTGTGGGCTGGTATTACGGCGCCAACCGCGAGCGCAAGGCACGCGTCATCGTGGGCAAGGACACACGTCGCTCGAGTTATATGTTCGAGGCGGCGCTGGTGAGCGGTCTGGTCGCGAGCGGTGCGGACGCCTATATGCTGCACGTGATCCCCACGCCGGGCGTGGCGCATCAGACCGTGGAGGGCTGCTTCGATTGCGGCATCATGATCAGCGCGAGCCACAACCCGTTTTGCGATAACGGCATTAAGCTCGTCAACAGCGACGGCTTTAAGATGGACGAGGACGTACTGGAGCTCATCGAGGACTACATCGATGGCAAGAGCGAGGTGCCGCTGGCCACGGGCAACCACATTGGCGCCACGGTGGACTACATGCAGGGCCGCAACCGCTACATTGCTTCGCTCATCGCCAGCGCGAACTTTTCGCTGCAGGGCGTCAAGATCGGTATCGACTGCGCCAACGGCTCGGCTTCCTCGGTGGCCAAGCCGGTGTTCGACGCGCTGGGCGCTGACGTGCGCGTGATCAACGCCGCGCCCGATGGTTTTAACATCAACGTCGACTGCGGCTCCACGCATATGGAGCGTCTGCAGCGCCATGTGGTGGAGCAGGGCCTGGACGTGGGTTTTGCCTACGACGGCGATGCCGACCGCTGCCTGGCCGTGGATGAGCGCGGTCGCGTGGTAGACGGCGACCAGATCCTGTACGTGTGCGGCGTGTATCTGAACAAGCACGGGCGACTCTCGGGCGGTACCGTGGTGCCGACGATTGCCAGCAACTTTGGCCTGGTCAAGTCGCTGGAGCTTGCCGGTCTGAGCGCCGTGACCAGCGGCGTGGGCGACCGTCACGTGTATGCCAAGATGCGCGAGGGCGGCTACAGCCTGGGTGGCGAGCAGACGGGCCATACGATCTTTGGCGATATCGAGCGCACGGGCGACGGCATTATGACCTCGCTGCGCGTGATGGAAGTGATTCGTGCCGAGCGCGAGACGCTCTCGCAGCTCACGGCTCCGTGCAAGCTGCTGCCGCAGGCGCAGGTGGCCGTGCACGTGGCGGACAAGGACGCCGCGCTCGAGAACATGGGCGTGCAGAACGCCATCGCCGAGGCCGAGGTTGCGCTGGCAGGCGAGGGCCGCGTGCTCGTGCGCAAGAGCGGAACCGAGTCGGTTATCCGCGTGCTGGCCGAGGCGCCCGACCAAGCATCTGCCGATGCCGCCATGAAGCGCATCGCCGCCGCGCTGGAAGCTCTGTAAGGTAGTCATTGGGGACGTTCTTAAACAACTAGGTGGAAAGGGGACGCCGCGGATTGGTTCCGCGGCGTCCCCTTTGCGTTGACGTGTCGGTTATGCCTTACAGCTCGTAGAGCGTGGTGAACTTGTCTTGCAGGTAGCTGCAGTAGTAGCGGGCATCGAACGCCATACCGCACGCGCCCTTGATGAGCTCCGGCGCGTCCTTGGCGCGGCCCCACTGCCAAATGTGCTCGCCCAGCCAGGCGCGGACGGGTGTCAGGTCGCCGCTCGCACAGGCGCCATTGAGGTCGACGCCGTCGCGGCACATGGCCGGCACAAACATGGCATCGTAGGCGCTACCCAGCGCATACGTGGGGAAGTAGCCAAACGAGCCGTCGCTCCAGTGCGTATCTTGCAGGCAGCCGCGTGTGTCGTCGGGAACGGGAATGCCCAGGTACTCGTCCATAAAGCGATTCCAAAGCGCGGGGATGTCCTTGGCCGTGGCCTCGCCGGCAAACAGCATGCGCTCAATCTCGTAACGCACCATGATATGCAGCGGGTAGGTGAGCTCGTCGGCCTCGGTACGGATCAGCGACGGCTGAGCGATGTTCACGGCGCGGTAGAGCGTGTCCTCGTCCACGTTGCCGTAGACCTCGGGCGCGTGGCGGCGCAGCACCTCGAGCAGCGGTCCCATAAAGGCGCGGCTGCGGCCCACGGTGTTCTCGAAAAAGCGGCTCTGGCTCTCGTGGATGCCCATGGAGGTGCCGCCCTCCAGGCACGTGCGCGCGTAGGCGGGGTTCACGCCCAGCTCGTACATGGCGTGGCCGGCCTCGTGGATGATGCTGTAGACGTTGGAGATGCAATCGTCCTCGTAGATGTGCGTGGCGATGCGCGCGTCGCCCACCGAGAAGCCCTCGCTAAACGGATGCTCGGTAAAGGCAAGCGTGGTGTCGTCCAGGTCCAGGCCGACGAGTTTCATCAGGTCGAAGCTCATGGCGCGCTGGGCGGCCTCGGGCACGCGGGCGTGCAAAAAGTCTGCAGCGGGCTGCTGGCCGCGCTCGCCGATGGCGTGCACGAGCGGCACGACCGTGGCCTTAACCTCGTCGCAAAACGCATCGAAGCTCTCGGTGGAAAGGCCGCGCTCGTACTGGTCGAGCCACACGTCGTATGGGTCGCGCTTGGGGTCCATGAGCTCGGCCTGATGCTTGAGCTGGCTGACGATTTTGTCCACATAGGGCTCAAAGCTCGCCCAGTCGTTGGCCGCTTTGGCCTTGTGCCACACGGCGTCGGCCTCGCAGGTGAGCCTGGTCCAGGCCTCGGCCTCCTCGGTGGGGATGACGCTTGCCTCGCGCTGGTCGCGGCCGAGCACGCGAATCTCGTCAAGCAGCTGCGGGTCGTCGATCTTTCCGCCGGTGACGGTCTCGCGTGCCAGCGAACGTACAAGTTCGACAGACTTTTCGCTGGTCAGGAGCTTATGGTGCTCGCCGGCAAGGGCGCCCATGGCGTCGGCACGGGCGGCGGCACCGTTGGCGGGAGCAATGGTCGCGCCGTCAAACTCGGCAATCTTGAGCAGGTACTCGCGGGTCCACAGTTTGCCTTCGAGCTTGCGGAATTTTTTGACGGCCTTATCGACCTTCATGCCTTTGGGCGTCTTGCCCGCTGCGGGCTTGGCCTTCTTATCGTGCTTCTTTTCCATACCATATCCTTGATCTCGCGAGCTGAACGCCACGGCTGGGCGCACGGCCAGTTTGCACAGCTACCTGCTTTGTACCCAGCACGAACAAAACGGAACGCGGCGATACGCCCACACAATGTGGTATCCTATAGCCCAATGCGTTGACGGAGAGGGTTTTGCCCGCCGCGTCGCCGGCAAGAGAGGGAAGGTCATGGGCTGCAAGCCTTCCTGCGGTGACAAGGGCCAAGCGTTCACTCCCGAGCAGCGACCTCAACGGGCACGCGGCCAGCGGCGGCGAAGCCCCAGTAGGGAAGCCGTGAGCCTCGCGACAAGGGGCAAAGAGTGGGCGCGGCGGGCCAGACATCCGCCGGGTCAAACAAGGTGGTACCGCGGAATTCAACCGTCCTTGGGCAATGCACATGCCCGAGGGCGGTTTTTTGTTACCGAACCGGGCCGCGTTTTCGCAACGTCAGACGGCGGCAGCCGCCTCGGCAAGCGGGGAGCGCGAGAGACGAAAGGGAAGACATGAGTCTGATTGATGATCTGGTCAAACTCGAGGAAGAGGCCAAGGAGCTCGTCGCGGGCGCCGACGACGCCGCAAAGCTCGAGGCCGCGCGCGTTGAGCTGCTCGGCCGCAAGGGCCGCATCACTGGCCTGATGCGCATGATGGGCAAGCTCGCCCCCGAGGATCGTCCCATGATGGGCAAGCGCGCCAACGAGATGCGCCAGCTGATTGAGGGCATGCTCGACGAGCGCACCACCGAGATGAAGGCCGCCGCCCTCAAGCACACACTCGAGCACGATGCCGTCGACATCACGCTGCCGGGCATCCGTCCGCAGATCGGCCACCAGCACCTGATCAAGCAGATCATCGAGGAGGCCGAGGACATCTTCTGCGGCATCGGCTACACCGTCGAGTCCGGCCCCATGGTCGACACCTCCTACTACAACTTCACCGCGCTCAACGCCCCCATGGATCACCCGAGCCGTTCGGCCCGCGATACCTTCTATGTGGTCGACAACAACCCCGGCAGCGTCGCGCACCCCGAGGCTCATGCCCACGGCGAGTCCGACGTGCTGCTGCGCACCCAGACCTCGGGCGTGCAAATCCACACCATGGAGTCGCAAAAGCCGCCCATCTACATGATCTGCCCGGGCACCGTCTATCGTCCCGACACGGCCGACGCCTGCCACCTGCCGCAGTTCAACCAGATCGAAGGCCTGGTCGTCGACGAGGGCATCACCTTTGGCGATCTTAAGGGCACGCTCGACTACTTTGTTAAGTGCATGTTTGGCGAGGACCGCAAGACGCGCTACCGCCCGCATTTCTTCCCCTTCACCGAGCCTTCCTGCGAGGTGGACGTGAGCTGCCACGTGTGCGGCGGCAAGGGCTGCAACTTCTGCAAGCACAGCGGCTGGATCGAGATCCTGGGCTGCGGCATGGTCGACCCCAACGTCCTGATCAACTGCGGCATCGACCCCGAGAAGTACACCGGCTTCGCCTTTGGTATTGGCGCCGAGCGCGTCGCGGCACTGCGCTACGACCTGCCCGACCTGCGCACGTTGATGACTGGTGACATGAGGTTCTTGAACCAGTTCTAGAACGCTTTCTTCTTAGTTGCAGTTTCCGGCTCAAAGCCGCATTTATGAAAGGAGACCAGTTAGATGCGCGTTTCTTACGACTGGCTCAAGACCATGATCGATATTCCGGAGGATCCCAAGACCCTTTCGGACGAATATATCCGTACCGGCACCGAGGTCGAGGCGATCGACACCGTGGGCGAGTCCTTCGACCACGTGGTGACCGCCAAGGTGCTCACCAAGGCCCCGCACCCCGATAGCGACCACATGTATGTGTGCTCGGTCGACGTGGGCGACAAGAACCTCGACCCCGACGGCAATCCCGCTCCGCTGCAGATCGTCTGCGGCGCGCAGAACTTTGAGGCCGGCGACCACATCGTCACGGCCATGATCGGCGCCGTGCTTCCCGGCGACGTCAAGATCAAGAAGAGCAAGCTTCGCGGCGTCGTGTCCATGGGCATGAACTGCTCCGCGCGCGAGCTCGGCCTGGGTGGCGACCACTCCGGCATTATGATCCTGCCCGAGGATACGCCCTGCGGTATGCCGTTTGCCGAGTACGTGGGCTCGAGCGACACCGTGCTCGACTGCGAGATCACGCCCAACCGCCCCGACTGTCTGTCCATGATCGGCATGGCTCGCGAGACCGGCGCCATCTTCGACCGCGATTTCCACGTTGAGCTGCCCGCCATCAAGGCCGAGACCGGCCGCGCGACCGACGACGAGCTTTCCGTCGAGATTGCCGACGAGGGCCTGTGCGACCGCTACGTCGCCCGCATCGTACGTAACGTGAAGGTCGGCCCCTCGCCCGACTGGATGGTCAAGCGCCTTAACGCCCTGGGCGTGCGCCCGCACAACAATATCGTCGACATCACCAACTATGTGATGATGCTCACCGGTCAGCCGCTGCACGCCTTTGACCTGTCTACCTTTGCCGAGCGCGATGGCCACCGTCGCGTGGTGGTTCGTGCCGCCCAGCAGGACGAGAAGTTCACGACCCTCGATGGCGAGGAGCGCGTGCTCGACGCCGGCATGGGCCTTATCACCGACGGCGAGCGTCCCGTGGCGCTGGCCGGCGTTATGGGTGGCATGGATTCCGAGATTGAGGACGATACCGTCGACGTGATGGTCGAGAGCGCCTGCTTCAACGCCGGCCGCACCTCGCACACCAGCCGTGACCTGTCGCTGATCTCCGACGCCTCCATTCGCTTTGAGCGCCAGGTTGACGAGACCGGCTGCGTGGATGTCGCCAACGTTACCTGCGCGCTCATCGAAGAGATCGCCGGCGGCGAGGTTGCTCCCGGCTATGTCGACGTTTTCCCCGCGCCCAAGACCATCGACAGCATTAAGCTGCGCCTGGCCCGTGTGCACGCCATCTGCGGTGCCGACATCGAGCCCGACTTTATCGAGCGCTCGCTCACCCGCCTGGGCTGCACCGTCGAGCGCGACGGCGAGGACTTTATGGTCACGCCGCCGAGCTTCCGTCCCGACCTGCCGCGTGAGATCGACCTGATCGAGGAGGTCCTGCGCCTGTGGGGCATGGGTCGCGTCACGGCGACCATTCCGGCTGCCAAGAACCACATCGGCGGCCTGACGCGCGAGCAGAAGCTTACCCGCAAGGTCGGCGAGATCCTGCGCGCCTGCGGCCTCAACGAGACCACGACCTTTGGCTTTGCCGCCCCGGGCGACCTGGAGAAGATCGGCATGCCCGCCGAGGGTCGCGGCTGCCCCGTGGTGCTCATGAACCCGCTGGTGGCCGAGCAGACCGAGATGCGCCGCTCGCTGCTGCCGGGCCTGCTGCAATCCGTGGCCTACAACGAGGCGCACGGTACGCCCAACGTGCACCTGTACGAGGTCGGCAGCCTGTTCCATGGCCGCGAAAACGCCAGCCTGCCCAAGGAGACCAAGTCCGTCGCGGGCGTGCTTTCGGGCCAGTGGAGCGAGCAGTCTTGGAACATGAAGTACCGTAAACTGCGTTTCTTCTTTGGCAAGGGTATCGTCGAGGAGCTGCTCGCCCAGCTGCGCATCGAGAAGGTTCGCTTCCGTCCCGTCGAGGGCGAGGGCTATGCCTTTTTGCAGCCGGGTCGTGCGGCCGAGGTTCTGTCCGGCGGCACCGTGCTGGGTTGGGTCGGCGAGATCCACCCCGAGGCGCGCGAGGCCTGCGGCATCGACGAGGTTGTCGTTGCCTTTGAGCTTGACCTGGACAAGCTGATCAAGGGCGCCCGCAACCAAGAGAACTATCGCGAGTTCTCGCAGTACCCGGCTGTTGAGCACGATCTTGCCATTGTGGTCGACAACGCCGTGACTTGCGAGGACCTTGAGCGTCGCATCACCAGCGCCGGCGGCAAGCTGCTCGAGGGCGTGCGCCTGTTCGATGTCTACCGCGATCCCATCCGTATCGGTGCGGGCAAGAAGTCCATGGCCTTTGCGCTTACGTATCGCTCCGACGACCATACGCTCACCAGCGAAGAGGTCGAAAAAGCGCACCAGAAGATCGTCACCAAGGTGTGCAAGGGCGTAAACGGCGAGGTCCGCGGCTAAGTCCTGCGCTGGGGTATGGGTCAGCGGTGGCTGCTGCCGAGTCCTACGTGACTGCTGTTTTCGGTATAAGGCACCGTTGAGCCTGCATATATGACACGCGCATTACATAACGGCGTGCTGCTTTGTCGGCAGTGCGCCGTTTTGCTATGATAGCCCGCGGCGTGTTACGAATCTGACATTACGTAACACTGGAAAGGTGATTCAAGCGGCGTTGCAATTCCGTGCGCCGATAACCGGGAGGCGTACATGCACATTCCAGATAATTATCTGTCCCCGCAGACCGATGCCGTCATGGCGGTGGCGATGGTGCCCGTCTGGGCTCACTGTATCAAGAAGGTGCGCGCCACGCTCGATCGCGAGCACATGGCTTTCCTGGGCATCTGCGCCGCATTTTCCTTCTTGCTTATGATGTTCAACGTGCCGCTGCCCGGCGGCACCACTGGCCACGCCGTTGGTGGCGCACTCATCGCGCTGCTGCTGGGCCCCGAGGCCGCGGCTATCGCGGTTTCGGTCGCGCTGGCGCTGCAAGCGCTGCTGTTTGGCGACGGCGGCATCCTGTCCTTTGGCGCTAACTGCTTTAACATGGCCTTCGTGTTGCCGTTTGCCGCAGCCATCGTGTTCCGCGCGCTTAACAGCCGTTTGCACGACAAGAGCTGGGGCACCTCGGTTTCGGCCATCGCAAGCGGCTGGGTCGGCCTGTGCCTGGCAGCCCTGTGCGCAGCAATCGAGTTTGGTATTCAGCCGATGCTTTTCACGAATGCTTCGGGCGCTCCGCTGTACTGCCCCTTCCCGCTGTCCATTGCCATTCCGGCCATGATGATCCCGCATATGTTGGTAGCCGGCGTGGTCGAGGGCGTGGCGACTGCCGCGATCTACGGCTTTATCAAGAAGACGGCGCCGAGCGTTATCGTCGGTCCCGAGGCTTACGACGGCCTGCTGGACGCCGAGGGCGCAGCCGCCAAGAAGACCTCGCTGGTCCCCACACTCATCCTGGTCGCCGTGCTTGTCGTGGCCACGCCGCTGGGCCTGCTGGCCACGGGTGACGCCTGGGGTGAGTGGGATGCCGAGGGCGCCGCGACCGCCGCTCAGGAGGCTGGCGACGACAGCCTGCAGGCTTCGGTCGGCCTTGACACCCCGACCTTTGCCGATGCGCTGCCTACGGGTGATTACCTGCAGGCCTATTCCGAGGAGCAGGGTCTCGGCTTTGCCGGTCAGGCTGCCATGTATATCCTGTCCGGCGTGATTGGCGTGGCGGTGCTCACCATCGCATTCCGTCTGATCTCGCTGACGGTCAAGGAAAGCGGTGCTCATGGCGATGGTCGAGCTGCCTAGCTGGCTTGCGGTCGAGCAGCGTTACGAGCCCACGGGCGCTCGTCATCGCGTGATGCAAAAGAACGTCCTGCACCTGGCGAGCCTGCTTGAGCGGGTTCGCCTGGGTGGAGGCGCGCACGAGGGCGGGTCGATGGTCGACCGCGCCCTTTCTTGCGTTTCGGCTCCGGTGCGCCTGGTGGGGATATTCGTTTGCGTCCTGTGCGTGTGCCTGACACAAAGCCCGCTGTACCTCATGTTGATGGCGGCCATTGCGCTGGTGCTCGTTGCCGTGCGTCCCATACGCGGGCTGCGCGCGACCTTTGTGCCGGCGCTTGGCGCCGCGGGGCTCGCAGTGGTTTTGGCGCTGCCTGCCCTGCTGCTGGGTGCTTCCGCTACGGGCGCCATGCTCAAGATCGCGCTCAAGACCTTCATTAATGTGTCGCTGGTGCTGGGCGCTTCGTGGACCCTCACGTGGAGCCGCATGTCGGCGGCGCTCAAGATGCTGCATCTACCCGACGAAGTTATCTTTACGTTTGATATGGCGCTCAAGCACATCGAGGTGCTGGGTCGTACGGCGCACGATCTGTGCGAATCGGTCATGCTGCGCAGCGTTGGCCGTGCGCCCGAGGGATTTTCGCGTACCGATTCGATCGCGGGTATCATGGGCATGACCTTTATCAAGGCGATGAAATGCAGCCGCGCGATGGACGAGGCTATGCTTTGCCGCGGCTTTGCCGGTGCGTATCCGGCTCCCGCGCGCGCCAGGTTTGGCTGGCGCGATGCGGCCTATGCGGCCGGCGTGGCGCTGCTGACAGTGTTGTGCGCCGTGCTGTAGGCGCTGCTGGTTCCGACTGGGGATGCAAATGGGGAAGGGCGACGTTTTGACGATCGATATGAATAGTGCGGCGGGCACGAACGGTGTGGGCGGCGCCGAGGTCGTTCCGCTCATCGAGCTGCGCGACGTGGTGTTCTCCTATGCGGGGCATACGGTTGTCGATGGCGTGTCGCTGCAGGTCGATCGTGGTGAACTCGTTGCCCTGCTCGGTCCCAACGGCTGCGGCAAGACGACAATCATGCGTCTTATCAACGGCCTTGAGCTCGCGGATGCCGGCGCATACCTGTTTGACGGACGCGTGGTCGATGCGGCGTATCTGAAGGATTCTGCTGCTGCTCAGAAGTTCCACCAGCGCGTAGGCTTCGTATTCCAAAACGCCGATGCCCAGCTGTTCTGCGCCACGGTCGGTGAGGAGGTCGCTTTTGGACCGGCTCAAATGGGGCTGCCGGCAGACGAGCTCGACCGTCGCGTGCACGATGCCATGGAACTGTTTCAAGTTGCCGACCTGGTCGATGCCTCGCCCTATCAGCTTTCGGGTGGGCAAAAGAAGCGTGTGGCGCTGGCGGCAGTCGTATCGATGAACCCCGATATCTTGGTTCTCGACGAACCCACCAATGGGCTCGACGAGGATTCATGCGACATCGTGGTCAACTTCTTGCTGGCCTACGTCGCGGCGGGTAAGACGGTCTTGATGAGCACGCATCACCAGGATTTGGTGCGACGCCTGGGTGCCCGTGCAATCTATATCGATCGATATCACCATGTGGTCGAGGCGCCTTCGCCGTCGTATGGAACCGAAAGCGGTGCTACGGACTAGTTGCTGCGTAGAGCGTGCGTAGCCGCCTGCGCGGCTTTGCCGTGATGGTATAGTTATCCAGGTTTTTTATGGGGGTGGCTATGCCAAGCTGGAACATTCATATCGCTCAGACGGAGCGTTTGCTGGAGCGCACTGGTGCGCTTGCCAATAGCGTGCGCGACCGCAATGCCTTTTTGTTTGGCTGCGTGGTTCCGGATATCTTCGTGGGCTATATGGTCCCTGGCATCGCCGATCCCATCCCGTACCGCATTACGCACTTTGCAAAGCCCGAGCCTATCCCTAAGCCTCGTGAGCATGAGTTCTGGGATACCTATGTGGCACCGTTGCTTAAAGGGGCGCCTGTTGGTACGCCGGCTGCCGCGACCTCGATTGTCGAGGAGCGTGAGCGACTCAATCGGGTACATTATCCCCAACGCTACAAGGATGCCGAGCCGGTTGCCGGTCCCGGTGCTAGCGAGCTTTCGCTCGCGCCCGATGACGTGGCGCAGTCGCTGCTCGATCTGACGCTGGGCGTTTGGTCTCACCTCGTGGCCGATACCGTGTGGAATACGCGCGTGAATCAGTACCTGGAGGCGCACGGCGGCAAGCCGTGCGAGGAATTCCGCATTAAAAAGCAAGGCGACTTTGACTGGTTTGGCAAGACGCTCGGGATCGTTTCGATTCCGCGCGCGACCGATCGCCTGTATACTGCGGCGACGCGTTTTGGTCAGTATCCCATCCATAAGGAGTATGTGCTCAAGACCATTGGCGTTATGCACGAGATTGTACGCGAAAACCCCGGCGAGCCCGACCATCCGCCATACCGCCTGCTGACCGAGGAATTCTTCGACGCGACGTTTACCGAGGTCATCGAGCTGACCGAGGCGGGTTTTGCCGCCCGTGTCGAATCGCCCGATGTGCCTGCGCTGCCCCTGATTGCTAGCTGCTAGCTGGCCGGCCCGGCAGTGAATAGCTCAACCCAATCGACAAGTAGCTCTTGCCGTAAGGTATCTTCGGCAATGCGCTCCTGTTTGGTCTTTGGGATGTGGGGAAGCCCGGCCTTTTTATGGATGAGCTCGGCTATGTGGTCGAAGCTCTTCTTCTCCTTGATCTGGTCATAGGTAATTTGGATGACGTCGTAGCCCATGCTTGTGAGTGCGGTGGCGCGCTCGGCATCGGAGAGGCTCGCGGCTTCGCTGTCGTGGGCAGAGCGGCCTTGGCATTCCAGAATGACGCCCATGCTGTCGGTGGCGCTTTCGATGAGGATATCGGCGTAGCAGCAGGTTTTGTCATACAGCGAACGTGCGGCTTCACTGAGCGGGATGCGCGCGTTGTTGGCGATCTCGATGCCCTGACCGCCCTCGTCGCGGGGGAGCGAGATAAGCATGGAGGTCTGTACTTCGAAGGGCGAGGCGGCCTGCCCCGTCATGTGCTCGGCCGCCCAGCGCAGTTGTTTGACGCCGCGCAGGCCTGCGGCTTGCTTGGCGAACGCGGCGATATCCGTTGCGGTAAGAAGCGGCGTGCGCTTCCACAAGTTGGTGTCATTGCCCTTGGTGTCGTTAACTCGCTCCCACCCGCAGTTGGGTGGAATGAACTTAAGCGAAATAGCTTCATCGAGTTGTTGTTGCGTTCGCTCGCAGGGCTTAAACACTGCAAAGGAGCCGCACATCTCGTAGCAAGCCATGAGTAACTGGTTGCGTGAAACCTGCGTAGCAAGGTTGAGCAGCGTGAACTCCGGTGACGTGACATCAAACCCATGTTCAGTCTGCCTAAACGACCCCGGAGGTGGTTCTTGGGTCAGGAGGTGCGATTTAAACAGGCTTCGCGACCCGGATTGTGCCCGAGTGAATACAAGCCTGTGAAGTGGTGCGTGAAGCAGGTCTTTTACAACTGCATGACTTCCGAGGCCACAACATCTGCGATCCATATTGCCAAGGCTAATGGCAGGGTAAAGACCCAGTATTTGCGGCGGGATGCGGTGATAGTTAAAAGCAGTTTGGCCGCATAGCGTCAGATCCACGATGCCCTCCTGGCTGAAAAGCGTGCCTATGGATTAAGGAGTGCCAGCGTCAATTCGGAAGTATGCGGCAAAATCTGAACCCTGTGAGCAGACCTGGCTTTTGAGGCTAGTTTATCAGGCATTTTGTTGCGAAAAAACGGGGTGTGCTCGGAGGTCTCAGAATTTGCCGCATACTTCCGAAAACGTGGTTGATCTTGACCTTGCTAAAACGATATAGCAGCTCTGCACGGGGTGTGGGTTTGCCGCCGGGCGAACACTTTTGGAGCCAGGAGTCCTAGTTCTGGGCCTTGAAGGGCGGATTTCGCGCTTTTGGTAAAGAAATGGGCGCGTGTTTTGCCGTGCCCCGGCTTTAGCGCACAGAAAAAGGGCCCGGAAGGCGAAGCCTTCCGGGCCCTTTGCAATGCAAGTCTGCTTGCAAGTGCGATTTAGCGCACCTGAGCGACGTAAGCGACGTTGGTCGAGGAGACCTTGTCCTCGAGCTGGACGCTCATGCGGGGATCGCCGGCGGTAGCGACGGTCAGGTCGCCAGTCTCGACGTAGCCGAGCTCCTTAGCGGTCTCGATCGCCTTGACGATCGTGCCGTTGACGGTGCCCTGGGTGATCTCGGCCTGGTGCGGGATAACGCCCCAGTACATAATCATCTGCTGGACGGCCCACTCGTGGCGGGAGAACGCGCAGATCGGCATGTTGGGACGGAAGTGCGAGATCAGGCGAGCGGTACGACCGGTGGTCGTCGGCACGGTGATGCACTTGGCGCCAACGGTGGTAGCCATGTTCACAGCGGACATACCCACAACGTTGTTGACGACGCGGGTGCCGTGAGCGTCAGCCGGAACCTCGAGCGGAGCGTGAGCCGGGAGGTACTTCTCAGTCTCGAGAGCAATGCTGGCCTGCATCTTAACGGCCTCGACCGGGTACTTACCGGCAGCGGACTCGCCAGAGAGCATAACGGCGTCGGTGCCGTCGTAGATGGCGTTAGCAACGTCGGCAACCTCGGCGCGCGTCGGGCGCGGGTTCTGCTGCATGGAGTCGAGCATCTGCGTAGCGGTGATAACGGGCTTGTAGGCCGCGTTGCACTTGGCGATGATCTCCTTCTGGATGTGCGGAACGAGCTCGGGCTTGATCTCGATGCCCAGGTCGCCACGGGCGACCATGATGCCGTCGGAAGCCTCGAGAATCTCGTCGAAGTTCTCGACGCCCAGGGCGCACTCGATCTTCGGGAAGATCGTCACGTGCTCGCCGCCGTTCTCGCGGCAAAGCTCGCGGATGCCGCGGACGGACTCGCCGTCACGGATGAAGGAAGCGGCGATGTAGTCGATGTTCTCGGTCAGGCCAAAGAGGATGTCCTGACGATCGCGCTCGGTGATGGCGGGCAGCGAGATGTTGACGTTGGGCATGTTGACGCCCTTGCGCTCGCCGATCAGGCCGTCGTTCTTAACGACGCAGGTCATGTCCTGGCCGTCGACGGACTCGACCTCGAGGGCAACCAGACCGTCATCGATCAGGATAAGGGAGCCCTTCTCGACCTCGGAGGGCAGAGTCAGGTAGTCGAGGGAGATGTGCTCAGAGGTGCCGTGGAAATCTTCGGACGTGGGCTGAGCGGTGACGACGATCTTGTCGCCGGTCTTGACGGCAACCTTCTTGCCGTCGACCAAAAGGCCGGTGCGGACCTCGGGGCCCTTGGTGTCGAGCAGGATGCCGACGGGCATGCCGAGCTCCTTGGAAATACGACGGACGCGCTCGATGCGACCGTGGTGCTCGTCGTAGGATCCGTGCGAGAAGTTAAAACGGGCGACGTTCATGCCCGCCTTGATCATCTCGCGGATGGTCTCGTCGCTATCGCAGGCGGGACCCATGGTGCATACAATCTTGGTGCGCTTGTACATTCAGACCTCCATCTGACATCGTCTTGCGCTGATAGATAAACCATAAGAAATTAAACTGAGATGATTATAACGAAATGCCGACCGAATACCTCAAAAAATCGACCGTATGCCGAATTAGAAGTTCATTTTTTGCGGTAAAAACGGTATATGAAAAATCTTTACCAACCGTTCTGACCGCTGCTATCTGGGCGATATTTCAGTTTGATGATGCACCGAAGAAAAAACGTTTTATCAATGTTGAGCATCACACGGTCTGCATCGTTGCACTCGAGCCGTGTTTCCAATTGGAATGTTTTGGCTAGACGCGCCGCTTTGGGGTACCATAGCCCCACTATCAACTGCCGCTCAGCACGGCAGCCTTGATGAGCCCTTGCCCTTCTCCTGGGAATTATGATCGGGCATCAATCTGCTGAGTGGCCCGAATCCCAGGAGGGGACTCTATATGCAAAAGGAATACCTGTCCGCCGCGGCGGAGGTACTCAGCGACCAAGGTGTCGATGAGAACCTCGGCCTGAGCAACGACGAGGCGTCGTCGCGCCTCGCCAAGACAGGCCCTAACAAGCTCGAGGAAGCCGAGAAGACGCCGTTGTGGAAGCGCTTCTTTGAGCAGATGGCCGACCCCATGGTTATCATGCTGATCGTTGCCGCCGTCATCAGCGCGCTCACGGGCATGGTCAAGGGCGAGGCGGACTTTGCCGACGTCGCCATCATCATGTTCGTCGTTATCGTCAACTCGGTGCTGGGCGTGGTTCAGGAGGCCAAGAGCGAGGAGGCTCTCGAGGCCCTGCAGGAGATGAGCGCGGCGCAGTCCAAGGTGCTGCGCGATGGCAAGCTCGTGCACCTGCCGAGCGCCGAGCTCGTGCCCGGTGACGTGATCATGCTCGAGGCGGGCGACTCCGTCCCGGCCGACTGCCGCGTGCTCGAGAGCGCCACGATGAAGATCGAGGAGGCCGCTCTTACCGGCGAGTCCGTGCCCGTCGAGAAGCATGCCAACGTGATCGAGCTCGCCGCCGGCACCGACGACGTGCCGCTCGGCGACCGCAAGAACATGTGCTACATGGGCTCCACTGTGGTGTACGGCCGTGGCCGCGCCGTCGTAGTCGGTACCGGCATGAACACCGAGATGGGTAAGATCGCCGGCGCCCTGGCCGAGGCCAAGGAAGAGCTCACGCCACTGCAGGTGAAGCTTGCCGAGCTCAGCCGCATCCTCACCATCATGGTTATCGTCATCTGCGTCGTCATCTTTGGCGTTGATATCATCCGCCACGGCGTGGGCAACGTTCTTACCGACCCGACCGCCCTGCTCGATACCTTTATGGTTGCCGTCTCGCTCGCCGTCGCTGCCATCCCCGAGGGCCTGGTCGCCGTCGTGACCATCGTGCTGTCGCTTGGCGTGACCAAGATGGCCAAGCGCCAGGCAATCATCCGCAAGCTCTCTGCTGTCGAGACGCTCGGCTGCACGCAGACCATCTGCTCCGACAAGACCGGTACCCTTACCCAAAACAAGATGACCGTCGTCAAGCACGAGCTCGCCGCACCTAAGGAGAAGTTCCTGGCCGGCATGGCTCTGTGCTCCGATGCCCAGTGGGACGAGGAGCTGGGCGAGGCCGTGGGCGAGCCGACTGAGTGCGCGCTCGTCAACGACGCCGGCAAGGCGGGCCTCACTGGCCTGACTGCCGAGCACCCGCGCGTGGGCGAGGCCCCGTTCGACTCGGGCCGCAAGATGATGTCCGTGGTCGTCGAGACCCTGGACGGCGAGTATGAGCAGTACACCAAGGGCGCGCCCGACGTGGTGATCGGCCTGTGCACCCATATCTACGACGGCGACAGGGTCGTTCCGCTGACCGAGGAGCGTCGCGCCGAGCTCGTGGCCGCCAACAAGGCCATGGCCGACGAGGCCCTGCGCGTGCTGGCGCTGGCAAGCCGCACCTACACCGAGGTCCCGGCCGACTGCAGCTCCGCTGCGCTCGAGCACGACCTGGTCTTCTGCGGCCTGTCCGGCATGATTGACCCGGTCCGCCCCGAGGTCGCCGACGCCATCCGCGAGGCGCACGACGCCGGTATCCGCACCGTCATGATCACGGGCGACCACATCGACACCGCCGTGGCCATCGCCAAGCAGCTGGGCATCGTCACCGATCGCAGCCAGGCCATCACCGGTGCCGACCTCGATCGCATGAGCGACGAGGAACTCGACGCGCACATCGAGGACTACGGCGTGTATGCCCGCGTCCAGCCCGAGCATAAGACACGCATCGTCGAGGCTTGGAAGTCGCGCGACCAGATCGTGGCCATGACGGGCGACGGCGTCAACGACGCCCCGTCCATCAAGCGCGCCGACATCGGCGTTGGCATGGGCATCACCGGTACCGATGTCACCAAGAACGTCGCCGACATGGTGCTTGCCGACGACAATTTCGCCACCATCATCGGTGCCTGCGAAGAGGGCCGTCGCATCTACGACAACATCCGCAAGGTCATTCAGTTCCTGCTTTCGGCCAACCTTGCCGAGGTCTTCTCGGTATTCATCGCCACGCTCATCGGCTTTACCATCTTCCAGCCGGTGCAGCTGCTGTGGGTGAACCTGGTCACCGATTGCTTCCCCGCGCTCGCGCTGGGCATGGAGGACGCCGAGGGCGACATCATGAAGCGCAAGCCGCGCAACGCCAAGGACGGTGTCTTTGCCGGACATATGGGTCTGGACTGCGTGGTCCAGGGCCTAATCATCACCGTGCTGGTGCTGGCGAGCTTCTTTGTGGGCGTGTACTTTGACATGGGCTACATCCACATCGCCGATATGATCGCCGGCAATGCCGACGAGGAAGGCGTGATGATGGCGTTCATCACGCTCAACATGGTCGAGATTTTCCACTGCTTCAATATGCGCAGCCGTCGTGCGTCGCTGTTCACCATGAAGAAGCAGAACAAGTGGCTGTGGGCTTCCGCCGCGCTGGCACTGGTGCTGACGGTGATCGTGACCGTGCAGCCGACGCTTGCCGAGATGTTCTTTGGCCCTGTGACGCTTGAGCTCAAGGGCGTTCTTGCCGCGCTGGGTCTGGCCTTCCTGATCATCCCGCTGATGGAGATCTACAAGGCGATCATGCGCGCGGTGGAGAAAGAGTAGCGCACTCGTCCGGGCCCGCCCCACGCCCTTTCTCCCTCACTGGTCCTCGCGCTTCGCGCTGTGGAATCGTTCGGGAGAAAGGGCTTCCGGGGCGGGCCCTGCGGTATCCTTGCTGGCTTTTCTCCCGCGCGGATGATAAAGGGCTGAGGGAAAGTTTGTGAGCTGGTCGGGCTTTGCCCGGCCAGCTCTATTTGATTTAAAATACCTGCTCAGTTGTGATTTATGGTGCTGGGAGGCGCTTGTGGGCAAGGCTAAGGTTAAAGCGAAGAAAAAGACGACGGGGGCGCGGGCTAAGCGCGATCGTCGTCGGAAGCTTGCGACCGAGGCCCCCGCGTCTGCCGAGGAGCTGCTGGCAAGCGTGCCGGGACTTGACGCGCTGCAGGACGTTCCGGCGTTTGATGACCTGCCGGTCGATGAAACCCAGCAGACTGCCTTTGATGATTTCTGCACACATACCGAGGAGCCCGAGCAGATGCGGCTTGGCGCCGTGGTGCGCTTGGATCGCGGGTTTCCGCTGGTGGCGACTGCCGACGACACCTTTCGCGCCGAGCATGCCGTGGGGTTTGCCAAATCGCGCGGCGAGGATGAGGTCCTGCTGCCTGCCGTGGGAGACCGTGTGGCGGTGCGCCGCGCTCCCGGGCACGATATGGGCGTGATTGAGTGCGTGCTGCCGCGCCGTACGAGCTTTGAGCGTTGGCGCGGCCGTGCCCGCGGAGAGCGCCAGGTGCTCTGCTCCAACGTGGATAGCGTGCTAATCGTGCAGGCGCTCGGTGCCGGCGAGGTGCTGCTCGACCGCGTGGCGCGCTCGCTGGTGTTGGCGCTCGACTGCGATGCCGAGCCGGTGGTGGTGCTCACCAAAGCTGACCGCTGCGATGCCGAGGAGCTCGAGTGCGATCTGGACCGCGTGCGCCGCCTGGTGGGTCCGGACGTGCGCGTGATCGTGACGTCCTCTGCCGAGGGGCGCGGCCTGGACGAGGTTCGTTCCTGCGTGCCTGCCGGGAGCTGCGCCATGATTCTGGGCGAGTCGGGTGCCGGCAAGTCGACGCTGCTCAATGCGCTGCTGGGCCACGATACGTTGGCGACTGGCGGTGTGCGCGAACGCGACGACCAGGGCCGTCACACTACCGTTGCGCGCGTGATGGTGGCACTGCCGGGCGACGCCGGCGTGATCGCCGATGCCCCGGGCCTGCGCAGCCTACCGCTCGTGGGTCACGAGCGGGGTCTGGCGCGCGCCTTCCCCGAGATTGTCGAGGCATCGCGCGCGTGCCGATTTGGCGATTGCACGCATACCCATGAGCCGGGTTGCGCCGTTCGCGAGGCCGAGGACGCCGGGCAGATCGACAGCCTGCGTCTGGAAACGTTCCAAAACCTGGCGTCATCCATGCGCGTGAGCGTCCAAATGCTCGATCCCGATGTCCATCTGTAATTGATATTTCCTATGACAGCCGTCTCCCAACTGTTCGGGAGACGGCTTTTTTGCTGCGGAAAAGCCTCGAAGCATGCAGTTTGCTGACGTGCTGACCAAAACCTTGCCACGAGCTTGACGGGCTGGTTAGTTTTTGGTCAGCGATTGGTTTGACATCGAAAACCAAGATCGCGATTGCGCCGCTTTGCGCTCTGACCGCCCAGACAATGGTGGTACGGGCATTTGCCCGGCACTGCCATGAGAGGAGCGGCCGTGAACAAGAGCAAGCGCATCGCCATCAGTCTGGTCGCGGGCGTGCTCGCTGCTCTGCTCTGCATGGTTTACGGCTCGTCGATCCGCTCGCAAGCCGAACAGGTCCAGGCTGAGACCTTGGCCAAGTACGGTGGCGATCGCGTCGAGGTATGCGTCGCGGCGCGTGATATCGATGTGGGCGAGACCCTCGATGAGACCAATGTCATAACCCAAGAATGGCTGACGAGTCTGCTGCCGCGTGACGCGGCGACCGAGCTGCGCCAGGTGCGCGGCGACGTGACGACTTCGCGTATTCCCAAAAACGCCGTGATCTGCAATGTCTACACCAAGGCCGAGAGCCACAAGCTCGAGGTGCCTAAGGGCAAAGTCGCCGTTTCGGTGGCGGTCGATGCCGAGCACTCGGTCGGCGGTGCTGCGGGCGTGGGCAGCTACGTGGATGTGTATGTGCAAAAAGACGGCGTAACCGATCGACTGTGCGGCGCGTACGTGATCGATACCAGTGAGGATTCCGGTGCCACGCGCGAGGGCAAGATCGAATGGGTGACGCTGGCGGCTGACCCCGAAGACGTCAAGGAACTGCTGGGAGCCTCGGGCAAGGGAACGGTCAGCTTGACGATTCCCGCCACGGCGCGCGGCAAAAAGAGCGGAGGCGACAAGTGATGAAGGCGATCTGGCTTGCGTGCTGCGCGTGCGGCGATTACGGGCTGTTGCAGCGGGAAGTCGAGGGCCGTGATGCGGGTGCACAGGTGCTTCGCGTAGGTGACCTGGACGGGCTGGTTTCCATGGCTCGGGCATTTCCGTCGCGCCGCGGGGCTGCCATCATCGCGGCGTCTCTGTTTGATACCGAAGATGTGCGCAAGACTGTTGCGCGCCTGACGGCCGAAGGCCGCGTGAGTCGCGTGGTCGTGTTGATAGAAGCACTCGATCCGTCGGATATCGAGGGGCTGTTTCGCGCAGGGGCGACCGAGGTCATCGCTGCGCACAGTATATGCGGCAACGGGTGCGCGGGCGAGGGAGCGGTTGATTCCGATCGGCGCATGACGATTGAGCCCGATGCTTTTGTTGATAGGGAACCTGGGGCGCCTCGCGCTACAAGAGGCCCGCGTGTTGATGATTATGGAAAAGCGGAAGCCGAGCATGGTCGGCGCCCCCGGAACCCCCTTGTATACGATGACGCTGGAGGGCCGGCGCAGCATGCTGGCGATTCCCCGGCTGTAGATATGGGATACGTGCACGGCGTGAATCTGGTGGATGAACTCGACGAAGTTGAGGGCTTTGCCGGGTGCGGCGAGTTGTCGCTGATGCAGCATGAGCAGATTGCACAGAACGAGCCTGCCTCGCAGACCGAACAAGCTGCCATGCCGGCTTGGACGCAGCGTGTGGTTGCGGCGGAGGAGACGGGGACGCTGTCACCGACGCCCGCCCCGCCGCCTCCGATGCCGCCGGCAGACGCTGCCGCTTCGCCGCATCGAGCTCCGGTCATCTGCGCCATTTCGGGCTCGGGCGGTTGCGGCAAGTCGACGATCGTTGCCACCATGGCACACACATCGTCGCTGTTGGGCTTGCGTGCCGCCGTGCTCGACCTGGACCTGATGTTTGGAAACCTTTACGACTTGTTAGGCGTCGATGCCCCGCGCGATATGGCGGCACTTATCGAGCCGTCGGCGGCGGGCGCGCTCACCGAGCCGGATATCGTAGCCGCATCGATGCGCGTGGCGCCGGGCGTTACGCTCTGGGGTCCCGTCGCGGCGCCCGAGCAAGCCGAGCTCATGGCACGTCCGGTGGAGCTACTGCTTGATGTCCTGCGTCGCGAATCCGAAGTGGTCTTTATCGATACCTCGGTCTTTTGGGGCGACGCCGTGGCGGCTGCGGTGGCGGCGAGCGACCGTTGCCTGGTCGTTGGCGATGCGGCGGTGTCGTCCGCGACATCGGCGTCGCGCGTCATTGAACTGGCAAGTCGAGTAGGTGTGCCGCGCACGCGCATGAGCGCCGTGTTCAACCGGTTCGGTGCGCGCGGGGCAGACGAGGATGTTGCCATGCGCTTTGAGATTGCCTGTGCGTTGAGCTCCAAGATTCGTATCGCCGATGGCGGGCAGGATCTCGCCGCGCTCATGGCGTTTGGGCGCGCTGACGAGGCAGTGGGGCAGACCAGCGCTTTTGCGACCAGCGTGCGCGAGGCCACGCGCGAGATGCTCGTGGAACTGGGGTGCGCCGTCGGCCCTTGGGGCGATATGGTCGCCGACCGTGCAATGCGCACCGAACGCCCGCGTATCCGCCTTCCCTGGTCGCGCGAGGGTGATCAGCGATGAGCCTGCAAACGAGGATTAAGGCTGCCGGCGCTGCAGCGGCGGCAGCGCCTGTAGATGCGGGGCGCCGCCGCGCGGTGAAACGACGCACCAAGCGCGCCGTGATGGACCGCATGGGTTACGACGAAGTGGCGCGTATCAGCGCCTATATCGACCCGGTACTTGCCCGCTCGGAATTGCGTCCCGCGGTGGAGGCGGCGCTCAATGTTGAGGAGCCGACCGATCTCGCGACGACCGAGCGCGAGACCATCATCGACGAGATTTTGGATGACGTGGTGGGCTTGGGGCCGTTGCAGCCGCTCATCGAGGACGATACCGTTACCGAGATCATGATCAACGGCTGCCGCTCGGCCTTCTTTGAACGCGGCGGCGTCTTGTACCCCATCGAGCATGCGTTTGAGGATGATGAGCAGATCCGTGTGCTTATCGACCGCATCATCTCGCCACTTGGCCGCCGTATCGACGAGCGCAGCCCCATCGTCAACGCCCGCCTCAAAACGGGCTATCGCGTCAACGCGGTGATTCCGCCTGTGGCGATTGACGGACCGATTCTCACCATCCGAAAGTTCTCGGACCGCATCTGCTCGCTGGACGAGCTTGTGGGGCTGGGGTCGCTGCCGCTTTGGTATGCGCAGCTGCTGTCATGCGCGGTGTCGCTGAGACAGGACCTGGCGGTTGCGGGAGGCACGGGATCTGGTAAGACCACCCTGCTCAACGCGTTGTCATGCGAGATTTCCACCGGCGAGCGCATCGTGACGATCGAGGACTCTGCCGAACTCAAGTTTGCGCATCATCCGCACGTGGTGCGTCTAGAGGCGCGCGAGGCTTCAATTGAGGGCGAGGGCGCGGTGACGATCCGCGACCTGGTGACCAATGCCCTGCGCATGCGCCCCGACCGCATCGTGGTGGGCGAGGTGCGCGGTGCCGAGTGCTGCGACATGTTGCAGGCCATGAACACGGGCCACGACGGGTCGCTCACCACGCTTCATGCGGGTTCCGAGCAGGAGACCGTGGTGCGTCTGACGTTGCTTGCACGTTATGGCATCGATCTGCCGAGCGAGCTCATCGAGGAGCAGATTGCCATGGCGCTCGACGGCATCGTGATGTCCGAGCGCCACGCCGATGGCAGGCGTTTCGTCTCCTCGTATTCGGGGGTGCGTCGCGCCGCGTCGGGCGGCGTAGAGCTCGAGCGCTATGTGACTTTCGATGCCGCCGAGCGCACCTGGACGCTTGACCGCGAGCCGCCGTTTATCGCAGAAGGCCT
Source organism: uncultured Collinsella sp. (assembly GCA_900550195.1). Lineage (GTDB taxonomy): Bacteria > Actinomycetota > Coriobacteriia > Coriobacteriales > Coriobacteriaceae > Collinsella. The sequence continues at coordinate 76,032 of URRB01000004.1, forward strand.
GCGGTCGGGGACGCTCACACAAGAGGAGGTGGACGAATGGAGGTCGCTGTGCCCCTCGTCGTAGGGGGTTTGGCAGGGTTTTCTGTTGCGACGGCGTGCGGGGCGGAACCTCGTGTGCCGCAGGTACCGCCGGCGGAGCTGGCGCGTCAGGCGCTCGAGACGGTGGCAGAGAAACTGCCGCGTGAGCTGGTGGAAAACGATCTGCTGAAAAAGATCGCCCGTTCGTGGGCATCGCTGGCTCCGGCGCATCGCCTTGGCCTCGTGATCGAAGATGCTTCGGGGCGCTTGGCGTTTCTGCTGCTATCGAGCGGTGTCTGCTGCGTTTTACTAACGATGGTGTCGTTATCGCCCCTCGGATTTGCCTTGGGACTTGTTGCTCCGATTGCTGTTGGCGCCGCTCGGGATGGCTTTGAGAGCCGGCGCGAGCAACACGATGCGGAAGAGGCCATGCCCGAGGCGTTTACCGCACTATCCATGTCGCTTGCCTCGGGACATTCGCTGGCCCAGGGCATGCGCTTTGTGGGCGCTCATGCGCAAGAACCGGTGCATACCGAGTTTTTGCGGGTGGCGGCGGCGATCGATTGCGGCATCTCGGCGACCGATGCGCTCGATGACTTGCTCGTGCGCATCGACGCCCCCGGTCTTTCGCTTGTGACCTTGGCGCTTAAGGTGTCACAGCGCACCGGCGCTCCGCTTGCCGACTTACTGTCCGAGGCGTCGAGCATGGTGGGGGAGCGCATTGAGCTCAAGCGCCGCTTGGATGTCAAGACGTCGCAGGCTCGCATGTCGGCGCATATGGTCGCGGCGATGCCGGCGGGCATGTGCGCGGTGTTGGCGCTGCTTTCGGCAGATTTTCGTCGCGGTCTTGCGACGCCTGCCGGCGCGGGCGCTGTGGTGCTGGGTCTTGCCCTCAACGCCGTTGCTCTGGTGGTTATCAGGCGCATTATGCGGGTGGAGCTATGAGCGCCCCGGTTGCAGTTGCGGCTTGCCTGTGCGCCCTGAGTGTATTTGTCGCGACGGGTTTGGATCGGGCGGATGCACGCAAGATCGCAGGGGCCTGCAAGCGCGAGGCGGTGCTGGTCGCTGCCGCGGGTCGCTCGGTGGTCGATGCCCTGACCGCGCGAGTGAAGGGCGCGGTTGGAGCGGGCGGCCCGGCGCGAGTGTCGCTTGGCGAAGTGTCCGAGATGATCGATGTTGTGCGCTTGGGTCTTTCGGCCGGTCTTTCGTTTGATGCGGCGCTTGAGATTTTCTGCGCCAACCGCCGGTCAGTGCTGGCTCTTCGCCTTGAGCGGGCCTGCATGGCGTGGCAGGTGGGCGTGGGCACGCGTGAGGACGAGTTGTTGGCCGCCGCGCGCGACCTGGACGTGCGAGCGCTCGAGACCTTTGCCATTACGGTGGGGCAGGCACTCGCCCTGGGTGCCCCACTTGCCGAGACGCTGGCCGCTCAAAGTCGCGAGATCCGTGCGGCTCATCGCGCCGCGGTCGAGCGCGAGATTGAGCGTGCGCCCGTCAAGCTGCTGATTCCCACCGGCACGCTCATCTTGCCGGCGTTGCTTCTGTCCATATTGGGCCCGCTGCTGGGAGCAGGCGGGATGATGTAGGGAGGAATACATGAACACGATGACTGACGCTGCTGGCAAGGTCTGGAGCTGGGCTGTTTGCCAGTCAATTCGCGCTCGCCAGCATGCCGGGGAGCTACTGCAGGAGGAGAGTGCGCAGGGCACCACCGAATACGCCATCTTGGTCGGCGTGCTCGTGGTGATCGCCATCATTGCCATTGTCGCATTTAAGGGCAAGGTCCAAGATCTATGGAACGCTATCAGCGAGGGCATCAACAGCCTGTAGAGGGTAGGCGGCCTGTCGGCGCACTGCTGGTGTTTGCCTGTGTGGTTGTGGCGGTGGCAGTGGCGGTTTGGGGGCTAAACGCCGCGCGGCAGCAGCGTCCTGGGGCCGCCTTCGATTCGGGCTCAGATTCGGCGGTGGCGTCTCAAAAAGATGAGATGCGAGATGCGGACGATTCGGATGTCGCTGTCACGGCGCAAACCTTTCTGCGGATGCTCGACAAGCGGTCTGGCACTGCGACGGATTCGCCTGAGGACAACGCGATTGCGGTCCGGCTTGCATGGTCCGAGGACCGACCGATGACCGAGGCAGCGGCGGATATGTTACGCGCCTACCGCGAGGTGCCAACGGCCCAGCTCGCCCTGAGCGGCTATCTCGATATTAAGGGTAACGTATGGGGCGCCATTGTGCGCGATGGGCGCGGCTGGGTCGATATGGTGACGGTTGCCGCGGATACTGGCGATGCTTCGTGTCGTCTGCGCGCGGTGCGCCTGGCCCCGCAAACAATAAGCTCAAAGGAGGGGTCGTGAAATGCATGACGTCCTGCGCGAGGAATCTGCCCAGGCGACGGTCGAATACGCCATCGTCACGGTGGCGCTGTTATCGATCGTGCTGGCGATTGCGGGGCTTTGGCGTGCTGGCACCGATGGGCACTTGGCGGCGCTGGTTGAGCGGGCGGCATCCCATGGCGTTGCCTCGACGTCGGTTATCGACGCCGCTGCGGGCGCTAAGGACATCGCGTTGTATTGATATCGCGCGCGAGGACCGGGCGCAGTCTACGGTCGAGGCTGCTTTTTTGCTGTCGACGTTTCTGATGCTCATTCTTCTCGCACTGCAACCGGTGTGTTTGCTCTATACGCGCGCGGTCATGGAGTCTGCCGCTGCCGAGACCGCGCGGCTCATGACCACGACGACGGCGGAGGACGACGATCTTAAGGAGTTCACCCGCCGCCGGCTTGCCGCAGTGCCCAACGTTTCGATCTTTCATGCCGGCGGGCCGTTGTCGTGGGATATCGAGCTTGGCCGGGCCGGTGCGGGTGGTGTCTCGTCCGTGTCCGTTTCCGGCGAGGTCAAGCCGTTGCCTGTGATCGGTGCGTTTGCGCAGGCTATGGGTGGTACCGCCGAGGGCGGCTACGTTGAGCTCAAGGTCGATGTCTCGTATCAATCGCGTCCCGAATGGCTGGAGGGAGATTATGATTCGTGGATTGCTGCATGGGATTAAGCGTTTCTGGTCTAGATGCGTTTTGACGCGCCGTCCGAGCTGCCATCGCAAGCGAGGCGGCTTTATGGGCCGCGCCGGTATCGACCTGTTTATCGAAGACGGTGCCTACACCACGCTTTCTTCTGCCGTGGTCATCCTAGTGGTGCTCACGTTGTTGTTTTCGTCGACCGCGGCGATATGGAGCATGTCGCGCGCGGGGGACACCCAGGTGGCGGCCGATAGCGGCGCGCTGGCGGGTGCCAACGTAGCGTCGTCCTATCACACGGCTGCCACGGTGGTTGATGCGAGCATCTTGAGTCTGGGGCTAGCGGGGTTTGCCACGATCGGGACGGGCCTGGTCGCCATCCTCATCCCGGGTGCCGAACCAGTTGCCGGCAATATGGTCGACACCGGGATTGAGATCATTAAAACGCGCAATAAGTTTGCCAAAAGCGCATCGGAAGGCTTGCAGAAAATCGAGACGGCTCTGCCGTATCTGATTGCCGCGCGTGCCACGCAGGCGGTGTCGGCGCAGGATACCGATAGTGTGACCTATACCGGTACGGCGCTTGCCGTTCCCAGGACGTCCGAGTCGGATTTCGTTGCGCTCGAGGGGTCCGAGATCTCGACCGATACCATCAAAGACACATCAGATGATTTAGGGCGTGCGGCCGAGGAGCTGCGGAAGGCTTCTGAGGACACGGCGAAGGCCAAAGAGCGCGCTTGGCTGGCGGATTGTGGCGGGTCGGACGAGAGTTCGATTGACAAGTACTCGTGTATGTGGGAGCGTGCGAAAAGCCTAACGGATCTCTCTGGTGCTCAAAATCCACATTACGCTTCGAGCGTTACGTGGGAACCGCAAGTGGCGCTCGATCGTGCGAAGGCATATTACCGAGAGCGCCTGTCGAACGAGAAGCCACTTGGCGAGAGCCCAGAAAAACAGGCAGATTCCGCTGCGCGAAAGGCGTTCTTCGCTTATGCGAGTGAAGAAGTTGAACGAGCGTATATAGCTGAAGAGGACGGCAAGGTTTCCGCCTACATCCCCTTTCTTCCGCGAAATCCAGATGAGGCGCGGACGACCGAACTCTACACCGATGTACGTTGGCCAACAAGTGAACTAGATGAAGTGTCCTATCTGCATTACGGGACTGACTGTCCAAATTACAAAAGGGGAACGCCTGGTGGGCTGGCGTCTGTCGCGGTTTTTGACGGCCATGAAACGTGCAGCGAATGCCATTTTGGTGTTTCGTCTTTGGGTTACGTTGCGATTGCTACGACTTCCGTCGAAAGGGGCTTCGAGTACCACTTTGACGAGTTCAAAAAGGCGCTGGAGAAATACGTCGAATATCGCAATAAGGAACTCGAGCTCATGCGTCAGACCGAGGATGAGGCCGACCGTGCGGGCAATGCGTTTGACCAGGCCATTAAAGCGCTTTCCGGCGAGCGCCCGCGTATCGCCCCACCTGGCCGCAACGGCGTGGTCGCCTTTGCAGTTTCGGGTGACATTACCAGCCCCGATCAACTTAACTCCTCGTTTAACGCGGCAGTCAGGCTTGGCAATCGCGGTGCTATCTCTGCCGCGGTGCTGGCGCCCGATGAGGCGACGGCGCAAAACAACGTGCTTTCGCGATTTTTCTCGACATTGAAGGAACGTTCGGGCGGCGTTGCCGGCGTGCTCGACGGCGTCATGGATGTTTGGGGACGGCTACTCGTGGGATACGGAGACATCCAAGGTTCGGCCGACGAACTTATGGACGAGATGATTAAAGGCCTAGGAGGGGGCAGCGGCGCGTTGGGCTCCATCGCATCGTGGCTCGGCGATACCGTTTCGGCGTCCGTGGCGGCGCTGGGTTTGGAACCGTGCGACTTGCGCCTGCGAAAGCCGGTGCTGACCGATTCCGCCAATATCATTAAGAGTCCGGGGTCTGACATTGCGGGTCTCTCTCAAGCGCAAGACAAACTGCGAAGTATTCCGTTGGGCGTGACCGATCCCAAGGCGCTTTGCGAGGCGTTGGAATATCAAGTCGAACGCACCATTAGCGGTACGGTGTTCACACTTGCGGAGATTCCTCTGCCCGGCGGCGGCTCCATCCCGCTCACCGTCGATGTCGCCACGCTGGTTGGCGCTCTGGGCGGTGGGTCGTAATGAGTATCCGCATGCGTCTGCGCGAGGAGCGCGCCCAAGCGACGGTGGAGATGGCAGTGGTTACGCCCGTTTTGCTGGTGCTGGCACTCATCGTGTACAACGTCATGATCTTTGCCAGCGCTGTCGCGCGCTTCGACCGCGTGGTGCCCGACATCGTGCTAGCGCATGCCGTGGCGTCGGAGGGGGAGGGCGACGAAAGCTCTGCCGATGTCTCGGCGACGGTTCAGACTCAAATTCTGAATGCCATGGAGGGCTATGACTTACAGATCGAAGTGTCGAGCGAGCAAGGCGCGAAGGCATCGGATGGTGGCCTGCTCTCCCTATCCGGTACGTTTAGGACCTACACCTGCACCATGCACTATGAGCCGTGGCCGACTTCTCTCAGCATCGCTGGCGTTCCGCTGGGGGCGCCGACAACGTTGTCGCACGAGCGTGCGGTGACGGTCGATCCATGGCGTCCGGGGGTGGTCATGTGACCGCGGTCTCGTCCTACATCGTCTACGCGCGGGCACTCAATAGGCTGGGTTGGACGCCGGCCGAGTTTGTGATGGCGGAGTCGTTTGTCGTGCGCCTGCGCGGCATGCTGGGACGGCGTCCGGTTGCCGCCAACGGCCTGCCGCTCGTCATGGCGTTTCCACGCTGCTCTTCGGTCCATACGTGTTTTATGGCCTATCCCATCGACATCGCCTTCATCGATCGCGACGGCAATATCCTCGCGCGCTACGAAAACGTCCGCCCTTGGCGCATGTGCTCCTGCCCCGGCGCCTGGGCCGTACTAGAGCGTCCTTCAATCATTGTTTCGACCCCTGCTCTCCAACGCGTGCCGGCTTAAGAATTGGCGACAGTGGACTTTCGTCATACGAAATTGGGTAAGATGGAGGAGAAGATGCATGGATGTTGAGATTCATCCCAACGCTAAAAAGCACCTGACGGAAAAGCAAGTGCTTAGCGCTTGGCTTGCGGTTACTGAGTGCATTCGTCGCGAGTCGAAGGACGAGCCGCCGAGATGGCTTGCGATTGGATGGCTCCCAGACGGACGAAGCGTGGAGCTTGTCGCGGTCGAGCTTGTCCGTGGGTGGCTTATCATTCATGCCTTGTCTCCAGTCCAGAAGAAATTTTGGCAGGAGATTGAACAGGCTCGGCAAAGGGGTCGATGATGGGCAAGACGTATACGGCCGCTAATGGTCAGGTTGTAACGGATGAAATGATTGACGCGTGGTGCGAGTCGTACGAGCGCGGAGAGTTTCCGGATGGCGAACACACCGTTGGTGGGATCGTGCATGGACGGCCCCCGCTCTCAGGTGAGGGGACGGCAACGCTGTCGGTCAAGATTCCTCTGGGAATGAAGGAGGCCATTCGTCGACGGGCGGCTGCCGAGGGGATGACGCCAAGTGAGTTTGCCCGTGCGGCTCTGAGTGAAAAACTTCTTGCTGCCGGCTGATGCCTCTGACGTGCCGATTTATAGAACCGAGGCTGTGCTCAAAAACTTTTTTAAAATTCTCGGTTGACCGGAACGCGTCCTTGGTTATACTAATCAAGCCTTGAAACAAGGCACACCTCAAATGGCTGGGTAGCTCAGTTGGTAGAGCAGAGGACTGAAAATCCTCGTGTCAGGGGTTCGATTCCCTTCCCCGCCACCTTGAATTGACTAGGACCTCTGCAAAGGGGTCCTTTTCTTTTATACAGCCTCCACATGGAATCGAACCCCGTGAGGGCGCGGAGCTGAGTAAACGCGTAAGCGTTTGCCAGCGCAGCTCGCAAGGCGCGTAAGCGCCACAGCGGTCCGTCCGCGCGGCGCGCGGACGCGATTCCCTTCCCCGCCACCTTGAATTGACAAGGACCTCTGCAAAGGGGTCCTTTTCTTTTATCGAGGGCTCTGCGGAAATTGCGTCTCGGAATTTGGCTTCAGAGTGGGATGCGTTTTCCGCTTTGAGGCCGCTTGGGAAAGCGCGACCCGGAATCCGGCGTCAGAATGGGATGTGCTTTCCTTTTGCGGTCTTTGGCGGAAACTGCGTCCCAGATCCCGCGCTCAGAACGGGATGCGCTTTTCGGCCGCCTACTTCCGGCGCATATGTACATCTCGGCGCGCCATCTCGGGCCCGCCCAGATATTCCTCCCGCTTTTGTGCCACTTTACAGACCGTTCGGTCGTCTGTCCGCACGCGCGGGTATACTCAAAACGATACTTTTCCTGTGCAATACGATGCAGGCTCAGCCTGCACGATCCGAAGGGGGCAGTGATGGAGAGGATACTCGGCGTTAATCTCTCTGGCTGGTTTATTCCCGAGCCTTGGGTGACCCCGTCGCTATACGCGGCGACCGGTGCATCCAACGCGGCCGAGCTGCAGGAGGCCATGGGCACCGCCGCCTATAACGAGCGCATGCGCCGTCATTACGAGACGTTTGTGAGCGAGGACGATTTCCGCCGCATGGCGCAGATTGGCCTCAATGCCGTGCGTCTGCCGGTACCCTGGTATGCCTTTGGCTCGCAGGAGTCCGATGCGTCCTACATCTCGGTTGTCGACTACATCGACCGTGCAATTGAGTGGGCTGCCAAGTACGACATCCGCGTGCTGCTTGATCTAGCAACTGTGCCCGGTGGCCAGGGCGATTCCAACGATTCGCCCGCCACGCCGGAGGCTGTTGCCGAGTGGCATTCGTCCACCAACGGTCGTCATGTCGCACTCGACGTGCTCGAGCGCCTGGCCGATCGCTACGGCGAGGCCGAGAGCCTGCTGGGCATTGAGCTGCTGGATACGCCGCAGATGAGTGTCCGCAAGAGCCTCTTCACCATGACGGATGGCATTCCTGCGCACTACCTGCGCAACTTCTATCGCGATGCCTATGAGCTCGTCCGTTCGTATATGCCCGAGGATAAGATCGTCGTCTTTTCGTCTTCGGGACATCCCAGCGAGTGGAAGCATTTTATGCGCGGCGCTAAGTACAAGAACGTCTACATGGACCTTCACCTGTACCATTACCGCGACGAGTATGCGCTCGATATCACGAGCCCCCGCGGGCTGACGACGGCGATTTCGCGTAACAAGCGCGAGCTTAAAGAAGCGATTTCGACTGGGTTCCCCGTGCTGGTGGGCGAATGGTCGGGCGCGGCGATCTTTGCCAACTCGTCGGTTACGCCCGAGGGCCGCAATGCCTACGAGCGCGTGTTTATCGCCAACCAACTGGCTTCGTTTGCACCGGCTGCCGGTTGGTTCTTCCAAACGTGGAAGACCGAGAAGCGCATTGCAGCATGGGACGCCCGCGCGGCGCTCGGTACGCTCGAGCGTGGCATGATTGAATAGGTTGATATGACGCAAAACAGCGCCCATACGGGCAAACTCTATGTGGTCGGCACGCCCATCGGCAACCTGGGCGACCTGTCCCCGCGCGTTGGCGAGGCGTTTGCCGCCGCCGATGCCATCTGCTGCGAAGACACGCGTGTGACGTCAAAGCTGCTGATGCACCTGGGCATTTCCAAGCCGCTTGTCCGTTGCGACGAGAATGTGATCGCCAGCCGCGCCGCCGGCCTAGTCGACCGTCTGCTGGCGGGGGAGACCCTCGCCTTTGCCTCGGACGCCGGCATGCCGAGCGTGTCCGATCCCGGCCAGGCGCTGGTCGAGGCGGCACGTGAGGCCGATGTGCCCGTAGAAGTTATTCCCGGGCCCTCTGCTTGCGTCACGGCGCTCGTTTCGTCCGGCATTCCCTGCGAGCATTTTTTCTTCGAGGGCTTTTTGGGCCGAAAGCACGGCGACCGTGTGCGCCGTTTGCAGCGCCTTGCCGTGGTGCCCGGCGCGCTCATCTTCTACGAGTCTCCACATCGCATCGTGGCGACGCTCGAGGCCGTGGTGGAGGTCTTTCCCCAGCGTGAGGTTGCCGTCTGCCGCGAGCTCACCAAGCTGCACGAGGAAGTCTTGCGCGGGCCCGCTGCCCAGCTTGCCGAGGAGCTGCGTGCTCGCGGCGAGGTAAAGGGCGAGATTGCGCTGGTCATCGCGCCGCCGAGCGAGGATGAGGAGGCCGGTGCCGTGCCGGTTGGCGCCGCGGCAGCGGATCCCGACGAGGCCCTGCGCGAGGATATCCGCGCCGCGCTCGAGGAGGGGGAGCCCGCGTCTGCGGTGGCCAAGCGCCTGTCTCAGAAGTATTCGCGCCGCAAGCGCGATGTCTATGCCATGGTGCTCGATATGCAATAGATGGAGGATATCCAGCCCTTGCGCTAGAATCATCCTCTGTATGCAACGTTTTTCTGGAGGACAAACCCCATGGATCAAAGCAAGCCTTCGTTCTTTATCACGACGCCCATCTACTACGTCAACGCCGATCCGCACCTGGGCACGGCTTATTCCACCATCATCGCCGACGTTCAGGCCCGTTATCGTCGCTCCGCCGGCTATAACGTCAAGTTCCTGACCGGCATGGACGAGCACGGCGAGAAGGTCGCCGAGGCCGCAGCCAAGCATGGCATGACGCCGCAGGAGTGGACCGACAGCCAGGCCCCGCACTTCAAGGAGCTTTGGAGCAAGCTCGAGATTTCCAACGACGACTTCATCCGCACCACCGAGCCGCGCCAGCATCATGCCGTGCAGTACCTGTGGGAGCGCATGAAGGAGTCCGGTTACCTGTATAAGGGCAGCTACGACGGCTGGTATTGCGTGCCTGATGAGACCTACTTCACCGATACACAGGTCCAGAAGGGCGACGAGGAGTACGGCAGCGTCGGCCAGCACCTGTGCCCCGACTGCCACCGTCCGCTTGAGCGCGTGCAGGAGGAGTCCTACTTCTTTAAGCTTTCCGCCTTCCAGGACAAGCTGCTCAAGCTCTATGACGAGCACCCCGATTTTGTCGAGCCCGCGTTCCGCATGAACGAGGTGCGCAGCTTTGTCGAAGGCGGCCTCAACGACCTTTCCGTGAGCCGTACGAGCTTTGACTGGGGCATTCAGGTCCCGTTTGACGAGGGCCACGTGACCTACGTGTGGTTCGACGCGCTGCTCAACTATATGACGGCCGTCGGCTACGGTGTCGACACCGACGAGGCCCGTGCCGAGCTGGCCTATCGCTGGCCCGCGCAGTTCCACATCGTGGGCAAGGACATCATCCGCTTCCACTGCGTCATTTGGCCCGCCATGCTCATGGCCATCGGCGAGGCCCTGCCCGAGCACGTCTTTGCCCACGGCTTCCTGACCGTGCGCAATGCCGAGACCGGCAAGGCCGAGAAGATGTCCAAGAGCCGCGGCAACGCCATCGCTCCGCAGGACGTTATCGACATGCTGGGCGTCGAGGGCTATCGCTACTACTTTATGACCGACGTGGTGCCCGGCACCGACGGCGCCATCAGCTTCGAGCGCATGGAGCAGGTCTACAACGCCGACCTGGCCAACAGCTGGGGCAACCTTATCTCGCGTTCGCTCAACATGAGCGGCAAGTACTTCGACGGTTGCGCGCCCGCCAAGCCCGCATCGTTCGATGCGTTCGTCAACCCGCTGGCAAAGATTGCCGATGGCCTGGTCGATCGCTACATGGCCAAGATGGACGTGCTCGATTACGGTGGAGCTAAGGACGAGGTCATGGAGCTCATCCATGCCGCCAACCATTACATCGAGGACTCCGAGCCTTGGGCGCTTGCCAAGGACGAGGCCAAGGCCGACGAGCTGGCGTTTGTGATCTACAACCTGCTCGAGGCCATTCGCATTGCCGCTCACCTGCTGATGCCGCTCATGCCCCAGACTTCTGCCGAGGCCCTGCGTCGTCTGTCCTGCGAGGATGAGGCCGCGAGCGACGACCTCAAGGGCATTTGCGCTTGGGGCCTGCTTGCCGGTGGTCAGCCCGTCGAGAAGGGCGAGCCGCTGTTCCCGCGTCTGGGCTAAGACGCCGCGCGCCATATCGGCAATTTGCTGTTTAGATGTAAGGGCATGGCCGCAACGGTCCATGCCCTTTTGCTTTACGATGCAGCCACCATGTTAAGGAGGCAACCATGACAACTTCGCCTTTGGCAAACCCCACGGCAACTAGGGAGCTGCTAGAGGAGTTTGGCCTTGCGACCAAGCATCGCCTGGGCCAAAACTTCCTGATCGACAACCATGTGATCGAGCGTATCTGCGAGCTTGCCGAGCTTGCAGGCGATGAGCGTGTGCTCGAGGTTGGTCCGGGCGTTGGTACGCTCACGCTTGCGCTGCTGCAGGAGGCGGCGTGCGTCACGTCGATCGAAGCAGATCCTGAGCTCGAACCGGTGCTCGACGCCCACGCCGCCGACTATGCCAACTTCCGCTTTATCATGGGCGACGCGCTCAAGGTGACGCCGGAGCAGATTGAGCAAGCCGCCGGTGGCGAGCCCACGGTATTTGTCGCGAACTTGCCCTATAACGTGGCGGCGACGATCATTTTGCAATTTTTCCAGACGATGCCGGCGCTCAAGCGCGCCGTCGTCATGGTGCAAAAGGAGGTTGCCGATCGCATTGCCGCAGTGCCGGGCAACAAGACCTATGGCGGCTACACGACAAAGCTCGGCCTGTATGCGCAGGTTACGGGTCGCTTTGAGGTGCCGCCGCGTTGCTTTATGCCGGCGCCGCACGTGGACTCGGCCGTCGTGCGTATCGACCGTGTTGACGGCGTGGTGCCCGAAGGACTCGACCGCGAGTTTGTGGCCCGCGTGATTGATGCTGCATTTGCTCAGCGTCGCAAGACCATTCGCAACTCCATGAGCGCCAACGGCTTTGCCAAGGACGTGCTCGATGCCGCCTTTGAGGCTTGCGGTATCGCATCCACCACGCGCGCCGAAACGCTTGATGTTGCCGACTTTGTCCGCCTGGCCCAGGAGCTAATCCATGACGCTTAATGCCGAACGCATGACGTTTACCAAGAAAAAGAAGACGGTTGCTTGTCCCGTGCCCTTGGCGCCGCTTGCCGACACGCATGCGCATCTGCTTTCGTTTTGGGGCAAAGAAGTGCCCGAGACGCTCGTGCGCGCCAAAGCCGCGGGCGTCGACCTGTTGGTGACGATGTTCGACCCCATCGCTGACAAACGCAGCGTGACGGACTATAGCGACTGGCTCGTGCGCGAAATTCTGCCGATGCAGGATATCCCTCAGATCAAGTATCTTGCCGGCGTGCATCCGTATGGTGCGCCGGACTATACCGGCGACGTTCACGCGCAGGTCGTTGCCGCACTCGATGACCCCTTATGCGCCGGTATTGGCGAAATCGGCCTGGACTACCATATGGACTATGACGACGATATCGCGCCGGCACCCCATAACGTGCAGATTGACTGCATGGCGCGTCAGCTCGAGCTTGCCGTGTGCCGTAACGTGCCGGTGGAGCTGCATCTGCGCCACGAGGACACGGACCATGAGCGTACCTCGCATGTGGACGCCTACAACGTGCTTCGTGAGGTGGGCGTGCCCCAGGCCGGTTGTGTGCTGCACTGCTTTGGCGAGGACCGCGCCACGATGGAGCGCTTTGTGGAGCTGGGCTGCTATATCGCCTATGGTGGTGCGGCTACCTTTAAGCGCAACGACGACGTGCGCGAGGCATTCGCGGCAACCCCACTCGATCGAATTTTGTTTGAGACGGATTGCCCGTATATGGCTCCGGAGCCCATCCGCGGTCTTGAATGTGAGCCCGCAATGATTTCCATTACGGCAAACGCGCTGGTTAACGACCGTGTCGATCGCACAGGTGAGGACGCCGAAACAATCACGCAAGCCGCTTGGGAAAATGCCTGCAAACTTTTTCAAAAATAGTTCTTGCGTTCGCGGTGGCGCTCCGTTATTCTAATTCCTGCACGCGGGCGTGGCGGAATTGGCAGACGCGTACGGTTCAGGTCCGTATGGGGGCAACCCCATGAAGGTTCAAGTCCTTTCGCCCGCACCATTAAATGAAAGAGCTCCCAGCAATGGGAGCTTTTTTTGTTATGGGCCCATCACAGGGACTTGAACCTGCGAAGGAGCGAGCGTAAAGAAAACGCGGAGCGTTTTTAGCGAGCTGGCGAGGACGCCGGCAGGCGGCCGAAGCCGGTGCGGATACGCGGACGTCCTTTCGCCCGCACCATTAAATGAAAGAGCTCCTAGCAATGGGGGCTTTTTTGTTATGCACGATCTCCTTGGACGGGTATCCTAGTGCCAACGTATGCCTATCAGAGGAGAGACCATGCTGTTGTCCGGTATCATCGCCGCCCTTACCAGCCTTTTGATTCCCATCATCATTTTGTTGTTACTGCTTCCCAACGCCTGCTATGTCGTTGAACAACAGCATGCCGTGATCATCGAGCGTCTGGGCAAGTTTAACCGCATCGTCAACGCGGGCTTCCACATGAAGGTGCCCGTGATCGACCGCAAGGCCGCTACGGTGAGTCTGCGCACCATGAAAAACGGTTTTGACATCGACGTTAAGACTCAGGACAACGTGACCATCGGCCTTGAGGTCTCTGCTCAGTACCACGTGAGCTATGACATGGGCGCCGGCCCGGCAGATTCGGGCATCTACAAGAGCTACTATATGCTGCAGGAGCCCGTCGACCAGATGCGTGACTTCATCACCGACGCCCTGCGCTCTTCGATTCCCGTCTACACACTCGATGAGGTCTTTGCCAAGAAGGATGACATCGCCAAGGATGTCAACGCTACCGTGTCCGAGCAGATGGCTGCCTACGGCTTCACCCTCGTGTCGACACTCATCACCAAAATCGCGCTGCCGACCGAGGTCGAGAACTCCATGAACGACATCAATGCCGCCCAGCGAAAGCGCGCTGCCGCGCAGGAGCTCGCCGAGGCCGACCGCATCAAGCGCGTCACCGAGGCGACCGCCGAGGCTGAGGCGATGGAAAAGGCGGGCGAGGGCATCGCCAACCAGCGCAAGGCCATCGCGCTGGGCATCAAGGATTCGCTCGAGATCATCCAGGAGACGGGAGTCGGCAATGACGAGGCCAACCAACTGTTCATGTTTACGCAGTGGTCCGAGATGATGACGGAGTTCGCTCGCACGGGTAAAACCTCGACGGTCGTGCTGCCGAGCGACTTTTCGCAGTCGGCCTCTATGTTCGAGCAGATGCTGGCTGCCGGTAAGGTTCAGAACGAGTCAAAGGAGTAGACACGCGTGAAATACACCGTCGTTTGTGTCGGTAAGCTCAAGGAGCGCTTTTGGAAGGACGCCTGCGCTGAGTACACCAAGCGCCTGGGTGCCTATGCCAAGGTTGATATCCGCGAGGTGGCCGATATCGACCCGGCTAAGGCGGGCGGCGTGGATGCCGCGCGCGACAAGGAGGGGGCGGCGATTCTTGCTGCCTTGCCGTCTCGAGCGCATGTGATCCTGCTGGCTATCGAGGGCATGGAGCGTTCGAGTGAGGAGCTCTCGGCGAGGCTCGACGATCTTATGCTGCGAGGCAGCAGCGACATTGCCTTTGTAATCGGCGGTTCGGACGGCGTGAGCGATGACGTGCGCGCACGAGCCGACGAGATGCTCAGCTTTGGACGCATTACCTTGCCGCATAACCTGGCGCGTGTGGTGCTGTTAGAGCAGATTTACCGTGCCTGCAAGATCAGTCGTGGCGAGCCGTATCACAAATAGGTCGGCAATGCGAAACAATGGCGTGGGACAATACCTTTCGTTTTGAGGAATGTGTCTGAAAGGACTATGTGATATGAAGATTGGATTTGTCGGTTTTGGCAATATGGCGAGCGCTATGGCCGATGGCTGGATCGCTGCCGGTGTAGCTGCGAGCGACATGTGCGCCTGTGCGGGTCGCTACGACGCACTGGTTGAGCGCTGTGAGGCGCGCGGGATGGCCGCTTGCCACGATGCCGCCGAGGTGGTCGCCGCATCCGATATCGTGGTCGCTGCGGTTAAGCCGTACATGATCGAGAAGGTCTTCGCTCCGCTCAAGGGCATTCTTGCCGACAAGGTCGTTCTGTCGGTTGCCTGGACCTGGGACAGTGCCAAGTGGGAGCAGGTCCTGCCGGGCGTCGCGCATATCTCGACGGTGCCCAACACACCGGTTTCGGTGGGCGAGGGCGTCATCGCTTGCGAGAAGGCTTCCACGCTTAGTGATGAGCAGAGCACAGTGGTGCTTGATCTGCTTGGCAAACTCGGTGCGGTGGTCGAGCTCGATACGAGCCTGCTGTTTGTGGGCGGCACGGTGGGTGGTTGCGCTCCGGCATTTGTCGCCATGGCAATCGAGGCCCTGGGCGATGCAGCGGTCAAGCACGGTATCCCGCGTGCCGATGCCTATCGCATTGTGAGCCAGATGGTGCTAGGTACGGCAAAGCTGCAGCTTGCAACTGGCCAGCATCCTGCGGCGATGAAGGATGCCGTATGCTCGCCCGGTGGTGCCACCATCAAGGGCGTCGTTGCGCTCGAGGACGCCGGCATGCGCAGCGCCCTGGTCAAGGCAATCGACGCAACTCTCCAGTAAAACCGACCAAAAAAAGGACAGGTTTATTTTTGGCAGGTATTTTCTGCGGTTTGTCCTTTTAGCGAAAAGCGCCCCGCAACTGGCTCAATTCCAGTTGCGGGGCGCTTGCGTTTGCCCAGATAAAACCGACCAAAATAAACCTGTCCCTTTTTGGCAGGTTAGTCCCAGAAGCTGTCTTCCTCATCCTCGGACTTGGGTCCGCGGTCGACGTACATCTTATGGGTACGCTTCTCCATTACAAAGGCAAGATTCGCAAATAACAGGATGCCGCCAGCGAAAAGGATGGCAAAACCGGTGCGGGTGCTAAACAAAAAGGAAAAAACTGCGTCCATTGGGTGCCTTCTTGCGTAGTTGAGTTGGGTCGTAAACGTTCATAAGTATATACTTGCCCATACATGTACAAGGTTGCAACCTAAATGGAATGTATATCGCCGGAGGATCTAATGCTTGATATCAAGTTTGTTCGCGAGAACCCCGATGCCATCGATGTCGCCATGGCTAACCGCCAGACGTCTTGGGATCGCGAGAAGTTCTTTGAGCTCGACGACGAGCGCCGTGCCGTCATCACCGAGGTCGAGGAGCTCCAGGCTACGCGCAACGCCGAGTCCAAGAAGATCGGCGCCCTGATGAAGGAGGGCAAGAAGGACGAGGCCGAGGCCGCCAAGGAGGCCGTGCGCGCCGTCAACGAGAAGATTGACGGTCTGGCCGAGCGCCGTACTGCTCTCGAGCAGGAGCAGTACGACTTCATGGCTCACCTGCCCAACATTCCTTGCGAGGCCACGCCGTACGGCAAGGACGAGGACGAGAATATTGAGCGCCGTCGTTGGGGCACCCCGCGCGAGTTCGACTTCGACTTTAAGCCGCATTGGGATCTGGGCACCGATCTGGACATCCTCGACTTCGAGCGCGGCAACAAGCTCTCCGGCAGCCGTTTTACCGTTCTCGGTGGCGCCGGCGCCCGCCTGGAGCGCGCCCTCATCAACTTCTTCCTCGATACGCACACCAGCCGTGGTTTTAAGGAGTGGTGGCCGCCCATCGTCGTCAAGCGTCAGACCATGTTTGGCACGGGTCAGCTGCCCAAGTTCGAGGACGACGCCTACCACGTCTCGGGCGACAACTTCCTGATCCCCACCGCCGAGGTCGTGCTCACCAACCTGCACGCCGGCGAGGTCCTCGACGCCGACACCCTGCCGCGCCGCTACACCGCCTTCACCCCCTGCTTCCGCGAGGAGGCCGGTTCCGCCGGTCGCGACACCCGCGGCATCATCCGTCAGCACGAGTTCGACAAGGTCGAGATGGTCAAGTTCGCTAAGCCGGAGGAGTCCGACGAGGAGCTCGAGAGCATGACCGCCGAGGCCGAGTACCTGCTGCAGCAGCTGGGCCTTCCGTATCGCGTGATTAGCCTGTGCACCGGCGACTTGGGCTTCTCTGCCCGTCAGACCTACGACGTCGAGGTCTGGCTGCCGAGCTACAACGCCTACAAGGAGATCAGCTCCTGCTCCAACTGCGGCGACTTCCAGGCCCGCCGCGCCAACATCAAGTACCGCGACCCCGAGAACTTCAAGGGTTCGCGCTACCTGCACACGCTCAACGGTTCCGGCCTGCCGGCCGGCCGCACCATGGCCGCCATTCTGGAGAACTACCAGAACGCCGACGGCACCATCACGATTCCCGAGGTCCTGCGTCCTTACATGGGTGGTCTCGAGAAGATCGAGCCGGTCGCGTAAGTTGGCTGCATAGGGGATATGCAAGGGCGCTCCTTCGGGGGCGCCCTATTTCGTGCGCAGGTCCATACCATGCCGTGCGGACAGCTCAATAGAAAACACACGAACAACTGTTCTGTATACAGCCATCTACCTGCTATGCTTTTGCTAAATAAGAGCGAGAGAAAGGGGACGCGATGGAGCTGTTTGATGATCGGGTGGTTTTGTTTGAGAGCGACGAGGGCGGGGAGTACCTGCTTGTAACGTGTGAGCCGTCTGGCATGGGCGGCCTGGTGGTTCGGCAGACGAGTGAGGGTCCGTTGACACAATGGTGCTTTGAGGAGTCGCCGCATGTGGTCGAGACCTTTGTGACGCACGAGGGGCTTGTGGCGCTGGAGCACTTCTATGGAGTTGGGACTTCCAACCAGGTCGCGCGCATGCTGAGCATCTCGTTTGCCGATTATGATTGTGCCCAGCGGGTGAGATCGCTCCTGAGGGAACTTGATGCCAAGTTTGACGTGATCGAAAAGCCAATCGATCGTACGGGGAACAGCGGTATATGCGGAGCAGCATGACAAAACTGCGTTCCACAAAAAAGTTTGAGATTGTGCTTGACTCCAATAAGCTAAAGTGGTTTTATATGTCTTGCGCTGCGGCGTTACCTCAGCTGGATAGAGGGTCTGACTACGAATCAGAACGTCATAGGTTCGAATCCTATACGCCGCACCATTTGAGATTAAAGCTCCCGGCAACGGGGGCTTTTCTTTTACGCCAGCTTGAGTGCTTTCGTCCAAAGGGACGATTTCCTGTCGACTCGTGTAAGATTCCGAGTAGGTGTCGCGGCCCATCCGCGACCACTCCTTCTCTCAACGACCGATCAGGGTGATATTTCGTGGCAGAGCGTCCGACATACAGGCTCAGGTTTCTCGATCCCAAAAAGCGCTTTCCGGCGATGCCCGAGCAGCCTGCGGGGCGCTCATATGGCGTGGTCTGGAAACTCTTTGGCGAGGACCAGCATGAATCTTGTTATGTCGTCGAATTCGTTGGCAAAAGTCATGTGTCGCTTTTGGGCTACGTAAGCGTTTCGGGTGAGGTGTACAAGGTGGACCGCCCCGTCTGCGAGGCTCCGCTGCCCAACGATCCCGACATGGAACTGGTCCTTGACGAGTCGGATTCCAGTATTGGTGAGATTATGGTAAGGGAAGCCAACGGTGCAATGCGCGCGTGTGCGCAAACTGCCGGCTCTCCCGAAGGCCCCATGCGCGAGCAGTCCGACCACGAGACATGGAATTCGACCCGCGCCCTTCCTTACGGCGAGTTCATGGCCTCGATGTTCTTGCGCTACGTGATATTTGCCAACTCCGAAAGCGCTATTGTGAACACGGCGGACGCCGGCGGACTCGACGAGGGTATGCAAAACGTAGTCGACAAGATCAAGCTCGTAAAGTTGCCCGAGCCGGTCGAGGTGTTTTTGGGCTTTAACACGGCACCGCTCCCCGATGCTATCGAGACGCTGCTTTACCGCGTTGACCATGCCGAGAATCCGAGCGGTATCGAGCGCTATGCCGCCGCCCTTATGAGCGAAATTGACTTGCCCCGCCTGCGCACCATCGCTGCCAAGTCCGAGATGAGCCTGGCTCGCATTGATCGCTCAAAGATTTTCTATCTCAATTTTGATCGTAGCCTGCTGGACCAGGACGAGATTGACATGCTGCTTGCCGTCGAGTGCCGTCTCAACCGCCTCTCCGGCATCCTTGAGCGCATCGGGGCCGGATTGGTCCCTACGGCATCCTCGCCGAGCCTTGAGGGCTGCGCGCTCTTTGATGCGTGGCATATCGCCAAGACGACCAACGATGTTCCCCGACTGCTCGATACGGCTTCGAGCGATAACCCGTGGGGCAAGCCGGGTACGGTGGCTTGCCAGCCGGGCGGCGAGTGGGACGTGCGCACCCGTTTTGCGCGAATCGTTGAGGCGCTCAACGTGGTCACGCGGCTCGACTATACCTATCGGGCAAACGTTGCCGAGGGGATTATGCTCGTTCGGTTTGGGCAGTCTGTCGTTGATGCCATGCCGCAACGTGAATACGACGCTCAGGATGACGCCTGGCGCGAGCTGGACGAGGACACGCGCGCGATCTGGGCCGCGGAGCACGATGCGCGCGTGGCACTCACGCTTGCGGCAGCTTGCTTTGCTTCGGGTGCTCGCATCACGCGCTGCTACGTGCAGATTGCGGCTCCCGACGGCGAGCAGGGCGAGCGCGTTGTCACAACGTATTTCTTTGGGCGCGCGGCCTATCTGGCCGATTGCGTGTCTGTCGCCAAGGATCTTGAGAGCATGGACATGGACGATATGCCGTGCAAGCGTGTGCTTGAGGCGTATGAGTCAACCGCTCCGGAGACGATTGAGCCTGCGGAGGTTCATGCTCGTCCGCGTGATGACCATCGCACGCTGCCGCCGGCGCTGCGCGATCTGCTACTTGCCGATACGGCTGACGAGTTGGAGGTCATGGAAGAGGACGACGACCCATACGTGGCCCGTGTTGTTGAATTGCGCGAGCAGGCAAAAGTCGACCGTACAGGTGCTTTTGAAGGCTTTTCCCGTCTTGTCGAGGAGTTGGAGGCTAAGTGCGCCGTCGCCGAGCTTTTGGCGACAGGTCCGGTTCAAACGCAGTTTTGCGATAACCAGCTGGTGCGCATGGTGCTACCGGTGTTGGAAGAAGACGACTCTGTGCGGATCCTTCGTGCGCCCGATGCGCTGTACTTTGCCCAGCACGAGATTTGCAGCTTTTACGCCGAGCAAGAGGACTTTGAACGAGCACTGCCCGAGGTGCGCCATCTTTACGATCTGGCGCGCTCGTCCATGCAATCGCACTTTGCGCTCATCAACGTTCTTGCGCGTCTGGAGCGCTTTGACGAGATTATCGAGGTGGCGCGCCACGGCCTACGTATTGCCAGCGATCGCTCTGCAATCGGCTACCTGTTCTATCGCCTGGCGTTTGCCTATTGGAATTGCGATCAGCTCGACCTTGCGCTGGCTTGTTACCGTCTGGTGCCACGTGGCGAGGAGTCGGGCAGTAGCGCGCTGGAAGAAATGCAGGGCCTTATGAACGAGATGGGCGTCAGCGAGCCTCCGACGTTCGAGGAAGCGGTCGAGACCATCCGCAAGGCTGGACTCGAGCTGCCGCCAGTGTCCGTCGTGACGAATCAGCTGGCAGATGCCGCTGTTCAACTGGTCGACAACGGCTTCTTTTTCCTGGCACGCGGTTGCATCTTCCAAATGTGGCGCACCATGGGCAACGACGAGCTCGGCTCCCTCAACCGCTCGCTGGGGTAGGGGCGAAAACTGCAAGGAGAAAAGGCCGCTAGGCAATTAGAAAATTCCCTCTTGCTCAACTTCGACTGTTTGGTTACTATAGAACGGCTGTTACGGAGAGCTGACCGAGAGGCCGAAGGTGCTCGCCTGCTAAGCGAGTATGCCCCAAAAGGGCATCTGGGGTTCGAATCCCCAGCTCTCCGCCAGTTTAACTTTAAAGAAGGGTCCCATCGGGGGCCCTTTTTTATTATCGAGAAAGGGTGCTGGGGATTCGAACCCTCAAAAAAAGGAGGCATCCTTTCGGACGCCTCCTTTCAGTGGGCTGATTATTCTTGCGCCCTACACCTCGGGCGCCTTGGCTACGGTCTCGCTCTCTGCCGTGAGCGGGCGGTTGTCGATGCGGCGGCCCAGGCGGTCGAGCTTCACAAGGAGCCACTCGATGGGATTGGGCCCCGAGCCTTCCTCGTCGGCAACCAGGTCCATGACGGCGATCTTGGTGCCGTCCTGCTTGAGCGTAACGCTGCCCACTTTGTCGCCCACATGCACCGTGCCCGAAAGATCGTCGTAGCTAACCTTTTCGGTCACCTCGCCGGCAAGGGAAAACACGGTCGCTTGCGCTGTGGGATCGGCGAGCGTGGCGTCGATCGTCTTATCCGTCCAGTCGGTTTGACCAATGCGTGCCATAAGCGGGTTGCCGTTGGCGGTCTTTTCCTGCGTGTTGGCGATTGCGACCGTCACCTTGTGACCGTAGTACCAATTGGCAAGGGTTGCGGTATCGGTAAAGCGCTGGTCGGTGGTGGTGGAGTTCAAAACGACGGTGTAGATCTCGTCGCCATCGCGGTTGTAGGCACCCGTAAAGCAATAGCCTGCATCGTCGGTGGTGCCGGTCTTGCCACCGATGTTGCCATCTTGGCCCAGCAAATAGTTATGCGTGTCCATGGAATGCGAATGGTCGGTGCCGTCGGCGCCCGTGACCTCGATCCAGGAATCCTCGCTCGCTACGACCTCGCGGATCGTGTTGTTTTTCATGGCCTCCTGCATCATCAGCGCTACGTCGTGTGCGGTTGAGTGCATATCGCCAGCCCACTCATCAAAGTCCAGACCATGCGGGTTTTCAAAAAGCGTACCGGTGCAGCCGAGCTTCTTAGCGCGCTCGTTCATGGCCTTCACAAATGTGGCCTCGGCGTCTTTGGTCTTAGGGTCGATCTTCTTGCCCACATATTCGGCGAGAACGATGGCGGCGTCGTTGCCCGAGGGAATCATCAGGCCGCGCAGTGCCTGCTCCACGGTAAGCTCGTCGCCTTCGAGCAAGCCAGCGGTCGAATTACCCACGGTGGCTGCGGCGTTGCTCACCGTGACCTTCTCGTCCATCTTGCAATTCTCGACGGTTAGGATTGCGGTCATGACCTTGGTGATCGAGGCAATCTTGACCTGCTCATCGGCGCCGCGGGCATAGTAGACGGTACCGTCTTTGCCCATGACGAGGGCATTGGTCGCATCGATATCGGGCAGGTTTTCGGCCGTGATGCCGCGCGCATCGGCGGTTTTGCCGCAAACATTGTCGGTCGTGAGCACTTGGGCGCCGGCGACGGTGGGCGCGCCAGCGGCAAGGGCGATAGCGCAGACAAAGCCGGCGGCAAGCTGGGCTGAGCGCTTTGCAAAAGAGGTGAGGGACTTCACGGATTTCGCTTTCGACGGGATGGTCTCTTCTGGAACTAGAGTATATCGTTTGCCGGCGTCGGCGATCATCGCGTGCGTGCGTGGCCCACATCCGCGCTCGAACGGGCACAAGGGTGCTTAAGGCCGACTTAATCACCCACGCTTGTTGTGTGTGGCGTGCGTCGCCTCGGGCATAATGGAGCGCGAGAGGAGCACGCATGAACGAGCGCATACTGGTAGTTGATGACGAGAAGGCCATCGCCGACTTGGTTGGTATCTACCTTACAAAAGAGGGCTTTGATGTCCAGATTGCCTATAGCGGGGCCGATGCTGCCAAGGCAATCTTGGAGCAGGAGTTCGATCTGGCGCTGCTGGATGTCATGCTGCCCGATATCGATGGATTTGAGCTGCTGCGTACGATCCGTTCCAGCCATACCTATCCTGTGATTATGCTGACGGCGCGCGATGCCCAGCAAGACAAGATCGAGGGCCTTTCGCTTGGCGCGGACGATTACGTGGTCAAGCCGTTCCGCCCGCTGGAGCTCATCGCGCGTGTGCACGCTCAGCTTCGCCGCTACACCAGCTACGGTAGCCGTGCGCAGGCGGCCGAGTCGCCGACCATTCAGCTCGACGGCTTGGAGATCAACCGCGATGCTCGTTCCGTGACGGTGGACGGTTCACCGGTACGCCTCACGCCCACCGAGTATTCAATCTTGCTGTATCTGGTCGAGCATCGCGGCAGCGTGGTGGCCGTGGAGGACCTGTTCCGCGCAGTGTGGAACGAGGACTTTATGCCCGGCTCCAACAATACGGTGATGGTACACATTCGCCACCTGCGCGAAAAGATCGGCGATGACGCACAAAAGCCGCGCTTTATCAAAAACGTCTGGGGCGTCGGCTACATCATCGAATAACGCTTTTCGCTTGTGAGGATCTTGATATGACAAAAGACGATAGGCAAGCGTTCGAGGTGCCCGATCGGCTCTTTGAATACGTGAGGTCGGTCGTCGACAACCGCGCGCTTGCAACGGTGCTGCTCTTTTTGCTGAGCCTGCTGCTGATTGGCATCGACAACATCGTCGGAATCTTGGCGGTGCTGCTTGTCGGCTTTTTGCTGATCGATCGATTTGAGATCGTGTGCCGCTGCGTGGTGATTGGCGGCGCCGCGTGGGCCATGACGTTGGCGATTGGCGCCATGGCGCTCGGCGGCATCGAAGGACCGGTGCTGTTCGATGCCGGCTTTGTATTCAACATGCTTGGCTTTGTGCTGGCGCTTGCCGCGTGCGTGCTGTTCTTGTGTGGCCGCGCCCTGTACTACCAGGGCTACGAGCAGGGCGAGCAGCATGCCGATTGTGTGCTGGCCGCTCGTATTCAAGATCGCCTGATCGATCACCCCGACACCTGGGATAACATCGACGGCGACTTCTTGGAGGTCGAGGGCGCCCTTAACCGCGTGCGTGACCGTGAGCGCAAGGTGCAGCAAGCTCTGCGTGACGAGTCGCATCGCAAGGACGATTTGGTCACGTACTTGGCACATGACCTACGCACCCCGCTTGCCAGTGTGGTGGGCTATCTTTCGCTGCTGCAAGAGGCTCCCGAGCTGCCGATTGAGCAACGTGCGCACTTTACGGGCGTGGCGCTCGACAAGGCGCACCGGCTCGATACGCTCATCGAAGAGTTCTTCGATATCACGCGCTTTGACTTCCACGATATCGTGCTCACGCGCGGCTATGTTGATCTGGGGTTGCTGCTGGCTCAGGTGACTGACGAGTTCTATCCCATCCTCAACGAGCAGCATAAGGAAGTCCAAGTTGATATTCGCGAGGACCTGACGGTGCTCGTGGATGGCGACAAAATGGCTCGCGTGTTCAACAACATCATGAAAAACGCTATTGCCTATAGCTATGAGGGCTCGACCATCACGATCGAGGCCAGACGCCGGGACGGCGGTGGCGTGCGCGTGCGCTTTATCAATCAGGGCGATCCCATCCCTGCGGCTAAGCTCAAGGTGATCTTTGAGAAGTTCTATCGCCTGGATGCGGCGCGTGCGACCAATCGCGGCGGCGCTGGACTGGGGCTTGCCATCGCCAAGGAGATCGTATGCGCGCACGGCGGTACCGTTGCATGTGAATCGACGCCCGAACACACGATATTCACCATCGAGCTGCCCGCCGCATAGCCAGCGTGCCCTTACAAACACTTGACAATGCGCTCACGTGCATATGAGCCGCGATTCCTACTATCGATACTGCTGAATTGATATCGATGTGGAGGTATGCGGTATGACGGCTGCTGCGGCTGTGGAGCCCACGGAGCTTGAAGAACTCATGAAAGCGCAGGCCGAGGCCGCGCACGAGCGCGAGGTTGGGGATGCGACTCGCCCCACGGCAGAGGATCTTGCCGCCTCGCCGACGCGAATCGATGTTGAGGGCCTCGACCTGTTCTATGGCGACCACCATGCGCTCAAGGACGTGAATATCAAGATCCGCGACAAGCAGATTACCTCGTTCATCGGGCCTTCGGGCTGCGGAAAGTCCACGTTGCTGCGCTGCTTTAACCGCATGAACGACGGCATCAAGGACTGCCGAATCGAGGGCAAGATTGCGCTCGATGGTCAAGATATCCTGGGCGACTACGACATCTGCCGCCTTCGCCAGCGCGTGGGCATGGTGTTCCAGCGCCCCAACCCGTTTCCCATGAGCATCTACGACAACGTCGCCTATGGGCCGCGCGGTATGGGTGTGCGCGATCGCGTCGTGCTCGACGAGCTGGTCGAAGACTCCCTGCGACGCGCCGCCCTGTGGGACGAGGCCAAGGACAAGCTCAAAGAGTCGGGTCTGGGTCTTTCGGGCGGCCAGCAGCAGCGCCTGTGCATCGCCCGCGCACTTGCCGTGCAGCCCGACATTCTGCTGATGGACGAGCCGACCTCGGCACTCGATCCTGTGTCGACGCTGGTGGTGGAGCAGCTGGCCTGCGAGCTCAAAGAGACCTGCACGCTCGTGGTCGTTACGCACAATATGCAGCAGGCGGCGCGTATCTCCGATTCGGTCGCATTCTTTTTGCTGGGTGAGCTGGTGGAGCACGCGCCCACCGCGCAACTCTTCAAGAATCCGACCGATCCGCGCACGGCGGATTATTTGACGGGGCGTTTTGGCTGATACCATCTGATAAAGGTACCTTTAGGGTTAAGATGCGGTCATGCCGGCCGCAAAGGGGTTCAACATGATCTATTACGTCGAGGACGATGACAACATCAGGGATTTGACGGTCTATGCGTTGCGCAAGCAGGGAATCGAGGCCGAGGGCTTTTCGTGCGACGGTGAGTTTAAGGCTGCCGTGGCGCGACGGGTACCCGATGCCGTCCTGCTCGACATCATGCTGCCCGATACCGATGGCTTGGCGATTATGCGTCGCCTGCGTGCCGACCGCCTGACGGCGACGGTGCCCATCATGATGCTTACCGCCAAGGATACCGAGCTCGACAAGGTGATGGCGCTCGATGGCGGTGCCGACGATTACCTGACTAAGCCGTTTTCGCTCATGGAGCTTGCGAGCCGCTGCCGCGCACTGCTGCGTCGCGGCGGCATGGTCAAGCAGGCGAGCGATGTGCTCAGCGTGGGCGACATCGTGCTCTCGCCCAGCCATCGCGAGGTGACCGTTGCCGGCGAGCCGCTTAAGCTCACCCTGCGCGAGTTCGACCTGCTCGAGTACCTCATGCGCAAGCCCGGCGTGGTTTTTACCCGCGAGTCGTTGCTGCAGAGCGTGTGGGGCTGGGACTTCGACGGCGGTTCGCGCACCGTTGACGTGCACGTGCAGACGCTTCGCCAAAAACTGGGCGAGCATGCCAGCGCCATCGAGACCGTACGCGGCGTGGGCTACCGCTTGGCCGAGCCTTCTGCCGGTGATGGTGCCGAAGGTGACGGCACCGCGGCCACCGCATCGGAGGAGTAACCCGTGGTCTTCGCCCCCCAGGGAAAACATACGCTGTCGCACCGCGTTTTTGTGACGATCTTTGTCTGCGCCATGGCGGTTATCGTGGCGTTTACGGTGCTGGGCGCGTTCTTTGTGCAAAACACCTTGGCGGATGCCACGAGTGCCAACCTGGCGCAGGAAACCGAGCTCATTGCTGCCGCCCTCGACGAGCAGCAGGAGCCCATCCCGTTCTTGCGTAGCCTCGATCGCGAGGACTTGCGCATCACGCTGATTAACAAGGATGGATCGGTTGCCTACGACAACGAGGCGTCACCTTCCACACTGCCCAACCACGGCGATCGCCCCGAGGTCATCGAGGCCTTTGAGAATGGTTCGGGTTCCGCGGAGCGCGCAAGCTCTACGCTCGACGAGATTATGCTGTATCGCGCCGTCGCCCTTGATAACGGCCAGGTTGTCCGCTTGGCGCAGGCCCAGCCTGGCGTTGCGGCGATTTTGCTGTCGATGGTGGCGCCGATGCTGCTTATCGCAGCAGCGGGTGCGGTGCTCTCGTTTTTTATGGCGCGCCGCGAGTCCCGTGCCATCATCGCGCCGTTGCAAGAGGTGGATTTGGACCACCCACGCCGTAGCTATGAGCACGCCTATGCCGAGATGGTCCCCATGCTTGAGCGTATCGAGTCGCAGCGCCAGGAACTCAAGCGCCAAATGGCGGTGCTAGCGGACAACGACCGTATGCGCCGCGAGTTCACGGCGAATATCACCCATGAGCTCAAGACGCCGCTTACGGCGATTTCGGGCTATGCCGAGCTCATCGCAAACGGCATGGTCGAGGGCGAGGGCGACCTGCGCAACTTTGGCGGTCGCATCTATCGTGAGGCGGGCCGCTTGGCAGCGCTTGTCAACGATATCCTTACGCTGTCTAACTTGGACGAGGCCGAGCGTGCAACTGAGGGCGAGGCGGTGCCCATTGGTTCCACGGAGCCTATTGAGCTCTCGCGTGCCATCTACGCGGTTGAGCAGCGTCTTGAACAGGTCGCCCGTCAGGCGAATGTGACGATAAGTCATGAGACCAAGCCTGTGGTCATCGAAGGCGTGTCGCGCTTGATTGACGAGCTC
Organism: uncultured Collinsella sp.; assembly: GCA_900550195.1. Classification (GTDB taxonomy): domain Bacteria; phylum Actinomycetota; class Coriobacteriia; order Coriobacteriales; family Coriobacteriaceae; genus Collinsella. The sequence goes on from URRB01000004.1 coordinate 103,340, forward strand.
ATCTATAATCTGGCGAGCAACGCCATCCGCTACAATCGACCCGGCGGTGCGGTTACGCTGCAGTGCGGCACCAACGACGAAGGCCATCCGTTCCTTGCGGTCGCCGACACGGGAATCGGTATCGCGCCTGAAGAACAGGGCAAGGTATTTGAGCGGTTCTATCGCGTGGACAAGAGTAGGTCCAAGGCGCGCGGCGGAACCGGTCTGGGGCTTGCAATTGTCAAGCATGCGGCCCTGTATCATCACGCCACGCTCGATCTGTCGAGCGAGTTGGGCGTGGGAACCACCATTACGGTGACGTTTCCCATACGGCAGGACGAGCCATTCGCATAGCGATACAACATAGATATTGATGCAGACGCCGCATTTGACTTTCGGGTGCGGCGTTGTTGTGCAATTTTACGATTGCTTCCGACATTTTTACAGGAGAGCCTGTTTCTTATGTATAGAGTTTGGTCTCGGTAAAAAGATGCGATAACATACGGACAGTTTTGTCAATCCGAACTGGGGAAATGAAAGGCAAGCTGCATGACCCTTCTCGAACTGTTCCAGCTGCTGAAGAAGCACCTTAAGCTGGTCATCACCCTTCCGGTGGTCTGCGCGATCGCCATGGGCATCGTGTCCTTCGTTGCGATGGACAACACCTACACCGCGACGACGAGCATGTACATTCTCGCCAAAACCGACGATAGCGGTCAGATGAGCTACAACGATCTCTCGGCGAGCCAGATGCTTTCCAACGATATCGCCACGCTGCTGGATAGCGATAGCGTTAAGAGCGGTGCTGCCAATGAGCTGGGCCTTGCTGACCTGGATGACTACAAGGTGTCTGTTTCCTCCGAGACCACCACGCGTGTCATTACGCTTTCGGTTACCGGCACCGATGCCAAGGAGACGGCTAAGGTCGCAAAGGCCATGGCCAGCTCGGTGAGTACGGTCGCTCAGAACGTCGGCGCTGCCCAGAGCATCAACGTTATCGACGAGGCTAAGACTCCCGAAGTCCCCAGCGGCCCCAAGCGTATGCTGTACGTTGCTGTCGCGTTCCTCGCGGGCATCTTTATCGCAGTTGCCTATGTCGTTTTGGCAGACATGCTCAACACCCGCATCCGCGGTGCCGAAGAGGCAGAAGAGCTCCTGGGCATTCCCGTTGTTGGCCGAATTCCGGCTATGAAAGGTGGTAAATAGGCATGGCTAAGGCAAAGAACACCGATAAGCTCGTTGTACAGAATGCCGCCAAGACCCTTCTGGCCAACATCCGCTTTGCGAGCGTGGACGACCCCATTCGCACCATCACCGTTACGTCCTCGATTCCCAACGAGGGCAAGTCTACGGTTTCCATCAACCTTGCCCAGGCTATCGCCACCAGCGGCAAGAGCGTCCTGCTGGTCGAGGCTGATATGCGTCGCAGGTCCCTTGCCGATATGCTCGGTGTCCGCTCCCGCGGCGGACTCTATGCAGTCCTTTCCGAGCAGGTTTCTATTGACCAGGCGATTGTCGAGACGGGTCAGAAGAACTTCTACTTCCTCGATGCCGAGCCGCATATTCCCAATCCTGCCGACATCATCGTCTCTCACCGCTTTGCCAAGCTGGTAAAGGCACTGTCCGCCAAGTTCCAGTACGTCATCTTTGATGCTCCCCCGGTCGGCACCTTCATCGATGCTGCCGAGATCGCAAGTCTGACCGACGGTGCGCTTTTTGTCGTGCGTGAGGACTTCACCAAGCGCGAGGAGGCGCTCAACGCCATCGGTCAGCTTAAGAAGTCCGAGAAGGTCAAGCTCATCGGTACCGTTATGAACTACTGCGAGACCGAGACCAGCGAGTACTACTACTCCTACTACACCAAGGACGGTAAGAAGGTGAAGAAGGGCTCCGACGATCAGGGGACTTCCAAAAAGGGCATCTTCACCAACCGAGCAAACGTTTAGTTGATTAAGGCTGACCTATGCGTGACATTCATTGCCATATCTTGCCGGGTGTAGACGACGGCGCCGCCGATCTCGATGAGAGCTTGGCGATGCTCGAGGCTGCCAAGCGGGCTGGTGTAACCAGAATTGTTTGCACTCCTCACTGCCGTGATCCCTATTTTGATTACGACAAGATGTGGGATGCCTTTGAGCTGCTGCGCGATAACGCTGACGGTTTTCCGCTCCAGATGGGCTTCGAGGTCAACCATCGAAAGCTCGTTGAGCTTGGTATCGATGCCGCGGAGCACTTGCATTTCGATGGGACCAACGAGTTTCTGCTCGAGCTTTCGACGCATGCCGATGCGTATGCGTTTAGAGAGTACGAGAACACGATTTACGATTTGCAGTGCCGTGGCTACCAGGTGATCATCGCTCATCCTGAGCGCTATCGTGCGGTTCAAAAGGATGTAAGCGTGGCGGAGCGCCTGGTCGATATGGGCTGCAAGCTGCAGGCTTCGGCGGACTTTATTGCCGGCGGTCGCTTTGGTCGCGAGAAAAAGCCGGCACAGCGCCTGTTCGATCAGAACCTGTACAGCTTCATCGCGAGCGATGCCCATAACGTGGGTCATTACGATTGCCTGGCGAAGGCTCGCGCGAAGTTTAGCGTGCGCGGAGCTCATTTTCGCTAAAATCTGTCCCTAACGTTCGCATTGAATGAAGGGGCAGCCATGGATATTCAACTTAAGACGGGATGCTTTGATGACGCGGCGTTGGTGCGCCGCGTCGTTTTTATGGACGAGCAGGGCTACGAGAATGAGTTCGACGCTATCGACGAGGATCCGAACTGCATTCATGTGACGCTCTATGTAGACGGCGAGCTTGCCGGTTGCTCGCGCGTGTTTCCCGAAGAGCTTGAGCGCGTGGCTGACGCAGAGGCCCCGGTGTTGCCGGCATGCGACATGGACGAAGGCGTTGCGGCGGGGGAGACCTACATTATGGGGCACGTCGCAGTGCTGCCGGCTATGCGTCGTCGCGGATTGGCGAGTGCGATCGTCGAGGCCAGTGATGCGTGTGCACGCGATGCCGGCGCAAAGCTTATTAAGCTGCATGCACAGGAATACGTGCTGCCGCTCTATGTAAAGGCGGGCTACACGCAAATTGCCCCGGTAGATTACGAAGACGAGGGCCAACCCCATGCCTGGATGGCCAAGCGCGTAGATGGCAGATAGGGACGTTCCTTTTCTGCCGGCAGTTGGGGACGCTCCTTGGCAATTGGCGCATCGGAGCGCTTAGACATACAGTTTTTCGATTCCGTATGTATATATGCGCGCTAATGGGTTATAAAATCTAAGTCTGAACATAGCAGGTCTGCGATTCGGCTCGGGCGACCGGGCCGTTTTTGCGGACGGGGGTAGCGCGAAAGGACTGCACATGCGTCAATTTAAGACCGAGAGCAAAAAACTGCTCGACCTCATGATCAACTCCATCTACACCAATAAGGAAATCTTCCTGCGCGAGCTTATCTCTAACGCGAGCGACGCCGTCGACAAGCTCAACTTTAAGAGCCTGCAGGATCCGAGCGTCAAGATCAACCAGGGCGACCTGGCCATTCGCGTCTCCTTTGATAAAGACGCCCGCACCATTACCATCTCGGATAACGGCATTGGCATGACCGCCGAGGAGCTCGAGCGCAATCTGGGCACCATCGCCCATTCCGGCTCCGAGGAGTTTAAGACCGAGAACGCCGAGCAGCAGGGCTCCGATGTCGACATCATCGGCCAGTTTGGCGTGGGCTTCTACTCTGCCTTTATGGTTGCCAGCCATGTGAAGGTCGTCAGCCGCGCCTATGGCGAGGATGTCGCCCATGTGTGGGAATCCGACGGTCTTGAGGGCTACACCATCGAGGACGGTGAGCGCGCCGAGCACGGTACCGATGTCATCCTGACGCTGCGCGAGAACGAGAAGCTCGATGCCGACGGCGAGGCCGAGACCTACGATCGCTTCCTGACCGAGTGGGGTCTCAAGAGCCTGATTCAGCAGTACAGCAACTATGTGCGCTACCCGATTCAGATGATGGTGTCCAAGAGCCGCCAGAAACCCAAGCCCGAGGACGCCGGCGACGATTACAAGCCCGAGTACGAGGACTATCAGGAGCTCGAGACCGTCAATTCCATGACACCGATCTGGAAGAAGCGCAGCTCCGATGTCGAGCAGAAGGACTACGACGAGTTCTACAAGTCCACGTTCCACGACTTTGACGATCCTGCGCGCACCATCAGCTTCCATGCCGAGGGCACGCTCGAGTACGATGCCCTGCTGTTTGTGCCGGGCCGCGCGCCGTTCGATCTGTACAGCAAGGATTACGAGAAGGGTCTGGCACTCTACAGCTCCAACGTCCTGATCATGGAGAAGTGCGACGACCTGCTGCCCGACTACTACAACTTTGTCCGCGGCGTCGTGGATTCCGCCGATGTGTCGCTCAACATCTCGCGTGAGACGCTGCAGCAGAACCGTCAGCTCAAGGCCATCGCCAAGCGTGTGGAAAAGAAGATCACCGCCGACCTTGAGGATATGCGTGACAACGACCGCGAGGCCTACGAGAAGTTCTTTGAGAACTTTGGCCGCGGTCTTAAGTACGGCATCTACTCGAGCTATGGCATGAAGGCCGATGAGCTCGCCGATCTGTTGCTGTTCTGGTCTGCCAAGGAACAGAAGATGATTACCCTGGCCGAGTATGCCAAGGGCATGCCCGAGGATCAGAAGGCCATCTACTACGCCGCCGGCGACTCGCGTGAGCGCTTGGCCAAGATGCCCGTGGTAAAGGGCGTGCTCGACCGCGGCTATGACGTGCTGCTGCTGACGCAGGACGTGGATGAGTTCACCTTCCAGGCTATGCGTGAGTACGTTGCCGCCGATATGCCCAAGATCTACGAGGACGATGCCGCCCGCGAGGCTGCCGAGAAGGCCGTGGCCGATGGTGCCGAGCCCGAGGTTGAGGATCGTCACCTGGAGCTCAAGAACGTCGCAACCGGTGATCTTGACCTGGCGACCGAGGACGAGAAAAAGGAGGCCGAGGACGCCACCAAGGAGAACGAGGACCTCTTTAACGCCATGAAGGAGGCACTCGGCGACAAGGTCGAGAAGGTTGCCGTCTCTGCGCGCCTGACCGATGCTCCCGCGTGCATCACCACCGAGGGCCCGCTTTCGCTCGAGATGGAGAAGGTGCTCCAGAAGGGTCCCGAGGGCGCGCCCGACGGTATGCCCAAGAGCCAGCGCGTGCTCGAGCTCAACGCCAAGCACCCGGTCTTTTCCAAGCTCGTCGCCGCTCAGAAGGCGGGCGACGCCGACAAGATCAAGCAGTACTCCGGTTTGCTCTATGACCAGGCCCTGCTGGTCGAGGGCATTCTGCCCGAGGACCCCGTTGCCTTCGCAGCAGCTGTTTGCAACTTGATGTAGTTAGGTATTTACGCGGTTTTACCAAACCGCGTAACGGCTCGACGCTGCCCTCAGTTCCGCCGTTCTAACGAACGGCGGACCAGTCGACGCTGCGCGGGCGCCAGAGCGACAACTTGTCATTCAAAGAGGACGGCATGACCAGAAGGTCTATGCCGTCCTCTTTTCATGCCAATTTGTTCGCTCTGGCGCCCGCTCGCTGGCATTGCCAAAACATCGACGTTGCCGTGGTCCTAAGTAGTCATTGGGGACGTTTTTGTTTGACTAGTCGTTTAAGAACGTCCCCGATGACTATTTGAATTGCTAATTTGTGCGGGTTGTGGTTTTGTGACCTGCTGAAATTAAAGATACTGTACAACTGTACGTTAATTCGTCTTCGTAGTATATTGCTACCCGCAAAACTCAATACCATTGTGCTCTGAGACGCTAAAGCGCCTACGTACAATGGTTATCAATAGTACGATTCGATTCAACGACAGGATGGATGGTCCAAGCGTGAGTCTCGGCAGCAAACTATCCAATGCAAAGGTCTCCTTTGCGATATTTAAGCGCGACATTAAGCGACTGCTCGTGAACCCCGTCGCCTTGGTGGTTACCCTTGGCGTGTGCGTTATTCCCTCGCTGTATGCCTGGTACAACATCGTGGCCAACTGGGATCCGTACGGAAACACCCAGGGCATCAAGATTGCCATCGCCAACAACGATCGGGGCACCCAAAACGACCTGGTGGGCGAGCTCAATGCGGGCGACAAGGTTGTCGACCAGCTCAAAGAGAACGATCAGCTGGGCTGGACCTTCGTCGATTCGGCCGCCGATGCCAAAGAGGGCGTCGAGAGCGGTGAATATTACGCTGCCATCGTGATCCCCAAGAACTTCTCTGACAATCTTGTCTCAATGCTCGACGGCAACTACCATCAGCCCAAGCTTACGTACTACGTCAATGAGAAGAAGAGCGCTATTGCGCCCAAGGTCACCGACACTGGCGCCAATACCATCGAGGAGCAGATCAACTCGGAATTTGTCTCTACGGTGGGCGAGACTGTTGCCGGAATCGCGAAAGATGCCGGAGTCGATTTAAAGGACAAAGCGACCCAGACCCAGGATTCGCTGGCTGGTTCGGTGTCCGAAGCGTCTGATACCCTGGGCGAAGTACGTGATTCCATCGGCGATATGAACACCGCCATCGACAAGACAAGCAGCTCGATTGCTTCGGCCGATGCTGCGTTGGCGGGCCTGCAGGGACAGGCGCCTTCGCTAACGCAGGCAATCGCTCAGGGCAATGACCTGCTGGGCGAAGCTCGCACCACGGCTGGCAAGTCCATCACCTCGCTCTCCAAGGCACTTTCGGAGGGCAGCCTTGCGCTCACCAAGACGTCAGCCTCCGCGAACGCTGCGATTGGCAAGCTGACGGGTACGGTCACATCTACGACCACCCGCATCGACAACTCGCTCGAGTCTCTCCAAGCGACGATCGATCACAATAAGGCCGTTATCGGGCACTTGGAGATTCTCGTCAATGACACGTCGACAGGTTCCGAGGAAATTGACGCGCGCATTGTATCGACCATTGATTCGCTTCGCGAGCAAAACCAGAAGCTGCAGAGCATCAAGGATGGCCTTTCTGCACAGTCGAGCGCCATGGCAAACGACGCTACGGCAATCTCGAACGCGAGCAACGCACTCAACGCGGCAATTCAGACCGGTACGGCTAACCTCGGTCAGGCTCAGACTGATCTGGGGCAGAACGCGCTGCCGAAGGCTTCGAGCGCGCTGGACTCCTTTGCCGCCGTTTCGGGCGATTTGACCGGCATTGTGTCGGGTATGACCCCCACGATTGCGAGCGCGCGTGGCACGCTGGCGCAGCTTGACGCCACGCTCAAGCAGGCCAAGACCACGCTGGCCCAGACCGATTCTTCGCTTGCCAAGGTTCAGGACAAGCTTGCAACCGCCGCCAACGACATCGCGGCCCTGCAGACGTCCGAGTCCATGGGCGAGCTAGCTGATCTGATGGGCGTCGATGTCAATGACGTCGCAGATTTTATGGCATCTCCGGTCGAGCTGACCTCAAAGTCAATTTACCCGGTCAAGAGCTTCGGCTCGGGCATTGCTCCTTTCTACACCAATCTGGCGCTGTGGGTGGGCGGCTATGTGCTCATCGCCATCTACAAGCTCGAGGTCGACCGCGAAGGCATCGGCAGCTTTACCGCGCGTCAGGGCTACTTTGGTCGCTGGCTGCTGATGGTGATCCTGGGCGCGTTCCAGGCCATCATCGTTACGGTGGGCGATCTGGTCATTGGCGTGCAGTGCGTCAACCCGCTCCTATTTGTGCTGGGTGGCATTGCCATCTCGTTTACGTACGTCAACATCATTTACGCGCTGTCCACTACGTTTAAGCACATCGGTAAGGCAATCGGCGTCATTCTCGTCATCGTGCAGATTCCGGGTTCATCGGGTATGTACCCCATCGAGATGATGCCCGGCTTCTTCCAGTGGCTGCACCCGCTGCTGCCCTTTACCTACGGCATCAATCTGCTGCGCGAGACGGTCGGCGGCATGTACTCGTTCAACTACCTGTTTAACCTGTGCATTCTGGGCGTGTTCTTGATCGTGGCGCTCTTTATCGGCCTGCAACTGCGTCCGCTGCTGCTCAACCTCAACCTGCTCTTCGATAAGCAGCTTTCCACGACGGGTCTGATGATCTGCGAGTCCAATGACCTGCCGCGCCAGCGCTACTCGCTGCGCACGGCCATGCGTGTCATGCTCGATTCCGATTCGTACCGTCGCGAACTGCTCGATCATGCGGTCGCCTTTGAACATCGCTACCCGTACTACATCAAGGGCGGTTTCGCCGCTGTAGTCGGCGTGCAGGTGCTGCTCTTCGTTCTGTCGACGGTTCTCGATATCGACAACAATGGCAAGATCATTCTGCTGGTCATCTGGATTATCTCGGTCATTGCCATCTGCGGCTGGCTCGTCAACATCGAGTACATCCGCGCAAGCCTCAACACCCAGATGCGCATCTCGGCGCTTTCGGATGAGGACCTGCGCCGCGAGATGCGCGAGCACACGGCCGCCATTCCGGCCGCTCGTCACATGTTCGGCTTGAATGCGAGCGAGCGGGGGTCTGAACCCAAGACTCAGACTGTCAGCCAATGCGGTCATCGCGATGCGGTCCATGTGCCCGAGAACGGGGATGACACGTTTGTGATGAATGAAAAGAACGCCCCGCTTGGCAAGCACTCCAAAGGAGGTGAGGCATAAATGAAGAACATCCTGCATCTGTTTAAGCGCGATGTCCAAAACGTGTCTCGCTCCGTGATCGGCTTGGTTGTCGTGATGGGCCTCATTATCGTACCGTGTCTGTACGCGTGGTTTAACATCGCCGGCAGCTGGGATCCGTACGGCAACACCGGCAATCTTAAGATCGCCGTGGTCAACACCGATGAGGGTTACGAGAGCGATTTGATCCCCGTCGAGGTTAACGTGGGCGAAAACGTGACCGCCACCCTACGCGGCAACGAGAGCTTCGATTGGGTTGTGCTCAACAATCGCGAAAAGGCTATCGAGGGCGTTAAGTCGGGCGCGTACTATGCTGCCGTCGTTATCCCCAAAACGTTTAGCGCTGACATGATGACGCTTTTCTCGACCGACGTGAAGCATGCCGATATCGAGTTCTACGAGAATCAGAAGGCCAACGCCATTGCGCAGATCGTGACCGAGAAGGGTTCGAGCGCCGTTCAGAACCAGGTTAACGAATCTTTTACCGAGACCATTACGAGCATCGGTCTTAAGACGGTGTCCAGCCTGCTCGATTACATGAGCACCGACCAGGTCAGCAACTTTATCGCCAACCTGTCCTCGACGCTCGGCGATTCGATTGGGGACCTGCAAGACGTTCAGGCTAATGCTTCGTCGCTGGCGGGCATTTTGAGCTCTACGTCCGATTCGTTGACGTCGGCGAGCGGTATGCTCCAGCAGACGGGTACGGTCGATGAGTCGACCAAGCAGTTGATGGAGCATGCCAAGAGCGGCATGAGCGATTCCAAAGAAGCGCTGAAGGCCGCCAACGACGCCATCAACGCCGCGATTGACGGAAGCGCGGGCTCGTTCGACAACGTGTCCGCCGAGCTTGCGAAGGCATTCGATGCCGCGAATCAGCATGTCTACCTTACGGTGTCTCAGCTCAACGATGCCGCGGCGGCGCTCAATACACGTGCCGACGATATCGACGCCACGGCCGACCAGCTCCGCGGCTTTGCCGAGCAGGTCAGTGACGAAAAGCTCCAGGAGAGCCTCAGATCTGTGGCAACATCGCTGGGCAGGATCGCGGTGGAGTATCGCAACAACGCCAAGGACCTGACGGCAACCGCTAAGTCCCTTTCTGACAGCATGGCAGAGGTCAACAGCACTCGTGCCGAGGTCGACCAGGCCATCGCCGATGCCAAGGCGGGTATCTCGGGTGCCAAGTCCGACTATGATTCCACGTTCTCGGTTAAGGCCAAGGAGCTCAAGAAGACCGTCTCGGGCATCCTAGACTCGCTCGATGGTATCTCGGGCAATCTGGATAGCGCCGTAGACGGCCTGACCGACGCATCCGGTTCGCTGGCAAAGGGCCTCTCCAAGGCCGCCAAGCTGGTCAACAAGGCTTCCGATCAGTTGGGCGAAGCGTCGGACAAGATCAGTGCGTTTAAGGACGAGCTCGACGGTGCCCTTATGTCGGACGATCTGGCCACGATCAAGACGATGATCGGCAACGACCCCGATGGTTTGGCCGCGTCGCTTTCCGGTCCCGTCGCGCTCGACCGCAAGCCGGTCTATCCGATCCGCAATTACGGCTCTGCCATGGCGCCGTTCTACACGATCCTGTCGCTCTGGGTCGGCTCGATCGTGCTGGCTGCCATGATGAAGGTTTCGGTCGACGATGAGCTTATCAACGAGCTCATCCCCGTGCGCCTGCACGAGATCTATCTGGGCCGTTACCTGTTCTTTGGCGGTCTGGCCCTGCTGCAGGCAACACTCGTATGCGCGGGCGATATCCTGTTCTTTGGCATCCAGTGCGACAACCCGCTGCAGTTTGTGCTGGCGGGCTGGGTTGCGAGCCTCGTGTTCTCCAATATCGTCTACACGCTTACGGTGTCGTTTGGCGATATCGGTAAGGCACTCGCTGTCGTGCTGTTGGTTATGCAGGTCGGTGGTTCGGGCGGCACGTTCCCCATCGAGATGACCGGCCCCGTGTTCCAGGCAATCTATCCGTTCCTGCCGTTTACCCACGGCATCAACGCCATGCATGCCGCCATGGCCGGTGCCTACCATATGGAGTACTGGATTGAGCTGGGCATTCTGACGAGCTATCTGATTCCGTCGCTGGCCCTGGGCGTGGTCTTCCGTCGCCCAGTCATCAAAGCCAACGACTGGATTATTGAAAAACTGGAGTCGACCAAATTGATTTAGCGCGGCAATGTGGCGTTGACGGAACATCGAGGCTTTCCTGCTCGATACTTTAGCGGGCTGGATTGCGGTGCAACGCTGGTTGTTGCTACAGTAGCGGGGCGTGCCGGGGGTCCGGTGCGCCTCGTTTTTATTTGACCATGAGGCGGCACGCAGCCATACGCGTGCGGACACCACGCCCAGTTTGAGTGTGAGGATGTTCCATGGCCCAATACGCTGCCAACGAAATCGAAAACATGCCCGATAGCCCTGTCGCACGGGAGGACCTGGGCGCCGGCGGCACCTCCCGCGGCGCCGGCGCGCGTTCCCCGTTCTTCTGGAAGGTCTTGCTGCTATCGGTGGCGGTCATCTGGGGCTATTCCTTTACCACCATGAAAGATGCGCTCGACACCATTCCGGTGTTCGAACTGCTCTATATTCGTTTTCTTCCGGCTTCGCTGGTTATGTTCGCCATCTTCCACAAGCGCATCATCGCGCACCTCAACGCCCGCAACCTGATCGTCGGACTTGGCATGGGCACACTTATGTGGGCCGCCTACGCCCTGCAGACGGTCGGTCTGGCTCAGACCACGGCGGGCAAGAACGCGTTTTTGACGGGTACGTACTGCATCCTCGTGCCCTTTGCGAGCTATTTCCTGAGCGGCGAAAAGCTCACGCGTTACAACTTGGGTGCCGCATTGCTCTGTCTGGCGGGCATTGGCCTGGTGGCGCTCGATAGCGTCGAGTTCAACATCGGTGATGCCATTACGCTGGGCGGCGCGGTCTTCTTTGCCATCCAGATGTCGGTGACCGCCAAGTACGGCCGCAAGATGGACATCAACGTCATCACGTTTTGGATGTTTGTGGGCAATGGTGTCTTGAGCCTTATCTCGTCGCTGCTATTCGAGACCCAAGCGCCGCTGTCCGTTTGGACGCCGAGCTTTATCAGTGTGATGGCGTTTCTCTCGGTGGGCTGCACATGTGTGGCTCTGCTCATCCAAAACGTCGGCCTGGCGCATGTCCCGGCCTCGACGGGCTCGCTGCTCCTTTCGATGGAGTCGCCTTCGGGTGTGCTGTTCTCGGTGCTGCTGATGGGGGAGGCGCTCACCTCGCGCCTGCTCGCCGGCTTCGCGCTCATCTTTCTTTCGATTATCTTGAGCGAGACGCATTTCGATTTTTTGCGTCGAAAACCGCGCCCGCAATTGTAAACAATTTGTTGCGCCGCCTCCCGGGGCGGCATTTTTTATGCGTCGCCCTTAAAGTAGTACCTTGCACTTTACGCTATCAAAGTGCTTGCTGCAAAAACGTTACTGGAGGGCATCTATGGCACCAGCACTGTCCGATCTTCAACCGCAACCAGCGCCCAAGGCCACCGCGGCGGCGCAAGCCGCCATTGGCGACAGTCTGGTCAAAGAGGCTCAAACTTTTGCCGATGAGCTTGCCGCATGGCGTCACGATCTGCATCGGACGCCCGAACTTGGTAACGACCTCCCGCAGACCTCTGCGTATATCCAAGCGCGCCTGGCCGAGATGGACATCCCGTTTGCCACGCTCGTCGATGGTTCCTGTGTTGTGGGCCTTGTCGGTGCCGGTGCCACCGCGGCCCAGGGCAATGGCGTCTGCACGGACGAACAGGCCGGTACGGTCGTTATGCTTCGTGGCGACATGGACGCCCTGCCCGTTGCCGAGGAATCCGGCGAGCCCTTTGCATCCACCAACGGCTGCATGCACGCTTGCGGTCACGATATGCACGCGACGGCGCTGCTTGGTGCGGCTCGTATGCTCAAAGCGCGCGAGGCAGAGCTTGTTGATGCCAACGCTACGGTTAAGTTGCTGTTCCAGCCGGGCGAGGAGACCTTTGAGGGTGCCCGTGCTGCCATCGCCGACGGTTTGCTCGAGAACCCGCGCCCTCAGGCGGCCTTTGCCATGCATGTCAACAGCCAGTCGCCGCTTGGTCTGGTGCTCTACGGCAGCCCGGCGCTTTCGGGCGTGTACGGTTTTCGCATCACGCTTCAGGGCAAGGGCGGCCATGGCTCGAGCCCCGAGATCTGCATCGACCCCATCGCGGCCGGCGTCCATGTGCACCTGGCGCTCCAGGAGCTTATCGCCCGCGAGGTGCCGGCGGCCAAGGAAGTCGCACTTACCGTTGGTAAGTTTGCTGGCGGCTTGGCGGCCAACGTCATCCCCGACACCTGCGTGCTCGAGGGAACGCTGCGCGGCTTCGATGTTGAGCTCATGGAGCACCTCAAGACCCGCATCGCGGAGGTCGTTAACGGCGTTGCCACAACATATCGTACGCCGGCGACCATCGAGACGCTTTCGGATGTTCCGCCGCTTGTACTCGACAGCGATATGACTCAGGCGTCGCTTGGCTACGTGGGCGCAGTGCTGCCCAAGTCGGCTTTCTTGCCGCTTTTCCATGCCATGGCGAGTGAGGACTTCGCGCTTATCTCGAGCGAGATTCCGAGTGCGTACTTTACCGTGGGCGCGGCCGTAACCGACACGGACGAACACTTTGCCCAGCACCATCCCAAGGCACGTTTTAACGATGCCGAGCTGCCGCTCGGTGCTGCGGCTTATACCGCCGTCTCTTTGGGCTATATCGCCGACCACCGGTAGCATCCAACCTTGCCTTTCAAGCCTGCGGGCATGGCCGTAAGGCCTATGCCCTTGTCTTTCAAGGCAATCTTGGGCACTACCGGCGCCCGGCGCAGGCTATTCGTTTTTTAAAAGGAGCGGTATGTCCCAGCAACGCAAATTCTTCCCCGGCTGGCTCGTGGTGACCTCCGGCTTTGTGATCATGGCCACGTGCTACACGATTTTCGTCAACTGCATGAGCCTGTTCCAGCCGCTGATCGTCAGCGACCTGGGCATTTCCCTTGCGCAGTACAACATCTCCAACGCCATCTCCACCGTGGTGAGCGTTATCGGCTCACTTGTGATCGGTCATGTTGCCGATAAAGTAAGCGGTCGCGTTTTGGGCTCCCTCACTGTAATCGCCACCTCTGCCGTTCTTGCCGGCATGAGCCTTGTCGGTGAACTGTGGCAGGTCTACGTGCTCTTTTCTGTTTGCCCCGTTCTGTTTGTGGCCGCCCTGGAAGCCGAATGGATGCTCGTACCATCATTCGGTTTCCAAGGCGGCCACGGGCCTACGAATGATCCGTTTTCCTCCGTCCCTAACAGATCACGTGATCCGAAGGGGACGGAGGAAAGCGGATCGCAAACAGCGGCGGTGCGTCAGGCCGAACGAGTCCCCATACCCTCGTTCGGCCTGACGCACCGCCGCGGTTTGTGTTTGTGCCGTATAATGACCGTTACCTATGACGCGATACAAAAGAAAGGTGTTTGCCCATGCAGGCACAGAAGGCGGAGGGAACCCGCGACCTTATCGGCGCCGAGATGCGCGCCTGGCAAAAGATGCAGCAGATTGCGGCCGGCGTGTTCGAGCCGTTTGGTTTTAAACCCATCGAGACGCCCGCGATCGAGCAGGTGGACGTGTTTGTCCACGGTATCGGCCAGTCGACCGACGTCGTGCGCAAGGAAATGTTCCGCGTGTTCAGCGGTGCCAACCTGGAGCGCGTCTTTACCGAGGGCACCGACACCAAACTCAAGCCCAAGCAGCGCCTGGCGCTTCGCCCCGAGGGCACGGCCGGCGTGGTGCGCGCTGTCGTCGAGAACAATCTGGTGCCCCAGGGCTCCACGCCGTTTAAGGCGTACTACGCCGAGGCCATGTTCCGCGGCGAGCGTCCCCAGAAGGGCCGCCTGCGCCAGTTCCACCAGGTGGGCATCGAGTGGCTCGGCGCTCCCGATCCGGCGGCAGACGCCGAGTGCATCATTATGCTCATGGAGTTTTACAAGCGCCTGGGCTTCGATCTTTCCAAGCTTCGTCTACTCATTAACTCAATGGGCGATGCCCAATGCCGTCCGGCCTATCGCGAGCAGGTCAAGCAGTTCATTCTCGATCACGCCGACGAGATGTGCGACGAGTGCCGCGAACGCGCCGAGCTCAACCCGCTGCGCGCCTTCGACTGCAAGAACGACCACTGCCGCGAGATCATGGCCGAGGCCCCGCTGATGGGCGACAACCTGTGCGACGAGTGTCGCGAGCACTACGAGCAGGTCAAGCGCTATCTGGATGCCGCCGGTATCGAGTATGTCGAGGATCCCACCTTGGTGCGCGGCCTGGACTACTACACCCGTACTGTCTTTGAGGTCGAGGCCCCTGGCGCCGGCGTCGGCTCCATCGGCGGCGGCGGCCGCTACGATGGCCTGGTCGAGCTCGAGGGTGGCAAGCCCACGGCGGGCGTCGGCTTTGCTGTCGGTTTTGAGCGCGCCCTGCTGGCCCTGCAGGCCTTTGGCAGCGATTTGGGTGCCGATGAGGCCCCGTGCGTCTATGTCGCCAACGCCGGCAAGGAGCTGCGTCAGAACGTCTTTGCCATTACGCAGGAGCTTCGCGCCGCAGGTATCGTGACCGAGGCCGACTATCAGGGTCGTTCGCTCAAGGCCCAGTTTAAGCAAGCCGATAAGGTAGGCGCCAAGCTCATCTTGGTCCTGGGTGGCGACGAGCTTGCCGCCGGCAAGGTCAAAGTGCGCGACATGCAGAGCCATGACGAGGTGCTCGCCGATCTGGACAACGTCGTCGAGGCGGTTCGCGAGCGCCTGTAGCGCATCTTTTTGAGCTTCGGGCCTGCTAACGTGCCCTGCTCATGGAGAGCGATTGTTACGGGGGTGTTTCGCTTTTATGCGGAATGCCCCCGTTTACGTATGCCGCCCACCGAGAAATACGACCATTTAGGGCAAAAACCTTTGCAATGCAGAAAATACTTTTGTGTGGTAAAGCGCAATCAGTGTCGAAAGTATTTCTCAAGCGCCTATAATGAATACCGCATGTTACGTGCATAGAAGGAGGAATGGGAGGAAACGTGGCTGAGAACCTAAGCAACCAGTCTGTACCCGAAGCCGCGGCGCGCGTCGCTGCCGTGGTCAACCGCCTCGTTAACCGAATCGGCTCGAATGCCGAGTCCAGGGAGCGTCTCGCCGAGATCGAGATCCCCGAGGAGCTGCGCGACAATCTGGCGCTGTTCTTGCGCCTGGAGCGCCGTGTGCTTAGCGAGTATGATCCCGAGATCGCGGACCTGTTCGACAAGATTTTGACAGCCGAGATTGTGGTCAATGCCGGCAACCCCGGTACCTGCGCTGCCGACGAAGCCGTCGACGAGCAGGGCGTGCCCACCGCCGACGAGCCCACTGCCGTGGCATTTCGTGAGGTCGTCGATTTGATCGACAGCCTGCCGCTCGATAAGCAGCAGGTCATCGTTCGCGCCTTTACGAGCTTTTTCCATCTGGCAAACCTGTCGGAGGAGAACTACCGTGTGGCGCAGCTGCGCGAGCGCGAGGCCGGTGCGTCGACCGATACCGAGGTCGATCCTGCCAACGAGCTTACCGTTGCCTATCACCAGCTGGTGAATGAGCTGGGTGTCGAGGGTGCCAACGAGCTGCTCGACAAGCTCGAGTTCCACCCTGTCTTTACCGCACATCCCACCGAGGCCCGTCGTAAGGCCGTCGAGGGCAAGATCCGCCGTATCTCCAACCTGCTGGAGGAGCGTCCGCGTCTGGGCGGCTCCGACCTGGTGGAGAACGAGCGCCATATGCTGCAGGAGATCGACGCCCTGGTGCGTACGAGTCCCATCGCGCTCAAGAAGCCCACGCCGGTCGAGGAAGCCGATACCATCATCGACATCTTCGATAACACGCTGTTCGACGTTATCCCCGTTATCTATCGTCGTTTTGACGATTGGGTGCTGGGCGACAAGGCCGGTACTGTGCCGCCGCTGTGCCCGGCGTTCTTCCATCCCGGCAGCTGGATCGGTTCCGACCGCGACGGTAACCCCAACGTCACCGCCAAGGTGAGCCGTGAGGTCGCCGCCAAGTACTTTACGCACATGGTGCTCAAGCTCGAGGACAAGTGCCGCCACATCGGCCGCAACCTCACGCTCGAGGCTACCTACAGCAAGCCGTCGGCCGAGCTCATTAACCTGTGGAACCATCAGGTCGAGATGAGCCCTCGTTACACGGCCCGCGCCGAGCTGATCTCCGAGCACGAGCCGCATCGCGCCGTCATGCTCGTCATGGCCGACCGCCTGAACGCCACCGTCCGTCGTATCACCGACACCATGTACCACAGCGCCGACGAGTTCCTGGATGACCTGCGCGTCGTCCAGCGTTCGCTGGCCGCCTGCGGTGCCGTCCGTGCTGCCTACGGCCCGGTCCAAACCATCATCTGGCAGGTCGAGTCCTTCGGCTTCCATATGGTCGAGATGGAGTTCCGTCAGCACTCCGTGGTGCATGCCCGCGCCCTTAAGGATATCCACGAGAACGGTATCCATGGCGACCTGCAGCCCATGACGCGCGAGGTCATCGATACCTTCCGCGCTATCGGCTCCATCCAAAAGCGCTACGGCAAGAAGATGGCGCACCGCTACATCATCTCGTTTACCAAGAGCGCTCAGCATGTGGCCGACGTCTTTGAGCTGGCGCACCTGTCCTTTGCACACGAGGAGGATGTCCCCGAGCTCGACGTGATCCCGTTGTTCGAGCAGCTCGAGGACCTCGAGGGCTGCGTCGACGTGCTCGATCAGATGCTTACGCTGCCCGTGGTGCAAAAGCGCCTTGCCCAGACCAACCGCCGCATGGAGGTCATGCTGGGCTATTCCGACTCTTCCAAGGATGCCGGTCCTACCACGGCCATGCTCGCGCTGCACTCCGCGCAGGAGCGCATCGCCAAGTGGGCAGAGAAGAACGATATCGACCTGGTGCTCATGCACGGTCGCGGCGGTGCCGTGGGCCGTGGCGGAGGCCCGGCCAACAAGGCCGTGCTGGCGCAGCCCAAGGGTTCGGTCAACTGCTTCTTTAAGCTTACAGAGCAGGGCGAAGTCATCTTTGCCCGTTACGGCAACCGCACGCTGGCTCAGCGCCATGTTGAGTCCGTTGCCGCCGCAACGCTTTTGCAGTCGGCCCCGAGTGTCGAGAAGACCAACACCGAGACCACGCAGAAGTTCTGGGATATGGCCGAGAAGCTCAACACCGCAAGCCACGAGCGCTATCTGGACCTGCTGAACACCGAGGACTTTACACCGTGGTTCTCGACCGTGACGCCGCTGACTGAGGTCGGTCTGCTGCCGATCGGCTCGCGTCCGGCCAAGCGCGGTCTGGGTGCGAAGTCACTCGACGACCTGCGTACCATTCCGTGGATCTTCAGCTGGAGCCAGGCGCGCATTAACCTGGCCGCTTGGTACGGCCTGGGCACCGCCTGCGAGCAGCTTGGCGATCTTGACCAGCTCAAGGCTGCCTACCAGGAGTGGCCGTTCTTCCGCACCTTTATCGACAATATTGAGATGTCGATCGCCAAGACCGATCAGCGCATCGCCAAGATGTATCTGCACCTGGGCGATCGCCAGGATCTGTCCGAGAAGGTCTTTACCGAGATGCAGCTCACGCGTAAGTGGGTCCTTGCCATCGTCGGTGATGAATGGCCGCTGCAGCGTCGTCGCGTGCTCGGCTGCGCCGTTCGCGTGCGTAACCCCTACGTTGACGCCCTGTCCATCGCCCAGGTTCGCGCCCTTCGTGAGGTGCGTATGAACCAGGACGAGATGGCCGAGGAGAAGAAGGCCGAGTACATGAGCCTGATTCTTTCGACTGTGACCGGCGTCTCGGCAGGTTTGCAGAACACGGGGTAATCGATAGCCCTGTGGCTCTCACCGGGACCCGATGGGTTTCCCTCTGAATGCGTCCTCGCACTTGAAGCCCCCTTATCCTGCTCCTTCGGAGCTGCGGATAAGGGGGCTTCGTGCTGCGGAATGCATTCAGAGGGAAACCCATCGGGTCCCTTCGTCCTCGGTCTTCAGGGATTAAAGCTGATGAAAATAAAGTGCGCTTCGCGCCTTACAGCTGTGACGGCCGCGGTCCCGTTTGGGATCGCGGCCGTTTTGTTGTGGGTCAAATATGAACGTTATGTTAACGACTCGGTGGACGGTGGCGTTTTTCGGTGAGCGGCGTATCCTTCCAACGGTTTATCTAGTGTGTCAGTTGAAAGGAAGAGGGCGCTCGTCATTGTTTGAATGTGAACTGCCGTTTGACCACAAGACGTTGCATCTGGAGCTCGAGGATAAGAACTTCGCAGGTGTGATGGAAGGTCATCAAAACGAGTTTAAGACCACGAAATCGCAGGAAGAACTGGTGGAGGAGTCGCTTGCCAACCCTTATGGCTCACCTTCGCTCGAGGAGCTTTGTGCTGGCAAGAAGGATATTGTCATCATTAGCTCCGACCATACGCGTCCCGTTCCTTCGTGTGTGACGATGCCTATTCTGCTGCATCACATCCATTCTGCTGCGCCTGAAGCGCGCGTTCGCATTCTGGTTGCTACAGGTATGCATCGTCCGTCGACGCACGAGGAGCTCGTCAACAAGTACGGCGAGGAGATCGTTGCCAACGAGGAAATCGTTATGCACGTCGCGACTGACGACAGCATGATGAAAAAGATCGGCACCCTGCCTTCTGGTGGCGAGTGCATCATCAATAAGATTGCCGTCGATTGCGATCTGCTGCTTGCCGAGGGCTTTATTGAGCCGCACTTCTTTGCTGGTTTCTCCGGCAGCCGCAAGTCCGTCCTGCCTGGCATCGCCAGCTACAAGACCATCATGTACAACCACAACGGCCAGTTTGTGAACGATTCTCATTCGCGTGCAGGCAACCTTTGCCACAATCACGTGAGCGAGGACATGTTTGCCGCTGCCGAGATGGCTCACCTTGCCTTTGTGCTCAATGTGGTGCTCAACGGCAAACACGAGGTCATTGGCTCCTTCGCCGGCGACATCCATAAGGCACACGAGGCTGGCTGCGAGTTCGTGAAGAGCCTTGCCGGCGTTGAGCCCGTCGAGTGCGAGATTGCCATCACCACCAACGGCGGCTACCCGCTCGACCAGAACATCTACCAGGCCGTGAAGGGCATGTGCTCTGCCGAGGCCACGCTTCCCGAGGGCGGTGTGATCATCGACGTCGCCGGTTGTGCCGACGGTCACGGCGGCGAGGGCTTCTATCACAACATCGCCGACAACGATCCGGCAGAGTTTGAGCGCGCCTGCATCGACCGTCCTAAGGACGAGACCCTGCCCGACCAGTGGACGAGCCAGATCTTTGCCCGCATCCTGGCGCATCACCCCGTGATCATGGTCACCGACCTGTGCGATCACCAGATGATTAAGGATATGCACATGACGCCGGTCAACACCCTCGAGGAGGCGCTCAAGCTCGCCTTTGAGATGAAGGGTGCCGATGCCAAGGTGGCCGTCATTCCCGATGGCCTGGGCGTTGTTGTCGCTCAGCACTAGCGCGCGGCCTAAACGAATCGTTTATAACTGACAAGAAAGATAAGGTTTTATGCTTACCAAACTCCTCTGCGAATTCGGCGCAACGGCCCTCATGATCATCTTTGGCGTGGGCGTGCACTGCGATACCGTGCTTAAGGGCACCAAGTATCAGGGCTCCGGCCACATGTTTGCCATCACCACTTGGTCTTTTGGCATCTCGGTCTGCCTGTTTGTCTTTGGCGGCGCCGTGTGCATGAACCCGGCTATGGTGCTTGCCCAGTGCATCGTAGGCCTGGTGCCGTGGAGCAGCTGCATCCCCTTCATGATTGCCGATATGCTCGGCGGCTTTGTGGGCGCCGTAATCGCTTGGCTTATGTATGCCGATGAGTTCAAGGCTTCCGAGGGCGTCGTCGACCCCATTGCCCAGCGCAACATCTTCTCAACCAACCCCACCACCGAGGGTACGAACTATGTTCGCAACTTCTTCTGCGAGGCTATCTGCACCTTCGTGTTCATTAGCGCCATCCTTGCTGCCGCTAGCCGCGCCGGCGAGAACGTTCTGATGCTCGCCATCTGCGTCGGCCTGATCGTTTGGGCTGTTGGCATGGGCATGGGCGGCATCACCGGCTTCGCCATGAACCAGGCTCGTGACCTTGGTCCTCGCATGGCCTATCAGGTGCTGCCGATCAAGCACAAGGCTGACAACAACTGGAAGTACGGCCTGCTTGTTCCTGGCATCGCACCGTTTGTCGGTGCCGCTCTGGCCGCGCTGTTTGTGCACGGTTTCTTGGGCATGTTCTAGTCTGAGGCTACATAGTTGTCCGCCGCCCGCATGGGGTAACTTCCCAGCGCGTCCTCGGACATGCAAAAAGGCTCGCTGCGCACTTCGTGCGGCGAGCCTTTTTGCGTCCTGCGGAATGCGCTGGGAAGTTACCCCATGCGGCCAGCTGCAGGGTCTTTGCTGCGCCCGAGCAAGCAACCCAACATATATATCTGAATTTGGATGTGGTGGGCGCTTGGTTGTTGGGGGCGTTGAGATGAGGGCGATACTTTGGGAAGGGATGACGCCTTGGGAGGAGGCGTCTATCTGAAGAGGGGTTTTATGGCTGAGAGGTAGTCTTTGGCTACGTCGGCTTTGTTTGCTTCGAAGTTGTGCCAGGCCCACCATTGGACCATTCCTACGAAGCTTGAGGCTATGTGGTGTAGTAAGAAGCTGCGGTCCATAGTGCCGGCGGGGCCTGTGGGGTCGGCGGGGACGGTTTCGGCTGCTCGTGACATGATGGTCTTGCGGAGGCAGTCGGCGAAGACGCGTGAGCCGGCGCCGGCTACGAGGGCTCGAACGCCCTGGCGGCGCGCCCAGAGGTTGTTGAGGATATGTTCGACCTGCACGAGTGGGTCGTCGAGCGGTGTGCCATCGTCGTCGAGGGCGTGGGTGCAGATGTCGCTTACGAGCTTGGACAGTAGGTCGTCTTTGCTCTTAAAGAGGCCGTAGAACGTGGCCCGACCCACATGGGCGCGCGCGATGATGTCGCCGACGGTGATCTTGCCGTAGTCCTCCTCGCGAAGGAGCTCGGAAAATGCTGCAACGATGGCGGCGCGGCTTTTGGTTTTGCGGGCATCCATGGCTATGCATCCACGTGAACAAGCAGGCAACGGAGCGTGCCGGAGCAGCCCTCGTAGGGGCGCTTACCGGCGCCGTAGCCGACGGCTTCGATGCGGTAGCGGGCCGGCAGGTGCTCGGACGTGCGCAGTGCAGCGACGATGGCGGCACCCGTGGGCGTCACGAGCTCGCCGGCGACCGGTGCGGGCGTGAGGGCGATATTGCCTGCTTGGCATAGGTTGACGACGGCGGGCACCGGGATGGGCATAAGGCCGTGGGCACAGTGGATGGTGCCGTGACCCTCGGAGAGCGACTCGACGACAATATCCTCGATGCCCAGGTCATCGAGGCAGATGGCGACAGAGCAGATGTCAACGATGGAATCGATGGCGCCTACCTCGTGGAACATGACGGTCTCGGGCGTTTTGCCGTGGGCCTTGGCCTCGGCGGCGGCGAGCGCGGCAAAGATGGCGAGCGCGCGACGCTTGGCGCCATCGCTTAGCTGCGAGCCTCCGATGATGGCGTTGACGTCCGTCAAAGAACGGTGGTGATGGTGGTGGGCGTGATGGTGATCCTCGTGGTCATGACCGTGGCCCTCATGGTCATGCTCGTGGCAGTGCTTGTGTTCGTGCTCGTCATGATCATGATGGTGGTGCTCATGCTCGTGCATGTGCTCGGCAGCTGCTTCGTTGCCGTAGAGCCAGGCCATGTCGTGGTCGTGGTTCTCGAGCTCCTCTGCCAGCTGGACGTCAAAGTCGCAGGCCTCGATGCCATGCTTGTTTACGCGGGTGACGGCAATCTCAAAGCCGCCGACCGGAAGCGTGGCGAGCTGCTCGCGCAGGTGCTCCTCGCTGGCGCCTAGGTCGAGCAGGGCCGCGACGGTCATGTCGCCGCTGATGCCCGAGGTGCCGTCGATGATAAGCGCGTGCTGATGGTTGGACATGGAACGCTCCTTAACGGGCGCAGGGCGTGCCGGCGCTCAGATGATTGATAAGACTTGCCTGGTAGGCGGCGCCAAAGCCGTTGTCGATATTGACGACCGAAACGCCGCTGGCACAGGAGTTGAGCATGGCGAGCAGCGCGGCTACGCCACCAAAACTTGCACCGTAGCCAACGCTGGTGGGAACGGCGATGACCGGACAGCTCACCAGACCGCCGATAACGCTCGCCAGCGCGCCCTCCATACCGGCGATGGCGATGACCACTTGCGCCTGGGCAAGTTCCTCGGCGTGCGCGAGCAGGCGGTGCAGGCCGGCGACACCTACGTCGTAGAGGCGGTCGACCTCGTTGCCATAGAACTCGGCCGTCAACGCGGCTTCCTCGGCGACGGGCAGGTCGCTCGTGCCGGCGCAGGCGACGACGATGCGTCCGTCGCCGGTAGGGGAGGGCTTGCCGCCCACGAGGGCGAGCTGTGCGTCCGGGACATATCCCAGGTCGATGCCGTTGTCGAGGAGCTCCGAGGTACGGGCTGCCTTTTCGGCGTCCAGGCGCGTGACCAGGATGCGCTCCTGGCCGGCATCGAGTAACGCTTTGATAATGGCGGCAATTTGCTCGGCGGTTTTACCGGCACCGTAGACAACCTCGCCGGCTCCCTGGCGCACTCCGCGCGAAAGATCGAGCTGCGCAAAGCCCAAATCGGCAGTCGGAGCCATCTGGATGCGCGTAAGGGCATCGGCAGGGGTGACTGATCCGCCGGCAACATCGCTCAGCAGCTGCTCAAGATCTCGCTTATCCATATATGTTCCCTTCGACGGCGCAAAGTCTAGCACTCAAAGGGTATGTTTCCGAACACTAAGACAAAATTGTTCGGAAACTATAGGACAGACTGATTCAATTGTTAAACGGATCGGCTAGTCACGCAGGATGATGTCCATGGCGAGCATCAGGTTGCGCTCGTCGATGGCAAACGGGGCGGCTTCGCGCGTCTTGGGCTTGGCACAAAACGCGATGCCCGTGCCCGCGGCCTGAATCATGGGGATGTCATTGGCGCCGTCGCCGATCGCGACGGTGTGGGCCATGTCGACGCCGCACTCAACTGCCCAGTCCAGCAGCTGGATGAGCTTGGACTCCTTGGTCACAATCTCGGCAGCCAACTTACCGGTAAGCTTGCCGTCCACGACCTCTAGGCGGTTGGCCAGGCAAAAATCGATGCCCGCGGCGGCTGCGATCTTGTCAGCGACCTCGTGGAAGCCGCCGCTTACCACGCCGACCTTCCAGCCCTTGCTGTGTGCCGAGCGCACAAGCTCTAACGCGCCGGGGGTAAATGTCACGCGCTCAAAAGTGCGCTCGAACACGCTCTCATCCAAGCCGGCAAGCAGCCCCACGCGCTCCTCGAGCGCTTGCTTAAAGTCCAGCTCGCCGCGCATGGCGCGTTCGGTGATCTGCGCCACCTGCTCGCCCACGCCTGCCTCCTCGCCCAAAAGATCGATGACCTCCTGGTTGATGAGCGTGGAGTCGATATCCATAACGATGAGGCGTGCAGTCATGGCGGGCCTTTCCGAGTGCAGTTGTATTGGGGCACATTGTCGCACGTGATGAGCGCGGGCGGGTGCCGCGGTGCGTCAATTGTTTCGTCTCCGTCAAGTCTTTGGGCAGGAGCCACTTTTTCGCGGCGCATCGGCACAGGTGCGATAAGATAGAACGCCATGTCTGGCTGCGCGGTTTACGCAGGCTGGGCAAATCTGTACGACGCCGCCCGGAACGACACGGGGCGGCACAGATCCATAAAGGAGGATCACTGGTATGAGCCAGACCCGTCCCATCGACGAGCATTCCATGCACACCCGTACCTGCGGCGAGCTTCGCCGTGAGAACGTGGGCGAAGAGGTCACCCTCACCGGTTGGGTGAGCCGTCGCCGCGACCACGGCGGCCTTATTTTCTGCGACCTTCGCGACCGCGAGGGCATCACGCAGCTCACCTTCGACCCCGAGCACTCCGACGGCGACGCCTTT
Source organism: uncultured Collinsella sp. (assembly GCA_900550195.1). Taxonomy (GTDB): domain Bacteria; phylum Actinomycetota; class Coriobacteriia; order Coriobacteriales; family Coriobacteriaceae; genus Collinsella. The sequence continues at coordinate 128,042 of URRB01000004.1, forward strand.
AAGATCGCCGAGACCATGCGTCCCGAGTGGCCCATCAAGATCCACGGCGTCGTGCGCTCCCGTGGCGAGGAGACCACCAACACCAAGCTCGCGACCGGCGAGATCGAGGTCCTGACCGACCACGCCGAGGTGCTCAACACGTCCGTCACCCCGCCGTTCCAGATCGAGGACGGCATCGAGACCAGCGAGGACACCCGCCTGCGCTATCGCTATCTGGACCTCCGCCGTCCCGAGATGATGGCCAACCTCAAGCTGCGCTCCGACTTTACCTTTGCCATTCGCGAGGCGCTGCACAACCGTGAGTTCATGGAGGTCGAGACGCCCTCCCTGTTTAAGTCCACGCCCGAGGGCGCCCGCGACTTCATCGTTCCCAGCCGTATTCAGCCGGGTAACTTCTACGCCCTGCCGCAGTCCCCGCAGCTCTTGAAGCAGCTGCTCATGGTCGGTGGCGTCGAGCGCTACTACCAGGTTGCCAAGTGCTTCCGCGACGAGGACCTGCGTGCCGACCGTCAGCCCGAGTTCACCCAGGTCGATATCGAGATGTCCTTCGTGGACCAGAACGATGTCATGAGCGCGCTCGAAGAGGTTCTTGCCGATGCCTTCGGCCGCATGGGTGTCGAGATGCCCACGCCGCTGCGTCGCATGAACTACTGGGATGCCATGGACACCTATGGCTCCGACAAGCCCGATACCCGCTATGGCATGCACCTGGTCGACCTGACCGACATCTTTGCCAACTCCAAGTTCAAGGTCTTCGCGACCGCCGCAAATGAGGAGGGCTCTGTCGTCAAGGCCATCAACGCCAAGGGCGCCGGTGCCTGGGCACGTGCCAAGATCGATAAGCTCGCCGGGGTGGCTTCCACGTTTGGCGCCAAGGGCCTGGCCTGGATCGCCTTCCGCGAGGACGGCTCCATCAACAGCCCCATCGTCAAGTTCTTCTCGGACGAGGAGATGGCCGCTCTGCGCGAGCGCATGGACGTCGAGCCCGGCGACCTTGTGATGTTCGCCGCCGGCCCGCGCCTGCTCTCCGACGAGATTCTGGGCGGCATGCGTTCGCACATGGCCAATGCGCTTGAGATCAAGCGCGAGGGTCACGACTTCCTGTGGGTCGTCAACTTCCCGCTGTTCCATTGGGACGAGGATCGCAAGGCCTATGCTGCCGAGCACCAGCCGTTCACTCTGCCGACTGAGACCAACATCGCCAAGATCGAGGCCGACCCGTTGGCAGCCGGTTCGTGCACCTACGACTTTGTCATGGACGGCTTTGAGGCCGGCGGCGGCGGTATGCGTATCCACAACGCCGAGATGCAGATGTCCATGCTCAAGCTCCTGGGCTTTACCGAGGAGCGTGCCGAGTCTCAGTTTGGCTTCCTCATGGAGGCCCTCAAGTTTGGTGCACCCCCGATGGGCGGTTTCGCTCTGGGTCTGGACCGCGTGTGCATGCTGCTCACCGGCTCCGATTCCATCCGCGACGTCATGGCGTTCCCCAAGACGGCCAGTGGCTCCGACCTCATGTCGGGCGCCCCGAGTGCCGTTTCCGGCGCCCAGCTCAAGGACGTCAGCCTGCGCCTGATGTAGGCGAGCGGCTACATATTGCTTGCAACGAGGGAAGGACGTGTGCCTTTCCTCGTTTTTTATGCGCCGAGATTGTGAGGGCTTGGGATGACCGGGCGTCGCGGAAAGTGCGTCCCGGAATCTGCGTCCAGAACGGGTCACGCTTTCCCAAAGGGGGTCCTCTGGGAAAGCGCGACCCAGAATTCGGCAAAATAATGGGGCACAGTTTCCGGTTGAGCCGTCTAACGGAAACTGTACCCCAGAATGAGCGCTCAAAACGGGGCAGTCTTTCCGCAACAATTGTCTGGCGGAAAGACTGCCCCAGTTTTTTTATAGCGAGTCTCTCTGGATCAGCTGCATGTGCATCACGGAGGTGGTGGGCTCGGCACCCTTGATCATGTCGAGCGCAATGTTGGCGGCCATGTGGCCTTCTTCGCGCAGGGGCTGACGGACGGTCGTGAGCGCGGGGACACAGCGCGCCGCAATCTCGTGATCGTCGAAGCCGACGACAGAAACGTCCGCAGGAACGGATAGGCCTGCCTCGTTGAGCGCGGTGATGACGCCAGCCGCGATACGGTCCGATCCGCAGAGCACGCCATCGAAAGCAATCTCGCGCGCGAGGATCTGGTGCATGGCCTGATAGCCGTCTCCGTTGTTCCAGCCGGTATAGATAACGTTTGCGTCTGGGAGGTCTTCGCCCAAGACGGCACGGTAGCCGCGCAGGCGGTCGACAACAGCGGGGTTGTCTTGCGGTCCCAACACGGCGACGATATCTTTGCGCCCGCGTTCCTTCATGGCGAGTGCCGCAAAGTGTCCGCCCTCTTCGTCGTCAGAGTAGACTGTCGAGAACACATCGCGATAGGGGTGGCCCTCGAGCTGGCCGCACAACACGGTGGGTACGCCCAGCTCGCGCAGCACCTCGAGCAGCTCGCTGCCCTTGTAGGGGGAGACGTCGATCACGGCGTCGAACGAGCGGCGCTCAAAGTGCTCGCGTGCGCGGTTGCGCTCATGCGTAGAAGACGCCTGCAAGATAACGGGCAGATAGGACGACTCCGACAGTTCCTCGGTAATGCCGCTCAAAAACTCGCTATAGGTGGGGTCGCTGAAGAGTTCACTTAGGGGCTCGGTCACGAGCACGGCGATGATTTCCGTGCGCCCGACAGCGAGCGCTCGGCCACGAGCGTTGGGGACAAAATTGACTTCCTTGGCCGCCGCGCGGACGCGCTTTTTGGTTTCCTCGCTAATGCGGGGCGAATCGTTGAGAGCGCGCGATGCCGTGGAGCGCGACACGCCGGCAGCTGCGGCAACCTCGGCAAGCGTAGGTGCGGTGCGAACTGGTTGGGTCATGGCGTCTCCTGGAGAATGCGGTCGATGTTGTCGCTGATACGGGTTGGTGCGGATACAGCTTACTATAGTGCGCCTGAACAGCGTTCATGGTATCCGGTGACCGGTGTCGTTTTGCAACCAAGCCACAATCGAATACGTCTCGTGTGGGTGAGATATCAGCGGGCGTGGTGGTTGCCTACGAGCTTAAGAACGATGTCTTGCGCTGAGTGTCGATACTCAGGGTGACATAAGTGTCCCGGTTGTACAACCGGTTGCACCGTTAACCCGACCAAATCGACCGTTCAGCGGACAACCGGTTGCACAGTTTTTTGCATCGACCGTAAGATAAGGACAACCGGTTGCACAAGAATCACTACGATGACGAAGGAGCATCACCATGGACGCCATTAACGATTGGGAAAACCAAGCGCTCACCCACAGGAACCGCCTGGCACCCCATGCGTACTTTATGGGTTACGAGACCGCCGATCTCGCTGCAACGTACAGCCGCGAGCTGTCGCGCGGGTTTGTCCAGCTGTCCGGCTCGTGGCAGTTCCGTCTCTTTGAGGGCCCCGCGGCCGTCTCCAACGAGGAGCTCTCCACGTACGAGCCCGAGTGGGATCACGTGGAGGTTCCGCACCTGTGGCAGGTAGACGGCTATGGCAACCTTGCCTACACCGACGAGGGCTTCCCGTTCCCGGTGGATCAGCCGTTCGTTCCCTCTGACGATCCCACGGGCGTGTACCAGCGCATCGTCAACCTTCCCGCCGTGCCTGCCGGCGCTCGCGAGATCATTCGCTTTGACGGCATCGAGAGCTATGGCGAGCTGTACGTCAACGGTCAGTTTATCGGCATGACCAAGGGTTCGCGCCTGTCTGCCGAATTCGACGTGACCGACGCGCTCGTCGAGGGCGACAACCTGTTTGCTGTCAAGGTCCTGCAGTACAGCGATGGTAGCTATATCGAGGACCAAGACATGTGGTGGGCATCGGGCATCTTCCGCGATGTGTACCTTATGCAGCGTCCCGCCGCACACCTGGTCGACTTTAGGTTCCGCACGCACCGCGAGGGCGATGCCGCTCTGATTACGCTCGATACGGTGGCCGAGGGCGCTTCCCGCGTCGTGTTTACGCTCAGCGATGGCGAGAACGTGGTGGCTACGGGCGAGTGCGTCGACGGCCATGCCGAGTGCAGCGTGACCGATGCCCACTTCTGGAATCCCGAGGACCCCTTCCTCTATGACCTTACGTTTGAGGTCTACGACGGTGATCAGGTCAGCGAGTACGTCCCGCATCGCCAGGGTCTTGCCGAGGTGACGGTCGAGGGCAATCATATCTACCTCAACGGCACTTACTTTAAGATGCATGGCGTCAACCGCCACGATCACGACGATCACAAGGGCCGCGCCGTGGGCCTCGATCGCATGCGCCGCGACCTGGAGCTCATGAAGCAACACAACATCAACGCGGTGCGCACGTCCCATTACGCCAACGACCCGCGCTTTTACGAGCTGTGTGATGAGTATGGCATCATGCTGGTCGCCGAGACCGATATGGAGAGCCACGGCTTCGAGAATATCGGCAATATCGCCCTGGTGACCGACGACCCGGCATGGGAGCCGGCCTACGTCGACCGCATTGAGCGCCTGGTGATGCAGGAGCGCAACCACGCCTGCATCATTATGTGGTCGATGGGCAACGAGAGCGGCTATGGCTGCAACATCCGCGCGATGTACGCCAAGGCTCACGAGCTCGACGGTCGTCCGGTCCACTACGAGGAGGATCGCAACGCCGATACCGTCGACGTTATCTCCACCATGTACTCCCGCGTGTCGCAGATGAACGACTTTGGTGAGCATCCATTCCCCAAGCCGCGCATCAACTGCGAGTACGGTCACTCCATGGGCAACGGCCCCGGAGGCCTGTCCGAGTATCAGGAGGTCTTCGATCGCTGGGATTGCATCCAAGGCCAGTTTATCTGGGAATGGTGCGACCACGGTTTGGCTGCTGTGACCGAGGACGGCGTTGCCTACGACATGTACGGCGGCGACAACGGCGACTACCCCAACAACAGCAACTTCTGCATCGATGGCATGGTGTTCCCTTGGCAGCAGCCGAGCCCGGGCCTCACTGAGTATGGCCAGGTCATCTGCCCGGTTCGCATGGCTTATGACACCGAGGCGGGCGAGCTGACCGTCACCAACAAGCGTTGGTTCACCACTCTCGAGGATGTCTGCCTGTCGGCCGAGACCCTGGTGGACGGCGACGTGGTCAGCCGCAAGACGCTCATGCCCGGTGCGGTTGCCCCCGGCGAGTCCGTCCAACTGCCACTGGTGATTCATGAGGCCGCGGTAGGCGAGACCCTACTGACCGTGCGCGCCTACACCATGGCCGCTCACGTCTGGTGCGAGCCGATGTTCCAGCTGGGCGCAAGCCAGTTTGCCATCGCAAACCATCCAGCGCCGGCCATCGCCGCCCCCGTTCGTCCTGAGCTTACGGTCGAGGAGACCGAGCAGGAAATCCGCATTCGCTCCCTCAACGGCGAGCTGACCTTCAGCAAGGTAAACGGTACCGTGAGCGAGTGGAAGGCATCCGGCCGCGACGTCATGGCCTCCGGTCCCCAGGTTGGTTTTTGGCATCCGCTCGTCGATAACCACGCCCAGGAGTATGACTCGCTGTGGAAGGACAACTTCATCGATGTGATGCAGACGTCTACCCGCAAGGTTTCTTGGAAGCAGGACGGCAATGCGGTCGTCGTTACCGTGAGCCAGCGTATCGCTCCTCCCGTCCGCGCGTTCGGCATGCGCGTCGAGCTTGTCTACACCGTGCTTCCGAGCGGTCGCGTTGACCTCAAGGTTTCCGGCGAGCCCTACGGTGACTATTCGGACATCATCCCGCGCATCGGCATCTCCTTCGAGGTCCCCGGTTGCGATCGCGCCGTCGAGTGGTATGGCCACGGCCCGGGCGAGAACTATCCGGACTCGCTGCGCGCCAACCCGGTCGGTCATTACCGCACCACGGTCGACGATATGTTCACGCCCTACGTTATGCCTCAGGACTGCGCCAACCGCGAGGGTACCCGCTGGGTTGCCCTGCGCTCTAGCCACGGTGACGGCGTGCTGGTGACGCGTCCGTCCGACGCCGCTTCCAACCCGTTCTCGTTCTCGGCATGGCCCTATAGCTGCGAGGCTATCGATAACGCCAAGCACGTCTACGACCTTGTCAAGGGCGACACGGTTACGGTCAACATCAACGACCGGCTGCTCGGCCTTGGTTCGAACTCTTGGGGTTCCGAGGTGCTCGATTCCTATCGCACCCGTTTTGAGAGCTTCAGCTTCGAGGTGTCCCTGCGACCGCTGACGTCTGCCGATTTGGCTCAGGCGCTGGCACCCATTAAGGAGGCATAAGTCATGCATGTCTTTAACTCGCGTGCCGATTTCGACGCTCAGATGAAGTCCGTCAAGAAGTGGATGCGTACCGGACAGGCGCTCGATGGTGTTGCCGATCTGCAGCACGACGTGGCGTACTCCATCGGCGACTCGCTGGTGTATTGGTGGGTGAACGCCCACGAGGCCGCTACTGCCGATCTGGTCGGTCACCGTCGCTACCATGCCGTGCTCGCCCCGCTCGACGGCGACCTGACCGTTGAGGTGGCTTCCAAGGCCGATCTTACCTGTACGCGCGCCTACAGCGATATCGACGATCGCGAGCGCTTTGAGGGTACGGGGGAGACCGTGACGATTCCCACCGGCGGCGTTGCCGTCGTCGAAATTGACGAGGCCTACCGTGTCGTGGCCGATGCCGCGGATCCCCGCGTCGTGGTACTGCACGTGACGGTCGAAGGTTATTCCTTCCCCAACAAGTAGTATTCGTCCGCTTGGACGTTTGCTTCGCGCCGTTAAGGGGGATGGCTTTGTTGACTCCCTTTTCCCCATTCCCCTTAGCAGGTGCGCCGTCCGCGATTGCACTTGCAGCTCGGACGGTTTTGGATGACATTTAATAGATGATTGGGAGGGCTTATGAGCTCTGAAAAACGAGGAACGATCGGTTCGTTCGCTCTGCTGGGCATGACGGTCGCCGCCGTGTTCGGTATCAAGAACATCATCAACAACAACGCGGCCATCGGCTTGGCAGCTGCGCCGTCGTTCTTCTTCGCCACGCTTTTGTACTTTGTCCCCTATACCCTGGTTACCGCCGAGTTCGTCGGCCTCAACAAGGACTCCGAGTCGGGCGTGTACGCATGGGTTAAGACCTCGATGGGTGGTCGCTGGGCGTTCCTGACGGCATTTAGCTACTGGTTCGTTAACCTGTTCTTCTTTGCGTCCGTCCTGCCCAACGTAATCATCTACGCGAGCTACGTGTTCTTTGGTGCCAACGCCGAGCTTTCGCAGCTGTGGATCACCATTATCGAGATCGTCGTCTTTGCTATCGCCACGTGGGTTTCGACCAAGGGCGCTAAGTGGATCGGCTCCATTTCCTCCTTCGGTTCGACCGCGGCTCTCGGCCTGACCGCCGTGTTCATCCTGCTGTCCCTGGCTGCTGCCTTTGGCGGCGTTGAGTTCGCTACGGCTCCTACTCCCGCTAACATGGCTCCCGACATGAGCAACTTCGCAACTGCGTGGGGCTTCTTCGGTACGCTTGCCTGGATCATCCAGGGCGTTGGCGGCGCTGAGTCTGTCGGCGTGTTCCTTAACGACCTTAAGGGTGGCGTCAAGGCCTTCGTGCGCACCGTCGTTATCGCCGGCCTGACTATCGGCCTTCTGTATGCAGGCGCTTCGCTGCTGGTTAACCTGTTCATCCCCGAGGGCAGCGTTGCCATCTCCACCGGCATCTTCGACGTGTTCGGCGCTGTCTTTGCCCACTTTGGCATTCCTATGGAAGTGTCCACGCGCGTCATCGGCTTGATCCTTCTCGCCGCTACGCTGGGTTCCCTCATGATGTGGACCTCCGCTCCCATCAAGGTCTTCTTCACCGAGATTCCCAAGGGCGTCTTTGGTAGCAAGATCGTCGAGCTCAACGAGCATGGCATTCCTGCCCGCGCCGCTTGGCTGCAGTTCGCCATCGTCGTCCCCATCCTGATCATCCCGGCCCTGGGCTCTGGTAACCTCGACGACCTGCTCATGATTGTCACCAACATGACGGCTGCCACCGCTCTGCTCCCGCCGCTGCTGATTCTGCTTGCCTACTTTATGCTGCGCAAGAACTTCGATGCTGCTCCCCGTGGCTTCCGCATGGGCTCGCGCAGCTTTGGCCTGGTCGTTGCCGCATTCCTGCTTGTGGTCTTCTGCTTCGTGCTTATCTGCGGCACCATTCCGCTCGATCAGCCGCTGTGGCTGACGCTGGTCTACAACGTTGGCGGCGTGGTTGTCTTCCTGGGCCTTGCCGTGATGTGGTACAACCGCTACATCAATCGCCTGCGCGAGACCGATCCCGAGGCCGCCGAGAACGAGCTTTGCCCTTCCGTCCTCGATATGATGGAGTAGCGGCTAGGATTAATCTACGGCTGTGGAATAAATCGATTCCCTTTCCTAGGGAGGGGCCTTACGAGGCCCCTCCTTTTGTGTTTTGGGGCATGGATTTTGGACTCTGTGGGCAAAAAATGCCAAATATGAGTACTGTTGCAAAAGAGGTGTCATATTTTTCGGCCTGTTCTGAGTAAAAATGGGCTCACAATCAATTTATCTAACCCCCTTTAAAGGGCGTTTGACGGCTTCAACCTCTTCGAATCGCTTAAAGTAAGCAATTTGCTCTCGATTTTGCTGCTACTAAATTGGTGGCAGTACTCATATTTGCCACTTTTTGCCCACGAGGTGTTCAGAGGAGCTCTCGACAAGCATCTAACGCTACAATAGCTACCACGTGGCTGGGTTTGCCGGCCGAATGTGCGATGTCGTGGGAGGGGACATGGTCGAATTTACGAAGACGATTAAAGATCCGTTGGGATTGCATGCCCGCCCGGTTGCGCTGCTTTATGACATTATCGCCAAGCATCGTAGTGACGTGTCGGTTTCGATTGGCAATCGTCATGTCGATGGCCGCGACGTTATAGGGCTCATGGCACTCTGTGGCGAATGTGGCGAGGACATCGTGTTCCGCGTTTCGGGCGTGGATGAGGCCTCCTGTGTCACATCGATCAGAAATCTCTCGCTTTAACCACAACAATGTTGCAAGGGGACGGTCCCTTTGTCGCATTCATTGGCATCAAGAGGCGCCGCAAAGAGACGGTCTTTGCGGCGCCTCTTTTGTTTCGTATAGGAAACTTTTCCGAAAACTGAATGGGGACCCTTTCCAAAAAGTTAACCACGTGCTAGTTTACTATAGCGAACATAGACGTGGTTAACTTTTTACGCGTCGATGTTGAGGACGAACTGACGTTAGGAGCAACTCATGTCTTGCGGACCGCAGATGCCGGCCATGCCGCTTTCGATGGTAAAAGCGGGCGAAACCGTGCGCGTGTCTCGTGTAAAGGGCAATGAGGACATGAAACACCACCTCAAGGACCTCGGCTTTGTCGAGGGCAACGAAATCCACGTGGTGAGCTCGAGTGGTGCCAATATCATCGTCACGGTGCTGGGCGCACGCTTTGGCATCGATTCCAAGGTTGCCATGCACATCATGACCGTCGGTTAGTCTGCAGCATTTCATAAAAACCGAAAGGGGGACAAGAGGATGAAGACGTTGGGTGACGTTAAGGTGGGCGAGAGCTCCACCATCGTCAAGCTTCACGGTGAGGGTGCGCTTCGCCGCCACCTTATGGACCTGGGGCTCATCAAGGGCACTTCGTTCAAGGTCGTGAAGGTTGCACCGCTCGGTGATCCGGTCGAGATCAACGTGCGCGGCTACGAGCTTTCCATCCGCAAGGAGGAGGCGGCTGTCGTCGAGGTCCAGTAGGGCTCGCGGCGTATATTTCTGCAGATAAAGTTAGGTATTTCTAACTTAATGCAGCAACTTTGAAGCACATTATCCAGCCTGCGCGGAGAAAGCAGCGCAGGCACACAAGGAAGAAGGATTGAATGGCGGATTCTCAGATCCATGTCGCGCTGGCGGGTAACCCCAACTGCGGCAAGACCACGCTTTTCAACCTGATCACCGGCGCCAACGGCTACGTTGGCAACTGGCCCGGCGTCACGGTTGAGAAAAAGGAGGCCAAGCTCCTAAGCGACAAGAACGTTACCATCACGGACCTCCCCGGCATCTACTCGCTTTCCCCCTACAGCCCCGAGGAGCAGTGCTCGCGCGATTACCTCATGAGCGGCGAGCCCGATGTGGTCGTCCAGGTTGTCGACGCCACCAACCTCGAGCGCAACCTGTACCTGGCGCTTCAGGTCATCGAGACCGGCCTGCCCGTGGTCGTCGCCCTCAACATGGCCGACTTGGTCGAGAAGAACGGCGACAAGATCGACACGGACAAGCTCTCCAAGAAGCTCGGCTGCCCGGTCATGATGATCTCGGCCCTTAAGAACAAGGGCATCACGGAGCTGTTCGAGCAGGTCAAAAAGTCCGCTGCCTCCAAGGGCCAGGTGCCGGAGCACAAGTTCGACTCCTCCATCGAGGACGTTCTGGACCACATCGAGAACAACCTTCCGGCGAGCGTTCCCGCCAACAAGCGTCGCTACTACACCGTCAAACTGTTTGAGCGCGACGCGGACGCCTGCAAGCTCATCAACCTCACCAAGGAGAAGGCCGCTCGCGTGGAGCAGCTGGTCGCCCAGTGCGAGCAGGACTGCGACGATGACGCCGAGTCCATCATCACCGGTGAGCGCTACGGCGTGATCGCACACATCATCGACGAGTGCCTCACCAAGGCCCCGGCCAAGATGAGCACCTCCGAGAAGATCGACCGTGTGGTTACCAACCGTATCCTGGGCCTGCCGATCTTTGTGGTCATCATGTTCTGCGTGTACTACATCGCCGTTTCCACCCTGGGCGGAACGGTGACCGACTTCACCAACGATCAGCTCTTTGGCACCGACGGTTGGTATGTGCTCGGTCAGGGCCGCGATGCTTACGATGAGGCTGTCGAGGCCGCGGGTGACGACGCCGACTCGGTCGACCCGGCACAGTACGGCCCCTATGTCCCGGGTATCACCACCATGGTGCACGACGCCCTCGTGGCGGGTGGCACCGAGGACGGTGGCCTGGTCGATTCGCTGGTCTGCGACGGTATCGTTGGCGGCCTGGGCGCCATCTTCGGCTTTGTGCCGCAGATGTTCCTGCTGTTCGTGATGCTGTCCTTCCTGGAGGACTGCGGCTACATGGCCCGCGTCGCCTTTATCATGGACCGCGTGTTCCGCCGCTTTGGCCTGTCCGGTAAGTCGTTCATCCCCATGCTCGTGTCCTCAGGCTGCGGCGTCCCCGGCGTCATGGCCACCAAGACCATCGAGAACGAGAAGGACCGCCGCATGACGGTCATGACCACCACGTTCATCCCCTGCGGCGCCAAGCTGCCGATCATCGCCCTGCTCATGGGCTCCATCATTGGCGATTCTTCCACCACGGCCGCATGGATCAGCCCGCTTTTCTACTTCCTGGGCGTCTTTGCCGTCATCGCCTCGGGCCTCATGCTCAAGAAGACCAAGCTCTTCGCCGGCCGTCCGACCCCGTTTGTCATGGAGCTTCCTGCCTACCACTTCCCGGCGATCCGTTCCTGGGCGCTGCACGTGTGGGAGCGCTGCTGGGCCTTTATCAAGAAGGCCGGCACGGTCATCTTTGCGTCCACCGTCGTCGTTTGGTTCCTCTCCAACTTTGGTAGCTATAACGGTTCCTTTGGCTTCCTGCCTGCGATGGACGGCATCCCCGAGGAGTTTATGGACTACTCCGTGCTTGCCATGCTGGGCAACCTGGTCGCTTGGATCTTCGCCCCGCTCGGCTTTAGCACCTGGCAGGCCACCGCGCTGACTGTCTCTGGCCTCGTCGCCAAGGAGAACGTCGTCGCCACCGCCGGCTCGCTGCTGTCCGTCGCCGACGCGGGCGAGACCGACCCGAGCCTGTGGACCGCGTTTGCCGGCATGTTCCCCACCATGGGCGCTTGCGTTGCCTTCGGCGCCTTCAACCTGCTGTGCGCTCCGTGCTTTGCCGCCATTGGCACCATCCGCAACCAGATGGATTCCGGCAAGTGGACTGCGATCGCCATCGGTTACGAGTGCGCCTTCGCTTGGGTGATCGGCCTGTTCATCAACCAGTTCTACAACTTGCTTGTTCTTGGACAATTTGGTATCTGGACGATTGTGGCCATTGTGCTGCTGGTTGCGATGCTCTTCCAGATCTTCCGCCCCATGCCCAAACATGCATGGACCGACGAGGACGAGACCAACACTGCTTCCGCCGCAGTTTCCGCTTAAGTCCGAATAAGGATTAGCCCCTTTTCACGAGCCCGGGTGTCCCAGCGACACTCGGGCTTTTTGGTGGGGGAGATGTGGCGTTTCCGCAGATAAAACCGACCAAAATAAACCTGTCCCTTTTTGCTAGGTGGAGAATGGGGTAAAGTAAGTGGTGGTTAACTAGAGGAGGCTTGCTATGGCACCTATCGATATTGTTGTACTGGCTGTTATCGGCGTTGCGTTTGTCGCGGTATGCGTGCGCATCTACCGCAAGGGCACCTGCGCCGACTGCGCTCAGGGTGGCGTTTGCACGGGGCATTGCTCCAACAAAAAGACGTGCGCCGCGCTGAAAGGCGTCGACAAAATCGCCGAAGACTTGGGCCGCGGTATTCATTAGTCGACCGGCGTTTGGGCATGTTTGACTGCGAATACGGCAGTTGCTGATAGGATAAGTACGTTAGCAACTGCCGCCGAGCGGCTCAAACGAAAGGAAGCCTGTATGGAGTCCTCTGCCTATCCGATGCTCTTTAGCCCGATCAAGGTCGGTACGACCGAGGTCAAGAACCGCGTCTTTATGCCGCCGGTATCCACCAACCTGGCCGATCATGGCTATGTGACCGATGACTTGGTCGATCATTACCGTGCCCGCGCCAAGGGCGGCGTGGGCCTCATCGTCACCGAGGTCGTGACGGTCGAGCCCACCTATACCTATCTGCCGGGTGATATGTGCTGCTACGACGACACGTTTATCCCCGGCTGGGAAAAGCTCGCCGCGGCCGTCCACGAGTATGGCTGCAAGATCATGCCGCAGCTCTTCCACCCCGCCTACATGGCCTTTAACATTCCGGGCACGCCGCGCCTGATCGCTCCGTCCTTTGTGGGTCCGTCCTATGCCCGCGAGGCGCCGCGCCCCATTACGGTGGATGAGATCCACGAGCTCACGCATCAGTTCGGTGACGCTGCCGTGCGTATGCAGAAGGCCGGTGTCGATGGCGTCGAGGTCCATGCGGCACACGCCCACGGCATGCTCGGCGGCTTTTTGACCCCGCTCTATAACAAGCGTACCGATGAGTACGGCGGCTCGCTCGACGCCCGTATGCGCTTCTTGCTCGAGGTTATCGCCGAGATTCGCGAGCGCTGCGGCAAGGACTTTATCATCGACGTTCGCATCTCGGGCGATGAGTACACCGATGGCGGTCTGACCCTCAACGACATGATCTACGTCTCGCGTCGCCTGGAGAAGGCCGGCGTCGACATGATTCATGTGTCAGGCGGCACCACCATTAAGCGCGGCTCCGCGATTCCCGCCGCCGGTACCCAGCAGGCCTCGCACGCTGCCTGCTCGCGCGAGATCAAAAAGCACGTGAACATTCCTGTTGCCACGGTCGGCCGCATTAACGAGGCATGGATTGCCGAGGAGCTGATCGAGGACGGCGCCGCCGACATCTGCATGATGGGCCGCGCCAATCTGTGCGATGCCGAGTTCTGCAACAAGGCCGCTGCCGGCAACGCCGATGACATCCGCCCCTGCATTGGCTGTCTGCGCTGCCTGAACGGCATTATGTTTGGCAAGCGCATCTCCTGCACCGTCAATCCGGACGTGGAGCGCGACGAGGCCGGCTACGAGCCTGCCGCTACGCCCAAGAACGTGCTGGTCGTGGGCGCTGGTCCCGCAGGTATGGAGGCGGCCTACATTGCTGCCAAGCGCGGGCACCACGTGGTGCTTGTGGACAAGCAGGACGAACCGGGCGGCGAGATGCGCATCGCGGCTGTTCCGCCGGCAAAGCAGGAGCTTACGCGCGTGATCAAGTATCAGTATCGCCGCCTGGCCGAAGCGGGCGTAACGTGCGTCTTTGGTACCGAGCTATCTGCTGAGGATATTCAGCGCGACTATGCCGGCTACGAGGTCGTTTTGGCCTACGGTGCCGAGCCTATCGCTCCGGCCTTTATGCAGGGCTTTAAGCAGGTCATGACGGCTGACGACCTGCTGGGCGGCAACGCCTTCCCGGGCAAGAAGATCGTCATCGTCGGCGGCGGTACCGTCGGCTGCGAGACTGCCGACTATCTGGCTCCGCTGGTCAACGACCTGTCGCCGGCCAATCGCGATGTCACCGTCATCGAGATGACCAAGACGCTCGCTGCCAACGAGGGCGGCGCCGGCCGCGCGGTGCTTATCACGCGCATGCTTTCCAAGGGCGTTCACGTGCTGACCGAGGCCAAGGTAACCGAGATTACCGAGGACACCATCAGCTACGAAAAAGATGGCGAGATCCACACTATCGCCGATGCCGATACGCTGGTGCTTGCCATGGGCTATCGTCCCAACACCAAGCTGGCCGACGACCTGGCCGCTGCCGGTGTTGCCACCCACGTGCTGGGCGACGCCCAGAAGTGCGGCAACATCCGCGATGCCATCGGCGATGGCTACAAGGTTGCCTGCGAGCTCTAGTCAACCCCTTGTTGCGTGGGGGCAGGTTACTTTGCACCAACTTGGCGCATGTAAACCTGGCCCCATTGACGAGGTTTCCGCCATCCCAGGGCGGCTACATGGAGTAGCGCCCGTGCGCATCGATTCCCTCTCATAGATGTGCGGCACAAAGAACCCCGAGCTCACACGAGCTCGGGGCCTTTTTCGTCTGGATTGGGGACGCATAGCCGGACGAAAGCGTGTTGCGTTTGGCGTAAAACCATACGAAAGTGCAATTTGCGTCTTATTTCCGAACGTAAAACAGACGAAAACCGTTTACGTCTGCTTTAAATCCGTACGAAAACGGTTTTCGTCTTGCAGGGCAGTTGCCGTTTCTACAGTTCAACTTCCAGTTCGGCTTTGTGTTCGCAGAGGTAGTCGCGCATGTAGGGGATGGCAAATGAGACCTTGCCGTACGAAGGAGCCTCGATAATCGATTCTCTTAACAGGCGGCTGCGGACGGAGCTCACCTGTTGAGGCGTTTTGTTTAGGGCATCGGCAACCATGCTGGTCGAGCTCGTCTGCCCCAAAGACGCCATGCTCAGCAGATAAGCGATGCACGTGGGCGGAATGCGCTGCAGCGCGGGCTCAATCACCATGGCGCAGAAGCGTTCGCGTGCCGTTGCAATGCCACGCTCGGCTTCTTCTTCTCCAATAATCGCTGTATGTGCGCGTCTTGCCAACTGCCATGCGTAGTATCCAACGAGTTGGATCATGAAAGGATAGCCTTGCGTTGCCTCGGCAAGTTGGCCGGCAATACCTGGCTGCAACTCCATGCCAGACGCTTCAATGGTTTCCTCGAGGGAGTACGACACTTCGGTTACTGCCACAGCCTTCAGATCAAAGGGGAGGGCACGGCGCAAAAACGTAAGTGTCTTTCCGTTGATGATGCTTTCAATCATCGAAGGCAGCCCAGCAAAAACAAAGGCGATATCAAGGTCTTCGCCGATAACCTGCTGAATCGCAATGGAGAGCGTTCGGACCTCATCGAGCTCTGCGTCTTGAACCTCGTCGAGAGTGATGAGCAGGCCATTTCCATTCTTGGATATTGTCTGTCTCATGGCGTCGCGTAGCGATGGGCCGATTCGCTCAATATCTATGCTGCCGATGGATATGCCAGCTACGGTGGGCTCAAATCTGGCGTGTTTGGCTTGGAATTTGGGCTGCAGCTGTTCGAGAATGCGCTGGCAAAGTCCCTCGGTTGCGACCTCTTTTATGACCGTCCAGCCATGGCTTTGCGCCAAACGTGAGCACTCGTCAAGGAGGACCGTCTTGCCCGTTCCACGGACGCCGGCTATGCGCATTAGGCGCCCCGGGGCACCAGGCCCGTTGACGAGGCCCTCATTGAATTCTTCGAGCACATCTTCGCGGCCGATAATCGTGGGAGGTGTTTTACCTGCTGTGGGCTTAAAAGGGTTTGTTTGCATGTGAGCCACCTTTGCTCAAGATATAGCAAGATATAGCAAAGTATAGCAAGATATAGCAAAGTATAGTGAGATATAGCAAAGTAAGCGCTACTTGCGGGTTTTGCGGTGGTGCTATTTTCCAAATGCCGCGCGGATAAAGCGCTGGGCGAACAGCTTGTTGGCAACTCACGAGGGCTCGGGGTGCCAATTTGGGATGGAGTAGTGCTGTGCCATGAATAGGGCCTATCTACTACGTTTAAGCCGCAGGGGTCAACCATAGTCGGCTTTTTCGAAAATCGACAAGCTGTCTACCTGCGGTTTTGTTTTCACGGTTTTCGGTATGGTCGAGGCTATCCGTGTTAACGTAGTAGATAGGCCACTTTTGTGGCAAGGGGGCCGATCTGCGGGTCAGGGTAGCCAAAAGAACCCCGTCCCAAAAAGACTGATTGGGAGCTGGGGCGTGTCGATGCGATAGTATTACGTGGTGATATTCGACAAACCGTGAGCTTCATCCGAGGGCTTTATGGAACAACACCAGCATTATCAGAGCTTGCAAGATCAGGCGTACAACGCATTGCGCTCCAAGATTATCTATGCCGAGCTCAAGCCCGGCACGCGCCTTTCGGCGATTGGTCTGGAAAAGGAGACGGGAATCGGGCGCACGCCCATTCGCGAATCCTTTGTGCGCCTGCGTGAGCAGGAGCTGGTGGAAACGCGTCCCAAAAGCGGCACCTACGTCTCTAAGATCAGCATGGAACGCGCCGAAAACGCCTGCTTTTTGCGCGAGAAGCTCGAGAGAAGCGTGCTTATTAAATGCTGTTCGGCCGCCTCGCCCGAGCAAAAGCAGCGGCTTGAGCAGATTCTTACCGAGTCCGAGTCGCTCGACCATGGCGAAACGCGCCGTTTCTTTGACCTGGATAACCTGTTCCATGAGACATGTTTTGAAATTGCCGGTCGTCACATGTTGTGGGATTGGATGAAGAGCATCAACACGCATTTTGAGCGATACAACTGGTTGCGTATGGTGTCGCAGGATCTGGATTGGGAGCCGATTCGTCGGCAGCATCGCCGGATTCTCGAGGCCATTAAGAGGGGCGATACCGATGCGGCGAGTTATCTGGCAGAGACGCACTTGCACCTGATGCCCGAGGAGCAGGGCCCGGTTATCGCCTTGCATCCCGACTATTTTGAGCTGCCTAAAGACTCGTCTATCTAGCCCATCATCGCATCTGCTCGAGACGCAAAAAACGACGCTGCTCACCTACAGCGTTTTGCAAGCGAGATTTTTAAAAAAATGCCTAAAATGGCTCAGGCTGCCGACAATGGGGAAACGGGGTGCGCCATGGCGCATATGAGAATCAAGGACATTGCCGCCGAGGCGGGCGTGAGCCCGGCCACCGTTTCGCGCTATCTCAACAACCGTCCCGGTCAGATGACCGAGGAAACCCGCGCCCGCATCGCCGAGGTTATCGAGCGCACGGGCTATCGTCCCCGTGCCGCCGCGCGCAACCTGCGCAGCTCGCGCACCAACCTTATCGGCGTGATCCTGGCCGACATCGCCAACCCGTTCTCGAGCGCCATGCTCGAGGGCCTTTCCGCCAGCGCCGCCGCGCGCGGCTGCTCGCTCATGACGGCCATTAGCGGCAACGATCCCGCCAAGGAGGCCGAGTCGCTCACCAGGCTTATCGATGCCGGCGTGGACGGCCTGGTCGTCAACACCTGTGGCGGCAACGACAAGGCGATCGCCGCGGCAGCGGGACGCCTGCCCGTTGTGCTGCTCGACCGCGACGTTGCCGACGGCGGTGTCGATCTGGTGACATCTAACAACCGTGAGCTGGTCGCCGGCTTGGTAGACGCCTTGGCCACCGCTGGCAGCGAGCGCCTGTGCCTGCTCACCGAGGCAAGCGACGACAGCCCCGTCCGTCGCGAGCGCGCCGAGGCCTTTACTGACGAGCTTTCGCACCGCGGCCTTGCCGGCGAGGTCGTCACCCTGGCCGACGGGGGCGCCACGGGCGTCGGCCGCCTGGACGAGACCATCCGCGGCTATGCAGGTAAAAAGCTCGGCCTCATTGCCGTCAACGGCCTGGTCTTTCTGCGCCTGACCGAGGCACTGGCACAGCTTGGTCCCTCGCTGCCGGCAGGGCTCAAGATCGCGACGTTTGACGACTACCCCTGGAACCATGTGCTCTTTGGCGGCGTGACCACGGCCGCGCAAGACACCCTCACCGTCGCCGAGCGCGTAGTCGAGCGCCTCTCCGAGCGCATCGACGTCGTCACCACCACCGTGGGCGAGGCCGCAAAGCTCGCACCCAAGCGCATCGAGATTCCCGGCCACATCGAACACCGCGCATCGACCTCGCGCTAGCCTGTGTGATAATATATAGACAATGTCATACAGGAGGTATCCATGGCTGCGTCTGTGCTGAGTGTGCGAGTGGACTCGTCAATTAAAGACTCATTTGCCGAACTGTGCGAAGAGCTTGGCATGACTTCGTCTGTTGCGGTCAATATGTTTATGAGGCAGATGCTGCGCGAGCGCTCTCTGCCGTTTGTTCCTTCACTTGGTAAAAGCTCTGCGAGCGAAAGCGCCGCGACGGGCATTTTGGATACTGCCCAGATTGAGTCCGCCGTCCGCGAGGCGGCCAGCTCGATTCCCGCCATCAAAACCGTGATTCTTTTTGGTTCGTATGCCCGTGGCGAGGCGCATGCCGATAGTGATATTGACTTGCGTCTCGAAGTCGATCGCGAGCAGGGCTTTGGTCTTTTTGCGCTGTCGGCGTTTGGCGAGGCGGTGCGCAAAGAAACCGGGAGGCAGGTTGATCTCGTCTCTAGTGATCATCTTGATGACGAACTTGCCGCGGTAATCGAGCGCGAAGGAGTGATTCTTTATGATCGCGCGTAAGTCAGACAGCCTTCGCGCCCAAGAGGTTTCGGAGGCCATCTCCGAAACGAACGAGCGCATCAAGGCTTTTGATATCACCGAGGACCAGTTTCTGCATGCGAATGACGTGCGGACGAGGGCGTTGGCGGACTCCCTTTTGATGTGTGCGCTTAGGGTGACGGAAGAAGCGGGCAAATTGTCGGAACGCTCGCAGCGGCTTCATCCCGAAATTGAATGGCGTGGAATTATCGGCATGAGAAATTATCTTGCGCATGATTACGGCAATGTCGACCGCTCGGTTGTTTGGGATGCAGTGACGATGGAGTTCCCTGCGCTGGAACGAGCCTGTAGACAAATTGTCTCCGAATCTGAACGCTAACCGCTCGTTCGCAACTGCCTGTTCGCGCACGTTTTTTGAGCGCCGGACACGCTTTAACCCTGCGGAAACATTTTTCTGCGATAGTATCTGCGATATAGACCAGTCGAAACCCGCCCGAAAGAAAGGGGAGCGACATGAACCAGCAGAACATCGATTACGTACTCCGCTCCGTAGAGCAGCGTGACATCCGCTTTGTGCGTTTGTGGTTTGTCGACATTCTCGGCCGCCTCAAGAACTTTGCCATTAGCCCCGAGGACCTCGAGGTCGCTTTTGAGGAGGGTATTGGCTTTGACGGCTCCGCCATCGAGGGCTTTGCCACGCCCGAGGAAGCCGACATGCTGGCGTTTCCCGATGCTTCGACCTTCCAGATTCTGCCGTGGCGCCCGAGCCACAACGGCGTCGCTCGCGTGTTCTGCGACGTGTGCACTCCCGATTGCAAGCCGTTTGCCGGCGACCCGCGCGATGCCCTGCGCCGCATGTTCCGCAAGGCCGAGAAGGCCGGCTATCTGCTCAACGTGGGCGCCGAGCTGGAGTATTACTATTTCCCCGACGAGCACACCCCCGAGCCGCTCGACAACGTGGGCTACTTCGATCTTTCGGTAAGCGATGCCGCCCGCGACCTGCGTCGCAACACGGTCCTCACGCTCGAGAAGATGTCCGTGCCCGTGGAGTACACCTTCCACGCCGCCGGCCGCTCGCAGCACGGCATGAGTCTGCGCCACGCCGAGGCCCTGAGCATGTCCGACGCCATCACCACGGCCAAACTCATCATTAAGCAGCAGGCCTACGAGAGCGGTTGCCACGCCTCCTTTATGCCCAAGCCGTTGGCGGGCGAGGACGGCAGCGCCATGTTCCTGTGCCAGTCGCTATTCGACCACGACGGCAACAACGTCTTTTGGGGCGAGGACGACGAGAAGTATCACCTCTCCGATATCGCCAAGCACTACATGGCCGGCATTCTGGCACACGCGCGCGAGATCAGCGCTATTACTAACCCCACGGTCAACTCGTACAAGCGCATCACCACGGGCGGCGATTCCGTGCCGCAGTACGCCACGTGGGGCCTGCGCAACCGCGCGAGCATGGTCCGCATTCCGGTCTACAAGCCCGGCAAGCAGCTGTCCACGCGCATCGAGCTTCGTAGCCCCGACCCCATGGCCAACCCGTACCTGGTCAACGCCGTCACGCTGGCGGCTGGTCTGGACGGCATCGAGCGCAAGCTGGAACTCCCGCCCGAGGCAACGGCCGAGACGCTCAAGCTTACCGACCGTCAGATGCTCGAGGCCGGCTACACGCCGCTGCCGCGCTCGCTCAAAGAGGCGCTCGACGTGTTTGAGGACTCGCAGTTTATGAAGGATGCCCTCGGCGAGCACATCCACAGTTTCTTCCTCAAAAAGAAGCGCGACGAGTGGCATAAGTTTGAGTCTACGATCACCGAGTGGGAGATCAAGCACTACCTGGCGAACTCCTAATCGCGCTGGCTTGTCCCAGTACGATTGAGCTCATTTCTTTGGAGGCCGATATGTCCGAAAAGAGTGCCCTGTTCATGGCGCGCACGACGCGCTTCCACGAGTTTGCCCGCAGCCTGACGACCACCCTGGGTGTCGAGGTGAGCCTTGCCACCCCCGATTCGCCGACTGCGGCGCACGACTTTGACCTGCTGATTCTCGATTCCGACGGCATCCGCAGCGACCGTATCGATCAGATTGCCAAGTGGCTCGACGATCGTGGCGGCGTTCCCATGTTGGTGATCGTCGACGACGAGGCACTCGGCGCCCTGCGCCTGCCGAATCACGCGCATGCCGACTTCGTATGTCCCACGGCGACGCCCAACGAGCTCAAGGCTCGTGCGCAGCGCCTCATGGGCGAGGAGGAGACTGTCACCGCCGATGACGTGCTCAACATCGATAACCTCGAGATCAACCTGGCCACCTACCAGGTGACGCTCGACGATGAACCCATCGATCTGACACTGATGGAGTACTCGTTGCTGAGCTTTTTGGCGACGCACCCCAATCGAGCCTACAGCCGCGAAGTGCTGCTGCACCGCGTGTGGGGCTTTGAGTACTGCGGCGGCACGCGTACCGTCGACGTGCACATCCGTCGCATCCGCTCCAAGGTGGGTCCGCAGATCGCGGCGCACATTACCACCGTCCGCGGCGTGGGCTACCTGTTTAAGGACTAGATTTCCACCACAAAGGGGACAGGCACCTTTGTGGTGGTTTTACCGCAGGTACGGGTCCCTTTCGAGTTTGCAGCAGAACTTAAGCCTTCCTAAAAGATTGCGTTCTCATACACGTTCGCCCGCATATTGGGGTACAACTCAACGTGAACAATGATGGCCCGCCACATGTTTGGCGGGCCTTTGGTTATTTGACGAAAGGATCGCAGCTATGAGCGAGTACGATTCCCAGCGTCCCCAGGATGCGGGCAACGCCGGCGAGACCCAGCAGCAGCCGCGCGTGCAGGTGGAGTCGACGCCTGCCGGTAGCAACATTCCCTACGTGCAGGCTTACGACACGCAGACCGGAAAGCCGCTGGGCAGCCAGCAGGTTGTAAACAAGCACACAGTGGTCAAAACCAAGACCAAAAAGTTGCCGATCTTTATTACGGCACTCGCCGGCTGTGCCTGCGGCGCCCTGCTGGTCATTGCGCTCATTATGAGCGGCACGCTCGATATCGGTGGCGGCAAGAATGCCGTGACGGCGGGTGCTTCGGGTTCATCGACGCAAAAGATTACGATTGATTCCGAGGACACCACGCTGGCCGAGGCCGTTTCTGCCAAGGCATTGCCCTCCGTGGTTTCCATCACCGCCACTTCGAGCGGTAGCCAGAATGGCTCGCTTTCGCAGTCTGCCGACGAGTCGGACAACTCGGGCAGCGTCGGTTCGGGCGTGGTGCTCGATACCGAGGGCCACGTCCTCACCAACAACCACGTGGTCGATGGCTATGACCAGTACGTGGTTACCATGGACGACGGCACTACATATGAGGCCGAGTTCGTTGGCAACGACGCCTCGAGCGACCTGGCCGTCATCAAGCTCAAGGATGCCGATGCCTCCAAGCTCACGCCGATCGAGATTGGTGATTCCTCCAAGCTCAACGTGGGCGAGTGGGTCATGGCGATTGGCTCGCCCTTCGGCAACGAGCAGTCTGTCTCCACCGGTATCGTCTCGGCGCTGTATCGCTCCACGGCCATGAGCTCTACCAGCGGTAACACCATCTATGCCAACATGATCCAGACTGATGCCGCCATCAACCCGGGCAACTCCGGCGGCGCGCTCGTCAACGACAATGGTGAGCTAGTGGGTATCAACTCGCTCATCGAGAGCTACTCGGGCTCCAGCTCGGGCGTGGGCTTTGCCATTCCGGTTAACTACGCCAAGAACATTGCCGACCAGATCATCGACGGCAAGACGCCGGTGCATCCGTACATGGGCGCCACGCTTTCGAGCGTCAATGCGCTTAACGCCCGCACCAACAAGCTGAGCACCGATAGCGGCGCGTATGTGGCGAGCGTCGTTGAGGATGGTCCTGCTGCCAAGGCCGGCATTCAGGAGGGCGACGTCATCACCAAGCTGGGCGACGACGAGATCACGAGCGCCGATGGCCTGATCATCGCGCTGCGCAGCCACGAGGTGGGCGAGAAGGTCGAGATCACGCTCATGCGCGGCAAGGAAGAGAAGAAGGTCACCGTCGAGCTGGGCTCCGATGAGGAGCTGCAGAACCAGCAGCAGGACGACAGTTCGACCGACACCGGCAACGGCGGTATTACCGACGAGCAGCTGCGCCAGTACCTGGAGGAGCTGCTGGGCCAGCAGGGTCAGGGCCAGGGTCAAGGCTACGGTCAGAGTTTCTAACGAGCTGTATCGCACATACCGATGCCAGAGGGGGCTGTCCCGCCAACGCGGGACAGCCCCCTCTTTTCGCGATGATCCCTTGGGGACGGAGGAAAACGGATCACTTGTGGCTGGCAAGAGGCTTGTTTCGGTATGGTCTGGACAGTTAGTTCAGATACGTATAAATCTGGGACAGCTTGGGATGCGTTTTGAGCAATTATTGATTGGGATGGGGTTTGAATGGGTGCTTGGGAGGTAGCGCGCAGAGATGTGGTGTAAGAGGCGGGGCATGCCCCGCCTCTTCCCTTT
>URRB01000005.1 GCA_900550195.1 uncultured Collinsella sp.
TCCGCACATGTGCGGATGAATGTGGGAAGTGTTCGGATGAAGTTGATAATCAAGGAAGGTCACGGTTGCGCGCTTCGAGCGCGAGGGCTCGTTCTTGCAGCCCGTCGCGGGTACGGCGCATGCGCTGTTGCTCGCGCTCCAGCTGGGCGGTACGTAGCGATAGCAAGGTGGCGGCAACCGAAAGGATGGCGGTCAATAGGAGCGTTCGGGTGGTGAGCGCGCCGGCGCGAAGGCTCCCGACGAGTGCGAAGACAAAGGCGATGCCAATTCCCAGCGCGGGCCAGGCGTGCTCGCGGCGCACGCGTCGCGCGATGTCATAGAAGGCGAGGGGCGCAAACGGCATAAGCGACGGCGCAAAGACGGCTACGATGACGTAGGCGTAGCTACCGGCCTCGCTGACGTGACGGGTGCGTTCGCCTTGCGCGACTTCGGCCAAGGCGGCGATGATGACGCCAATGCAAAACGCGGCGACCAAGCGAGCATCCACAGCAAGGCCTAAGGCGGCCGCGATGCAGCACGCCAGCACGATCGATTTGTCGAAAAGCCTGTTCATACGGGTATTGTACGCGATGCCGCGCATGGGGGAGGCGCCACCCGGAGCAACCGTGACATTCCTCCCACGCGGCAAAGCGGGGACGTCGGCAGGCCGCACGGCCAAGTTCCGTACTCGTGACAAAGCTCACTGGCGCGCGCTGGCGGCTCCTGCGATGATGCAATCGTACCGGGCCGCAATCAACAGAAGGGCCGCCTCATGACAGATATCGTCCGCGTCGAAAACCTCGTCAAGCGCTACGACGACCTTATCGCGCTCGACCACTTTAACCTCAGCATCGCCCCCGGCGAGATCTTTGGCCTGCTGGGCCCCAACGGCTCGGGCAAGACCACGTCCATCAACTGCATCCTGCAGCTGCTCGCCTACGACAAGGGCACCATCGAGCTGTTCGGCGAACCCATGACGCCCGCCCGCTACGACCTCAAGCGCCGCATCGGCGTGGTCCCGCAGCAAGTTGCGGTGTTTGACGAGCTTACCGTGCGCGAGAACATCGACTATTTCTGCAGCCTCTACGTTAACGACCGCAAGCGCCGCCGCGCGCTGGTGGACGAGGCGATCGACTTTGTGGGCTTGGGCGACTTTACCAAGTTTCGCCCCGGCAAGCTCTCGGGCGGCCTGGCGCGTCGCCTCAACATTGCCTGCGGCATTGCGCACAAGCCCGAGCTCATCTTCTTTGACGAGCCTACGGTGGCAGTCGACCCGCAGAGTCGCAACGCTATCCTGAAGGGCATCTGCCGCTTGCGCGACGAGGGCGCCACGGTGGTGTATACCAGCCATTACATGGAGGAAGTCGAGCAGATTTGCAGCTGCATCATGATCATGGACGGCGGACGTGTGCTGGCGCAGGGCACCAACGACGAGCTCAAGCGCATGATTCAAATGGGCGAGAAGATCGTGATCGAGGTCGGTGAGCTGCCGAGCGCGGCGCTCGGTGCCGTCGCGAGCCTGCCACATGTCCTGGACTTGGCGGCGACGGCGGGCCAGCTCACGTTTTCGTGCGAGGCGAGCCCGCATAACCTGACGGACATTCTCGATGCGCTGCGCTCGCACGACGTGGCGCTTGGCCGCATTTATTCCGAGCCGCCGACCCTCAACGACGCGTTCCTCGAGATCACCGGCCGCGAGCTGCGCGACTAGGGGGCGCCATGTTCAACACCATTATCATTACGGTCAAGACGCTGCTGCGCCGGCCGAGTACATGGGTTTGGGGCGCGGTCTTTCCCGTCGCGCTTTCCACGATGTTTATGTTTATGTTCGCGAACCTCAGCTCCGACGGCACGGTCGACCCGGTGCCGGTTGCCGTCATAGCGGACGAGGCCTGGGACGCCTCGACCTTTAAGGACGTGGCGACGTCGCTTGCCAAGGAGAGCGACGATCAGCTGCTCGAGATTCACGAGTGCGACGACGCAGCCGATGCGAACCGTGCGCTTAAGGCCGGCGAGGTTGCGGGCATCTATACGGTCGACGACGCAGGCGTACCCAAGCTCACACTGCTATCGAGCTACGACAGCTCGCGTGCCTCATCGGTGCTCACCGATCGCAGCATTCTGGAGACGGTGGCAAGCTCGTATACACAAAATGCCGAGCTCATGTCCCAGATTGCCCAGGACAACCCGGCGGCGCTCGCCGACCCGGAGGCGGTTGCGCGCGCCCTGTCGCTCGAGGGCAGTACCCGCCGCGTAAGCCTGACACGCACCACACCCGATGGCACGGTCATCTACTATTACGCGCTCTTTGGCCTGGTCGCGATGATGTCTGCCGAGTTTGCCGCCTTGAGCGTCGTCGATCTGCAGCCCAATCTGTCGGGCCTTGGCGCGCGTCGCTGCGTGGGCAGCCTTTCCAAGACGGCGTCGCTGGCCGGCATCTTTGTCGGCTCGTGGCTGGTTTCCTTCGCCTCGATGGCGATCGCAATCGGCTACGTGCGCCTGGTCGTGGGCGTCGACTTTGGCGGGCGCGAGGGGCTGTGTCTGGTGGGCGGCGCCGCTTCCGCGCTTGCCGCCACGGGCCTGGGACTCTTTGTGGGCACACTTCCCGTTAAGGGCGGCAAGGCGTCCAAGTCCGGCATCCTCACGGGCTTTGCTACCACGTGCGCCCTGTTCGCCGGCCTCTACGGCGAGCCGGCGATGGCGCTTGCCGACGACGTCGCCCGCGCCTGCCCGGCCGAGTGCTGGCTCAACCCCGTCAAGCTCATCTGCGACATGTTCAATCGCCTGTATTTCTTTGAGGACCTGGGGCCCTTCGCTGTTCGCGCGGGCGCGCTCGTCCTGATGGCCCTGGTGTTTGTCGCCGCCGCTACGCTGATCTTTGGAAGGAGTCGCTATGAGCACCTTTAAGACCGCGCTTCGCATGGCGTTGGCGCACCCGTTCTACCTGCTCATCTATACGGTGTTCATCTCGCTCATGGGCGTATTCATCGCGGCATCGGTGAGCTGGAACTCGTCGCAGCTCACCGAGTACGAGCCCTACGACGCCAACGTGATCGTGGTCGACCGCGACGGCAGTGATCTTTCACGTGCGCTCAGCAAGCACCTAGGTTCGCGTTTTGAGCTGGTCACGGGCGTCGGCGACGATACGTACGATCTTGCGGACGCGCTCTCCAAGAGCAACAGCGCCAAGGGTAGTGCCGACTGCGTGTTCTTTATCCCGGAGGGGTTCGAGGACGACCTCGTTGCGGCCGCCCGTGCGGGGGAGGCCCTGCCCAAACTCGACGTGACGTACGGCTCCGGCACCATGGCGGCGGCGCTCTCGTCTGCCGAGGCCTCGCGCTGGATCTCGCTCGCGGGTGCTGCGGCGGCGCTTGAGCCCGCTGCTTCTAACGGCGACGTTGCCAAGGCCGCCGAGCATGCCGCTGTAAAGCGCGCGGAGGTCCAGATCGAGCAGATCAAGGTCGACTCGACTGCCGCCGCCACGCTCGAGTCGTACTTTAACTTTGGCGCGTACGCGATTATCTCGTCGGTCATCGTGTCGGTGGGGCTGGTGCTCTCGGGCATGAACGAGCCCGAGCGCGTGCGTCGTATGGATGCCGGCCCAATCCCCGAGCGCCAGCGTTCGCTTGCCGTGTTTGCGGCCGCCGCCGTGCTCGCCGTCTGTATCTGGTTTGTGTCGAGCATGATGGGCGTCGTGGGCTTTGCCGGCGCGGTTGCCGAGGTCGGCGTGGGCCGCGTGTGCCTGGCGCTGGCGGCGACGTTTGCCCTGGCGTGCACGCCGCTGGCCGTTGGCTTTATGCTGTCGAGTCTGGGTGCGCGCGAGGAGCTGCTCAACGGTGTGGGCAACCTGCTTGGCATGCTCATGACGTTTTTGGGCGGCGCCTGGATGCCACTGTCGCTCATGGGCTCGGCCGTGCAGACGGTGGCGCACTTTGTGCCGACGTTTTGGGTCAACGATGCGATCGGCAAGGCGCTTGCCTCTGATCTGACATCTGCCGTACTGGGCGACATCGTCTGCGATCTGGGTGTCACGGTGCTCTTTGCCGCGGCCATCGCCGCCGTAGGCCTGGCCCTCTCACGCGCCAAATCCCGCGCCTAGTCTGAAATAAATCCTAGGCCTCGCCCCAAAATAGTTCGCCAAGGTTTACTATTACGTTCATAAAGTAGTACGAGGCTAACAATGGGGGATGCCATGGCAACGCAGAAAGCCTATGTCCAGGTCAAAGGGCTCAAAAAGCACTACGGCGACGGTGATGCGCGCCTGACGGTACTCGATGGCATCGACACGTCCATCAACCGCGGCGAAATCTGCGTCATGCTGGGTCCCTCGGGCTCGGGCAAGTCGACCTTTCTCAACCTGATCGGCGGCCTGGAGGATGCCGACGCCGGCTCCATCATGGTGGACGGCTGCGACCTCACGGTGCTCAAGCCCGCCGACCTGGGCGAGTATCGCCGCCGCGAGCTGGGCTTTGTCTTCCAGTTCTACAACCTGGTGCCTGATCTCACCATCAAGGAAAACATCGAGGTCACGGCGCACCTGTCCAAAAACCCGCTCAGCGTCGACGACCTGCTGCGCTCGCTGGGCCTCTACGAGCACCGCAACAAGTTCCCGCGCCAGGTCTCGGGTGGCCAGCAGCAGCGCTGCGCCATCGGCCGCGCACTCGTCAAAAGCCCGGGCCTGCTGCTGTGCGACGAGCCCACGGGCGCGCTTGACTATAAGACGTCCAAGGAAATCTTGCAGCTCATGGAAGATGTCAATCACGAGTACGGCTGCACCATCATCATTGTCACCCACAATGCCGCCATCGCGCGCATGGCCGATCGCGTGCTGCGCCTGCGCGACGGGCGCATCGTCGAGGATGAGCTCAACGAGTCGCCCGTCGCGGCCGCCGAGCTCGATTGGTAGGCGGCGCCATGACACCTCTCGCAAAACGTCTCCCGCGCGAGCTGCGCCGCAATATCGGCAAGTACCTGGGCATCTTTTTGCTTATGTGCGGAAGTATCGCTCTCACCTCGGGCTTTTTGCTCGCGGCGCATTCCATCGGCTGCCTCATCGATGACATGCGCGATGCGTACACGATTGAGGACGGCCGCGTGACCACCTCCTTCGAGGCGACCGAGGAGCAACTCAAGGCAGCCGAGGACGCGGCCGACGACGTCGGCGGCGTCACGCTCTACAAGAATTTCTCCATCGACGCCATCATCAAAAAGACCGCCGGCGACGACGGCACCAAGCGCACGCTGCGCACCTATGCGCAGCGCACCAAGGTCGATATCGCGTCCTACTGTGAGGGCAAGGAGCCCAAGACGGACGATGAGGTAGCCATCGACCGTGTCTTCGCCACCAACAACGACCTCGCCGTGGGCGATAAGGTTGAGCTTGAGGGCCGCACCTACATCATCTGCGGCATCATGACCCAGCCCGACAGTCAGGCGCTGTTTCTCAACAATTCGGACTTTACGGTGAACACCATCACGTACGGCGTGGCCGAGGTCACCGATGGCGGCTTTGCCGCGCTCGAAGATGCCGGCGGCGCGCCCGCCTACACCTACTCCTTCACCTTTACCGATCGCGACCTCCCCACCGCGGACCGCATCGATGCGGAGCAGGATATGGTTGAGGCACTGACCGACGTCGATGCGCGCGTGGACGATCTGATCGACGCCGATTCCAATCAAGGCATTGGCTATGCGCGCGATGACGTGGACGGCGACTCTATGATGTGGATGACGCTGCTCGACATCATCATCGTGATCATGGCGTTCGTCTTTGTGGTCCTTACCGACGCCACCATCGAGGAGGAGAGCGCCATCATCGGCACACTGCTCGCCAGCGGCTATCGCCGTCGCGAGATCGTACTGCACTACCTCGCGCTTCCCGCCATCGTGGGCATGCTCGCGGCGCTGTTGGGCACCGCGCTCGGCGTTGCGTTCTTTACCGAGCCCATGCGCGGCCTCTATTACGGCTCGTACAGCCTGCCGCCCTTCCAGGTGTACTGGAGCTGGGAGATCTTTGTGAAGTGCGCCGTGGTTCCCGCCGCCGCGCTCATCCTCATTACGCTGGTGGGCCTGCTCCGCAAAATGGGCAAGACGCCGTTGCAGTTCCTCCGTCACGAGGCGGGCGGCAAGTCGGGCACCAAGCGCGGCCTGCAGCTGCCGGAGCGCATGGGCTTTGTCTCGCGCTTCCGCCTGCGCATCTTCCTGCGTAATCTGGGCAACTTCGCCACGCTTTTCGTGGGCATTGCGTTTGCCTCGCTGCTACTGCTCTTTGGCCTGGCGATTCTGCCCACGATGACGCACTACGCGGACAACCTCGAGACAAGCCTGGTCGCCGAGCACCAGTACACGCTCAAGGCTCCGCTGGAACTCGAGGGCACCGCCGAGGAGCGCGAGCAGTGGTCGGCACTCGAGCGTTTGCAGTCGGTTGACGGCGCGCTGCTTTCTGCCGCTCAGGATGCCGATGACGAGCTTGACGACGCGGCCGATGCAGCGCAGGCGGCAGCCGATGCCGCGACCGCATCTCCGTCTGCCGAGAGCCTGACCGCGGCGCAGGACGCGCTCGCCAAGGTCCAGGACAAGAAGGATGCGCTCTACGCGCGCCTCGATGACCTTGCCGATGCCCTCGGCTGCGACCGCGACGAGGCTATCGACCTGATCGACAAGGCCTCTAAGATCGACACTGACAACGATGATATCCACCCGGTCAATACGACCGACAACGGCGCGGGCGCAATCGCGCAGGCCGAGAAATATGCCGTTTACCAGCTGCAATACGACCGCGGCGATGGAAATGGGCAGGAGACGATTTCCGTCTACGGCATCTCGCCCGATTCGCGCTATTGGAAAGACCTCAACGTTGGCGATGGGCGCGTCGTCTTTGGCAGCGGCCTGCTCGACAAGTTTGGCTGGAGCGAGGGCCAGAAGGTCACGCTCATCGACAAGTACGAGGGGGAGCATTATTCCCTTGAGTACGCGGGCAAGGACTGTGCCTGGGGCTCCAAGTCGGACATGAATATCTATATGAGCATCGATGACTTTAACGAGCTGTTCGGCAATGACGCCACCTACTTTAACGGCTATGTGAGCGACGAGAAGCTCGACCTCGATGCTCGTTACTTTGCCGGCGACACCACGCCCGACGACATGCGGGCCGTGGGCGACCAGTTCATCGGCATGATGAGCAAAATGATCGGCATGATGGTTGGCCTCGCGGTGTTTATCTTCCTGCTGTTTATGTATCTACTGACCAAGGCTGTGATCGACCACAGCGCCCGTTCGATTAGCTATATGAAAGTCTTTGGCTATCGCGATAGCGAGATCTCGCATCTGTACATCCGCTCGATCACGCTGTGCGTGGCGGCGTCGCTCGTGCTGAGTCTGCCGGTCATTATTGGCTCGCTCACGGCCATCTTCCGCTCGATGCTGCTCGCCTACAACGGCAATATCGAAATCTATGCGCCCGCTTGGTCCATGGTTGCATGCGTCGGCATTGGCTTTGCGACCTACCTGGTCGTGGCGTTGCTGCACATGCGTTCCATCAAACGTGTGGGCCTGGCCGAAACTCTCAAGGTGCAGGAGTAGTCATCGGGGACAGTCTTAAACGACTAGTCATCGGGGACAGTCTTTGCTGACTTGCCGGCTCGCCGGCCGGCTGGAAAGGACTGTCCCTAGCTGCCGGCACTTGGGGACTGTCCCCAACTGCCGGGTGGCGAAAGAGTGTCCCTTGCGACTACTCATTTAAGAACATCCCCAATGACTAGGTGCCGTACTTGACTTTAACTCTGCTTTAACTGGTACCATCCTCTATGTCTGTAACGCCATATAGACCGAGGGGATAGATCTATGACCGCAACTGCACCCGCAGCACCCGCTAAGGTGTACTTCACCAACCTGCGCACGCATGCTCGCGAGAGCCAGCTCGACAAGCTCAAGCGCCTCATCCGTCACGCCGGTATCGAGCAGATCGACTTTGAGAACAAGTTCGTCGCCATCAAGATTCACTTTGGCGAGCTGGGCAACCTGAGCTTTTTGCGCCCCAACTACGCCCGCGCCGTCGCGGACGTCGTGAAGGAGCTGGGCGGCAAGCCCTTCCTCACCGACTGCAATACGCTCTATGTCGGTAGCCGCAAAAACGCGCTCGAGCACATTGATACCGCCTACCAGAACGGCTTTACCCCGTATGCTACGGGTTGCCAGATCATCATTGCCGACGGCCTCAAGGGCACCGACGAGGCGCTCGTCCCGGTCGAGGGCGGCGAGTACGTGCACGAGGCCAAGATCGGTCAGGCGCTCATGGATGCCGATATCGTGATCAGCCTCACCCACTTTAAGGGCCATGAGCAGGCCGGTTTTGGCGGCGCCATGAAGAACCTGGGCATGGGAGGCGGCAGCCGTGCCGGCAAGATGGAGCAGCATGCCGCCGGCAAGCCGAACGTCGCGACCGAGCACTGCGTTGGCTGCCATGCCTGCGAAAAGATCTGCGCGCACAACGCTATCTCGTTCGACGGCACCCGCGAGCGCGAGCTTGCCAGCGGCGCTACTCGCACGGTGCACGTGGCTGCCATCGACCACGATCGCTGCGTGGGCTGCGGACGCTGCATTGCGGCATGCAACCAGGACTGCATCAAGCCCGGTTATGAGGCCGCGGCCGACGTGCTCAACTGCAAGATCGCCGAGTATACGAAGGCCGTCGTCGACGGCCGCCCGAGCTTCCACATCTCGCTTGCCATGGACATCAGTCCCAACTGCGACTGCCATCCCGAAAACGATACGCCTATCGTCAACGACATCGGCATGTTCGCGAGCTTCGACCCGGTCGCCATCGACCAGGCCTGCGCCGACGCCGTCATGGCGTCTGAGCCGCTGCCCAACACCGAGCTCACCGATAGCGCGGCCAAGATGGAGCACAACCACGAGCATCTGGAGGGCGAGCAGGCCAAGGATCCCTTCTGCATCACGCATCCCGACACCGACTGGCGCGTGTGCATCGCGCACGCCGAGAAGATCGGCCTGGGCACGAGCAAGTACGAGCTCATCGAGGTCAAGTAGCACCTAGCTATTAGACAAAACAAGCGCCTTTGTAGCACAACTGTTAGCAAAAGCCGCCCGTGAGCACAGTGCCCACGGGCGGCTTTTCGGAAGTGCTAGGGGGTCAGATAGGCCAGTAAACCGTACTATTTGCCTAAAAATACTCGTCGAGGAAGTCGTCGACCGTGTTCCAGTAGAGTTCGGGGTCGACCTGCGCGCTCTTGGCGTGGGTGGCGCCATGGACGGTGAGCTTTTGCTTGACCTTGCTGGCGCACGCGTCGTAGTTTTGGTCGAGCATGCTGTACGGCACAAAGGTGTCTTGGTCACCGTGGATAAACAGCATGGGAACCGTCGCGCGCTTGAGCTGTTCCACGCTGCTCGCCTTATGAAAGTCGTAGCCCGCGCGCACGTTGCACACCAAGTTTGCTACATCGAGCAAGGGAAAGCTGGGCAGGCCGAACACGTCCTTGAGCTGCAGAGAAAACTCGTCCCAAACACTCGTATAACCGCAGTCCTCGATAATGCATTTCACGTTTGCGGGCAGAGGTTCCCCCGCGACGTTCATGGCGGTCGCCGCGCCCATGGATTCGCCAAAGACCAGGATGCGCGCCTTGGGGTCAGCCTGAACGATTCGCTCGATCCATGCGACGATGTCGAGGCGCTCGGGCCAGCCCATGCCGATATAGTCGCCGCCGGAGCGCTCGTGGGCGCGGGCGGCGGGTGCGAGTACGTTCATGCCACGGTCGTGGAAGCGTTTGGCGTATCGGGCCATACCGATGGGCTCGTTGGTATATCCATGCAGGCAGACGGCGTAGTCGTGCGTGCTCTCCGACGCAGCAAAATACCAGGCGGCAAGCTCGGTCCCGTCGTCCGCGGTGAGGTTGCTGCTCTTGCGGTTCTCTTTAAACCATGCCCGCGCCTCGGTATCCTCGGCATCCGGCTGCTCACCTTCTTTGTCGTTCTTGCTATCCTGCATCATCTTCATGGTGTATGGCGCGCGGGGATTCAGCGCGAAGTCAAACAGAAAGTTGCCGGCAAACCCCAGCAGCGCGACAACGAGCACCAGTGCAACGATGCCGGCTATCTTGAGCTTTCGATGGGAACGTGCGTTTTGAGCCATGCGGTATTCTCCTATAAGATGTTAATACATCAACATTTAATGCAAGCGCATTATGGATGTTCGCCGTTGATGCGTCAACAGGCAAAGAATGGGTAAACAAAGGGTCACGTATGGTGCAAATTTCGCACGTACCTAGACGCTTTGATATAGTGTTGAGAACTCTTTACGTTGGAGGATGTAACCGGCATGTCCGATTCGAGCGACAGTTCTAAGCCGCGACCCAAGACCGCGGCCGTTCCACACTACACAGTGGGCGAGGAGATCATGAACTCCGTCACCCATGGTGTCGGCTGCCTGCTGGGTATCGCGGGCCTGGTGCTCCTGATCGTATTCGCCGCCCTGCGCGGCGGAGGCCCGGCCCATATGGCCGCGGCGATTGTCTATGGCGTCAGCATTATCCTCGAATACCTAGCCTCCACGCTCTACCACGCGATTCAGCCCGCGCGCGCCAAGCACGTGTTTCGCATCATCGACCACAGCTGCATCTACCTGCTCATTGCGGGCAGCTATACGCCGTTTTGCCTTATCACGCTCGCAAACGACGGCGGCCCTGCGCTGTTCTTTGCCGTATGGGCCATCGCCATTATCGGCATCGCTCTCGAGTGCTTCCTACGCGAGCGTCAACCGCACTGGGTAAGCGGCCTGGTCTACCTGCTGATGGGCTGGCTCGTTGTCTTTAAGCTGCCCGAACTTGTTGCGCTGCTCAACCCCGTGGCACTTGCCCTGCTCGCCGTCGGCGGCGTGTGCTACACCGCGGGCGTGCCGTTCTATATCGCCAAAAACGTGCGCTATCTGCACAGCGTGTTTCACCTGTGGGTGCTCGCCGGCAGCATCTTCCAGTTCATGGCGGTGATCCTCTTCGTAATCTAGCGACCACGCCTGCGCGCCCGCGTTCTCGTTTGGGCGCCGGTGCAATTGCCGTATCCGCCATCAACGTTTTAACCTGACGTCCCGAATCTTGGAGGTTCGAGAAACTCCCGATGGACATAACCATCTCCCTTATCACCACCCTTGTTTTGACCCTCATCAATGGCTACTTCTCTATGTCCGAGATGGCGCTCACCACGGCCAAGCGCGCCGTGCTGGAGCACGAGGCCGAGGAGGGCGACAGGCGCGCCGAGCGCGCCATTAAGCTGGCCGCCGATTCCGACGAGCTGCTCGCTACCATCCAGGTTGCCATCACGCTCGTGGGCTTTGCCTCGTCCGCCGTCGCCTCGACGAGCCTGTCCGACCCGCTCGCCACGTGGCTCATGAGCTTTGGCATCGCGCC
This sequence comes from uncultured Collinsella sp., assembly GCA_900550195.1. GTDB lineage: Bacteria > Actinomycetota > Coriobacteriia > Coriobacteriales > Coriobacteriaceae > Collinsella. Next base: position 11,397 of record URRB01000005.1, read on the forward strand.
GCTCTCCGCTATCGCGCGCGGCCTGGCGCCGGTCATCATCACCGTCGCGGTCGCCTTCGTGTCCATCGTGATTGGCGAGCTCGTGCCCAAGCGTATTGGCCTGGCAAATGCCGAGGGCGTGTCCAAGCAGGTTGTGGGCCCGCTGTCGTTTTTCCAAAAGATCGCCCGCCCGCTCGTGTGGCTGACCGGCGCCTGCTCCGACGGCTTGGCCCGCATCCTGCGCATCAAGAGCGCCGACGACCGCCAGAATGTCTCGGAGGAAGAGATCAAGTACATGGTCTCGGAGCAGGATGACCTGCTCGACGAGGAAAAGCGCATGATCCACGAGATCTTCGACCTGGGCGACACCGTTGCCCGCGAGGTCATGGTGCCGCGTGTGGACACCACCATGTGCGGGGACGACGAGACGGTCGCCGACGTGCTGTCCACCATGCGCCAGACCGGCTTTAGCCGCATCCCCGTCTATCACGAGGACCCCGACAGCGTGGCGGGTATCGCGCACATCAAGGACCTGATTCAGCCCTCGCTCGATGACAAGGGCAATCAGCCCATCGCCGGCTTTTTGCGCGACGCCACCTTTGTGCCCGACACAAAGGACATCCTGCCGCTGCTGTCCGAGATGCAGACCTCGCATGACCAGATCGTAGTGGTCGTGGACGAGTACGGCGGCACGGCCGGCATTATCACCATCGAGGACATCGTCGAGGAGATCGTCGGCGAGATCGAGGATGAATTCGACCCCGACAACAAGTACCTCACGCGCCTTTCGCGCCGCGAGTGGCTCGTCGATGGGCGTTTTTCGTGCGATGACGCGATTGAGCTTGGTTGGCCGCTCGAGGAAAGCGATGATTATGAGACCATCGCCGGCTGGATTTTGGAGCTTTGCGACTCGGTGCCCGATATTGGAGAGGTGTTTGAGGTTGCGGGGTACAAGTTTAAAGTGCAGTCGATGCGTGGCCAGCGCATCTCGCTCATTCGCGTGATCGCTCCGGCCGAAACCAATAGGAAGGATTCCGAGCTTTCGGCAGACAAGCCGGCGACGTCGGGTGCAGGTTCTGCGGACCCGCACGACGGCGACGAGTAGGGCAAGGAAGAGTAGGGGAGAGTTATGGCAGGCCTGTTCAACATCCTTAAGGTCACCGTCAGCAAGGACAAGATCTGCGCGCATGTGCTGGTGAACCCCGGCATGCCGCTGATGACCTCGGAGGATATCGAGGCCACGGCGCGCGTGTACTACTTGGTGCCCGCGATTGCCAAGCACCTGTGCCTAGGCGATTCCGGCCGCGAGTTCCAGGACTGCATGGGCCAGACCGAGCTTTGCCACCTGCTGGAGCATGTGACGGTCGAGCTCATGAACGAGACCGGTCTCGCTGGCAGCATTTCATGCGGCCGCACCCGCGTAAGCGAGCACGACGAGCGCGTCTTTGAGGTCGAGCTTTCGTGTCCAGATGATGCGCTGGCCATTGGCGCGCTGTCGTCGGCCACCTTTATGATGGACTGGGCGTACCTGCACGCCGACCAGCCTGCCCCCGACGTGGAAGGCACGGTCGCGGGTCTGCGCAACCTGGTGTTGGGCATGCGCGCCGAGGCCGAGGGCAAGGATCCTCACGAGGCCGTCGCCGCTGCGAACGGCGAAGATGCTGCCGAGGACGAGGGCGCTGACGAGGGCGATGTGCCGGTCGACGCCGAGCTCGTTGCCGATGCGACCGCCGAGCCCGTTCCCGCCGAGCCCCAGGGCGTCCCCAACTTTGACGACGAGCCCCAGGTGGCGATTGATACCGAGGGCGCGGTTGCCGAGAACCACGAGGCCTCCGCTGCCGTCTTTGGCGGTGCTGCGACGGTTCCGGCAGGACCTGCGCATGAGGGCGGCCTGCCGCTCGTGGACGGCGCCGGCGAGGACCCGGGTGCCACGGTGGCCATGCCGGCTATGCCCCAGGAGTAGGCCTACGCGTTTATCACCATCACGTACCTGCGCCTTTGCCGTACGCAGATGAGCGGAGCGGCAAGTGATGCGCTGCGGGTATAATGGACAGCATTCAAACGGTGGGCACCGACGTGCCCGCAGGAGAGGAATGATCATGGGTAAGACTTTCAGCTTTGTCTCCGGCGCACTTTTTGGTGCCGCTGCCGGCGCTATTGTCGGCGTTGCTCTGGCCCCGCGCTCGGGCGCCGAGACCCGCGCCATGGCTGCCGATATCGCCAACGACGCCTGGGACAATATGCGCGACACCTACGAGCACAGCGCCGAGGAGGCCCGTGCTGCGGTGAATGACTTTGGCCCGATGGTCGACGCCAAGACCGACGACCTGCGCGCCAAGGTCGACCTGGCCCGCGAGCGCATGGACCAGCTGCGCGAGCAGCTCAACGACGCCATTTCGGGCGGCAACGTGACGCCTGCCGCCGACGTCGTGGTCGAGAACGCCGTCGAGGCTGATACCGAGGCTGCGGAGCCCTCGACCGAGGCATAATGCGCGCCGGGGATTTTGTCGGCGCCAAGATCTATCGCAAGCCTACTGAGGACAAGCGTACCAAAAAGGACGGCACACCGCGCAGCCCTAAAAAGCTCGGAAAGATTCACTTTCCGGTCTTTACCCCGGGCGGTACGCGCGTGGTCGGCTTTATGGTCCGCCAGTCCGATATCGCGGGTATGATCGAGCGTCCCGACCGATTCGTAGCGCTCGACGCCATTGGTGTCTACGAGGGCGCCATCGCGGTTGACGACGTCAAGGGCACCTACGATACCGCTGCGGCCAAGCGCCTCGACATCAACCTGGACGATTGCATCATCTGGGTCGGTATGGACGTGCGCACGGAATCGGGCGACGTCGTGGGCTATTGCTCGGACGTTGAGTTCAAGCCGCGCTCGGGCATCGTGCAGGCATTCTATGTGACCGCCGGTGCTGCTTCGAGTGTTTTGGTTGGTGACACGCAGGTGCCGCCGACGATGCTGCGCGGCTACGAGAACGGCGCGATGGTCGTCTCGGACGAGGTCAAGTCGCTCGGGTATTCGGGCGGTGCGGCTGCCAAGGCCGCCGAGGCCAGCGTCGTGGTGGGCGACAAGGTCAAAAAGGGCGCCAAGGTGCTCGACGACAAGGGATCGGTTGCCGTGGACAAGGGCAGTCGCGCACTGGGCAAGCAGCTCGGCAAGACGCGCGGCATGTTCAAGGCCTTTAAGGACGAATACCAAAAGGCGAGCGGAGGCTCGTCAAAAGCTACAAAATAGCGACGTACCAAATGATGGGAGGCAAGCCGGAGACCTGTTGCTCCGGCTTGCTGTGTTTATGGGGGAGGGCACATGCGCCAAAACGGATCCAACTTAAACGGGCGTTCGGGTGCGCGTCCGACGGCGCGCCGCGACCTGGGGCAGCTGCCCAGCGGTCAGCGCAAGCGTCACCGTAAGCCCGGCGCGATGTATCTCAACCATAGCCGCGGCTTTAGCGACCGCAGTGCGCGCATCGGCAACAGCCGTACGCCCCGTCGTTCGTCTCGCCTGCCCTACGCGCTCATCGCCGTGGGTTGCGCGCTCGTGCTGTTTATCGCTGCCGTCGTGGGCTACGTCAACCGCAGTGTGGACGTGGAGCTCAACGGCCAGAAGACCGCGGTGCGCGTGGGCTCTACGCTGCAGAATCTCATCGACGAACAGGATTTGACTGACACCTACGATGCAGGCGACCTGCTGGCCGTCGATGACAGCGTGCTCAAGCGCCATGGGGGCGAAAAGCTGTCGGTGAAGGTCGACGGCAAGCGCGTGAAGCAAGGCAAATGGGATAGCCGCGAACTTGAGGGCGGCGAGAAGGTGACGGTCAAGGATGGCCGTAACACCTACGAGAAGCACGAGGTTCAGGCTACGGTTATCGAGCCCAAGCTCAAGGTCGAGGGTACGGGCGCTATCGAGTATGTGCAGACGTGGGGTGTCCAGGGCCGCTCCGAGGTGTGGGTTGGTGAGCAGTCGGGCAAGACGCAAGACCGCGGCGAGGTTGTGCCCGCCACCGATTGCGTTGTTGCGTGCGCCAGCGTGGCGCCCAAGGGCAACAAAAAGTACGTGGCGCTGACGTTTGACGAGGGTCCGAGCGGCGCCACCAAACAGATCTTGCAGGTGCTCAAGGAAAAGGGCGTCACCGCGACGTTCTTCCTTTCGGGCGATGCGGCCGAGGCCTCGCCTGCCACGGCCAAGGCGATTGTCGATGCCGGGTGCGAGATCGGATCCAACAGCTACAGCGACGATTCGCTCAAGGGTCAGGACCGTGAGGCGGTACGCGAACAGATCCCGAAAGGCACCGATGCGATTAAGTCGGCGACCGGCGTGAAGACGATGCTACTGCGTGCTCCCTACGCTGCCTTTGACGAGCAAAACTGGATTGATGCGATGGACCTGGTCTCCGCCGTGGTCTCGTGGAATATTGACTCGGGCGACTGGCTGCTCAACGGTGCCGACGAGCAGGTCTCGACGGTGCTCGATTCGGTGACGCCGGGCAATATCGTGCTGCTCACCGATAGAGACGAATGCGCCGAGCAGACGCTCGAGGCGCTGCCGCAGATTATCGACGGCCTCATTGCCGACGGCTACAAGATCGTGACGCTCAGCGACCTGGTCAAGACGGACACGTCGCTGAGCAAAAAGCTCACCTCGCTGACGAAGGTCACCATGCCCAAGGACGCCGTGTTCCCCCAACTTGCCGAGGACGACGACACCACAGAGTAGTCATTGGGTAGTCGTTTAAGAACGTCCCCAATGGCTATGTCACGGATGCGTCAGCGTTTGGTATGCCTGCAATGTGCAGCGCATAAATTCGATGCCGCAGGGCGATGCTGATGCTATAGTTACTGCGGTTAATGAGGGTCAAGAGAAAGGTTACAGGTGAAATCCAAACCTCGACCATACAGTCGATGACCCCATGCAGGTGCTTTTTGCGCATGCACGGGGTGTAAGCGTCGAGCGGCGTGCCGCCCGCGCATGCGTATACATATCCAGAAGCCCCCGGACGCCGCACATGCGGCCGCGTCCGGAGGAATAATGATGGGGAGCACCATTGAATTATCTGAGTGAGATGCTCAAATTGCCGGTCTTGGACGTCGACGGCGAAAAGCTCGGCGTGGTCAACGATTTTGGTATTGCTACCGGCGAAGTTTTTCCGCACGTGACGTCGCTCGCGTTCCGCGGACCCGGCAAGACGCCGTTTATGATCAGCTGGCGCAAATGGGTCGACCGTATCGACGAGACGGGTGTACACCTTAAGACGTCGGCCACCGAAATCCGTTTTTCGTACCTGCAGCCGACCGAACTCTTGCTTGCCCGCGACGTGCTCAACAAGCAGATTGTCGACACGCAGGGCATGAAGGTCGTGCGCGTAAACGACATCAAGTTTTCCATGTCGGGCGAAAACCAGCTGCGCCTGCTGGGCGCCGAGGTTGGTGCTCGCGGTCTGCTACGCGCCATCAGCCCCGCGCTCGAGCATATCGTCGAAGGCTTTATGAAGCACCTGGGCAAGCCGCTCAGTGAGGACATCATCGCTTGGTCCTACATGGACCTGCTCGACCGCTCGACCAAGAACATTCAACTCTCGGTGTCGCACAAGACGCTCGGCGAGCTGCACCCTGCCGACATCGCCGACATTATCGAGCAGCTCGACCCGCGCCTACGTGCGCAGGTGTTCGCGCAGCTCGATACTGCCCAGGCCGCCGAGGCCATCTCGGAGTTCGATGACGACGAGCTTATGACCGAGATGCTCGAGGGCCTGTCCGACACGGACGCATCGTCGATGCTGGCCATGATGGACCCGGACGATGCAGCCGACCTGATCGACGAGCTCGATTACGAGAAGGCCGAGAAGCTCCTGCGCCTGATGGGCGTCAAGGAGGAGAAGGCGATTCGTAACCTGCTGGGGTATGAGGACAACACCGCCGGCCGCATCATGACCTCGGAGTTTGTCTCCCTGCCCGCCACGGCAACGGTCGGTGACGCCATCGAGGCGATTCGCGAGCTCGACGAGGACTTCGAGAGCGTCTACTATGTCTATACCGAGGATCCGAGCGGCATGCTGACCGGCGTGCTTTCGCTGCGCACGCTGATCGTAGCCGACCGCGACGCCACGCTGGGTCAGCTGGCCTATCGCGACCTGGTCTATGTGTCGCCCGACGAGGACCAGGAAGACGTAACGGACGAGATGACCAAGTACGACCTGGTCGCCATCCCTGTCTGCGACGAGAACCGTCATATCCTGGGTATCGTAACCTTCGACGACGCCATGGACGTTATCGCTGAGGAGCACCAGGAGGACCTGCAGATCGCCGGTGTCGGCTCGGGCGATAGCGCGTCGGACGACTCGACGAACGTGCTCAGCTGGTTCGTGCATCGCCAGTACTGGGTTGTTGTATGGGGCATCGCGTCGTGCATCATGGCGACCGTGCTGGGGACGGCGCTCGGCTCCGCACATCTGGTGGTGTTCCCCATGTGCGCCATGCCGCTCGTGCTGCTGGCGGCCTCGCGCATGGTGTCGTTCGTCAAGAACTACTTCCTGGAGTATGACGGTCACGACGACGAGCCCAAGCCGTATCTGGGGTTCTTCTTCCAGAGCACGGGCATGGGCCTGATTCTGTCACTCGTGACCTACCTGTGCGCCCAGCTGGTGCGCACCGCCGCGTTCCCCGATGCGCCCATGTTTGAGGAGCAACTCTTTACCGGGTGCTTTAATATCGCTGCCATCATTTGCCTGGTTGGCAACATGAGCGCCGTGATTTACCTGATGGTGCTGTTCTGGCGTGACGAGCATGACCTCAACACGTCGGGCACCGCCATGAACGTTATTGCCGTCATGATCTCGTGCGTAGCGTACTGCGCCGCTGCGGTGCTGCTCACCATGTCGGTCATGGGTTAGGTGGTCGCGTGCAAAATACCAAGCAAAAGTCGGGCACCAAGCAAAAGTTGACCATCGCGGCCATCTTTGGCGCTATGGGCCCCGGTCTGCTGGCGGCGCTTTCGGGCAATGACGCCGGCGGCATTGCAACGTATTCCAGCGCGGGCGCCAGCTATGGCTACAAGATGCTCTGGATGCTTCCCGTCATGACTGTGCTGCTCATCGTGACGCAGGAGACCGCGGCGCGCTGCGGCTGCGTCACGGGCAAGGGCCTGGCATCGCTCATTCGCGAGCGCTTTGGCGTGCGCAAGAGTGTACTTGCTATGGCGGCGCTGTTGATCGCCAACACGGCTGTGACCATTTCGGAGTTTGCGGGCATCGCCAGCGGCCTTGCTCTCTTTGGCGTGCCGGCGAGCATCTCGGTGCCGTTGGTGGCGCTGCTGGTGTGGATGCTTACCATGTCGGGTAGTTTCCAGCGCATCGAGAAGATTCTGCTGCTGGTGAGCTGCGTGTTCGTGACTTATATTGTCGCCGCGTTTATGGCTGGCCCCAACTGGGGTGAGGTCGCGGTCGACCTGGTCGTGCCTAACATTCAAAATGATCCCAGCTACGTGTCGCTCGTGGTCGCAACGATCGGTACCACCATCGCGCCGTGGATGATTTTCTTGGCGCAGAACAACGTGGTCGATAAGAACGCGGGCGAGGACGATATCGTGCTGCAGCGCATCGATACCGTGAGCGGCTCGCTTGCCGCCGATGTCATTGCCGGCTTTATTATCATCACGACCGGTACGGTGTTGTTCCCGGCGGGCATTCAGATTAGCGATGCTGCCGATGCTGCCCGTGCGCTGGAGCCTATTGCGGGTCAGTGGTCCACGGTACTGTTTGCCTCGGGCCTGGTCGCGGCGAGCTTCTTGGCTGCCTGCGTGCTGCCGGGCGTTACGTCGAGCGCTATCTGCGAGGCATTTGGCTGGGAGCGCGGTGCCGACCGCAGCTGGGACGAGGCCCCGGTCTATCGCGGCATCATTACGGCCATCATCGGTATCTCTGCCGTGCTGGTGCTTATGCCCGGCGTCGATCTGTTCCAGATTATGATGACCTCACAGGTCATCAATGGCGTGCTACTGCCCGTGGTTCTGGTGTTCCAGGTGGTTATCGCAGCCGACCGTCACATTATGGGTGCCAACCGCAACGGTCGCGTGTGGAACATGCTCACTTGGGCGACTATCGCCGTGATTACGGTGCTCACGGTCGTCATGTTTGTCCTGCAAGCGATGGGCTACAGCGCTTAACGCCCACTTTTGCTTCCGAACAGGCCGCAGCGATGGGCTGCGGCCTGTTTTTTGTCTGCTATAGGGTGTTAGTTATATAGCAATGGACAAAAAATGCCAAATATGAGTACTGTTGCTAAGTGAATAGCATTTACATCCTAAAAGATAATGAACATAGCCTTTAGTATGTTCATTAAAATTGGCTCCAATACGCCTTAAACCAGTCAGGTTGGCTGCTTTAGGGGGTTGTAGGGGTCGCTCGGACGTCATTTTGGGTGGTTTTGCCTGCTACTAAAATGGTAACAGTACTCATATTTGCCCTTTTTGCCCACAGACCTTTGAGGGTGCGGCGAAAAGGGCTTGTTTTGATTGTTTGGGGCAGGCACGAGGCGCGGAAACGATGTTTGGAGCGACGGAGCGGCCTGGAATTCATCCGTAGAGGTCTTCATTGGCTGCGCCAGGAGTGTCCCTAACTGCCGGAGGGGGTGTCTGCCGTGGCAGACACCCCCTCCGGATGTGGGAAGTTTGCGCTGCAGGTTACTTGTCGGTGCCCAGCTTGTGCGGCTTGAGAGCGAGCGCATTGACGAGTGCGTCGGTGGCAGACTTGACGGCTGCCGGCTGCGGATCGTTGACGTGATCCTCGGGGTGTACGGGCAGGTCCTTCTTGACGGCATCGTGGATCAAGTTGAGGTACTCAGTCACGCCAGTGGTCGATAGGTGCGTGCCATCGCCATCGAACAGGTCGTTGCGGTTGGCACTGTATCCGTACCAGTCGATAACGCGCACGTTCTTGTAGCGCGTAGCGGCGTTGGCGATGGCCTGGTTGGTAGAGCCAACCCACGGCTGCGGGCTGCGCGTGTTCACAAACACCACAATACGCCTATCTCCTGCATCGGCCATGATGGCGTCGATCTGGTCGTCGGTTACCAAGCCGTTGGTGCCCAGGGCAAAGACCACGATCTTGCCGGCAAGGTTCTGCTGGATATAGCCCTCAAATGTCGCACGGCCCGCATCGAACTGGCGGCCCTTTTCGGCATCGATATGGCTGTGCGGGAACACGCCGTCAAAGGTGTCCACGGCGCGCAGCGACACGGAGTCGCCGATCATAAGCAGATCGTAGGAGCCATCGGGGAAGCCGTCGTTGTCCTTGTCGGTGTCGTCGGCCGCCTGCTGGTCGGTGGGCGCGGTGTTCTTGGCTTCCTTGTTCAGAACTTCGGCGCCCTCGCCGCTCAGCGCAGACGTCTCGGGAACAAAGATCAGGCCGCCCAGTGCAACGACCAACACGACAGCGCAGGCTGCGCAGACAGGGACGTGCGCGCGTACCCAGTTAGCGGGCGTGGTGGTGCCGTCGCGGAACTCGGACACGGTGCGCTCAAAGGCGCCCTTCCTAAACGGAGTCTCGATAAAGCGATAGCAGCACTCTGCCACGGCGACCACCAACAACACCTGCAAAATGTACTGCCACCACGGCGTATCGTTGATGTTGGCGACCGGGTTCATGAGCAACAGCAGCGGATAGTGCCACAGGTAGATGCTGTACGAGCGCTTGCCAACCCACACGAGCGGCTCGGCGGACAGCGCGCGGGCAACCATTCCCTGGGGCTGCACGCAGGCCGCGATGACCATGAGCGTGAGGATCGAGCACAGCAGCGTGCCTCCGCGATACTGGAAGGCGGTGTAGCCGTTGGTGAATGCGACCATGGCGGCAAGGCCAACCAGGCCCGCGACGCCCAACACATCGATGGACGCGGGCGAGGACCAAAAGCGTACGAGCGCGCTCGGCTGGGTTGGGGCAGTCTCGGCTACGTTATCGGCCTTCGTGCCCTGTTTGTCCTCGGCATTCTTGCCGTGCTTGGCGGCGCCAACCAGGCGGTCGAGCCCCAGACGATGTGCGAGGCGCACGGGCGCCAGATCGCGATCGGGGATAAAGGCCATCCAGGCGCCCAGCAGCAGCGAGAACACACGGGTGTCGGTGCCGTAGTACACGCGGCTGGGGTCGGCGGCGGGATTGTAGAGCACCATCATGGCAATGGCGGAGACGGCAGCCAAGCCCAGAACCACGCGGCGCGTGTTGGGCTTGCTCATGTGCATGGATACCATGGCAAGCAGCAGCGGCGGCCAAACCAGATAGAACTGCTCCTCGATGGCGAGCGACCAAAAGTGCGTGAGCGGCGAGGGGTCGCCCAGGGCGTTGAAGTACGAGACGTCCTGGGCGATCTGCCACCAGTTGTTGAAGAACAGCAGCGACGGCAGGATGTCGGGACGCATCTTGGTGAGCATCACGTGGTTAAAGATCGTGCACAGCGCGCAGGTAACCACCACGACGGTCACTACGGCGGGGAACAGACGGCGGATGCGGCGAATCCAGAAGCTCTTGAGGTCGATGCGCCCGGTCTTGGCGACTTCGTTGAGCAGCAGGCGCGTGATTAGATAGCCCGAAAGCACAAAGAAGATCGTGACGCCGAGCAGGCCGCCCTGAGCCCACGTAAGATTGAGGTGATAGAGCACCACCGCGACAACGGCGAGCGTGCGCAGGCCGTCGAGGGCGGGAATGTAACGAGATTTGGGACGAGTGGGCGTCTGGTCCGCGGCGGCGGCGCTGGCGTGGTCCGCTTTGTTGGCGGGTGCTCGATGGGGGCTCGGGGTGCGTCGCGGGTCGCCTGCGCGGCGTTCAGTGCGCGGGCGTTCGTGCGGCGCCTGGTTATCGGGCGCGCGGCGCGGGCCGCGTGAGCTCGATTGCGGGAATTGTTCCATAAAACATCATCCAATGACGAGAAAAAACAGCACGTATTCATTGTAGCTGCCCGCTCCTGTGAATGCTTGCTGCTGGCGCAACCTCAAGCGCGCGTTCACATCAAAGTGAACTAAAGTTATAGAGTGCGAAAGCATACGATTGACGGCCGACGGTGGGCATAAAGCCCGCAGATGAGGAGGTTTCCATGGCAGATCGCGGCATCGTTGCGGTGTTCGGCAGCATGAACATGGACCTTTCGGTGGCGTGTGAGCGCATGCCGCGTGCGGGCGAGACCGTCGGCGGTAGCGGTTTTATCACCAACGCCGGCGGCAAGGGTGCCAACCAGGCTGTGGCCGCCGCGCGCATGGGTGCGCGCACGTGCATGATCGGCGCCGTCGGGCGCGATGCATTTGGCGATGCACTGGTGGCGGGACTCCAAGACGCCGGCGTGGACTGTGTCTTTGTAGCGCGTCGCGATGACGTGGAGACGGGAACGGCGACCATCATTCGCTGCGAGGGCGACAACCGCATCGTGCTGTCGCCGGGCGCCAACCATGCGCTCGCGGGCGAGGATGTTGCCCGCGCGCTGAGGCGTCTGGTAGCCGATAAGCTCGACGGAGACGCCAGCGATATTGCCCCGGCTGTCGGAAGCGTCTTTATCGCCCAGGGCGAATGTGACCTTGCAGCGACGGCCGAGGCGCTCGTTTGCGCTCACGAGCTGGGGTTCTATACGGTCTTTAATCCAGCTCCTGCCTGCGAGTTGCCTGCGGAGGCCTGGCCTGCGGTCGACCTGGTCTGTCCCAACGAGACTGAGTGCCAGGTGCTGACGGGCATCTTGCCCGCGGATGATGCGAGCTGCGTCGCGGCGCTCAATGCCCTGCTCGCCAAGGGTGCCGGAGCTGCGGTCATCACGTTGGGCGGCGCCGGGTCGGTTACGCTCGGCGATGACGGCGAGCCGCTGCGCATGCCGGCGCTCTCGAGCACGTTGGTCGATACGACGGCCGCGGGCGATACATTTATCGGTGCGCTTGCCGCGGCTCGTCTGGAGGGCCTGCCTCTCTTTGAGTGCATGGCGGCGGGTGCACGCGCCTCGGCGGTGGCGGTGTCGCGCCTGGGCGCACAGCAGTCGATTCCCACGCGCGCCGAAGTTGATCGCGTGTTTGATTTAGACGATTTGGTACAAGACGGAGAAGCGGAGTAGAACAATGGCAATCAAGAAGCTGATCCTTGATCTGGATATGGGTGTGGATGATGCGATGGCGCTTGCCTATGCCATCGCGAGCCCCGAGGTGGAGCTCGTCGGCATCACCACGTGCTTTGGCAACGTGCGCGTCGAGCAGTCGGCGCACAACTGCTTGGCGGTGCTCGACCTGTTGGGTCGTCCCGAGGTGCCGGTGTACCTGGGCGCCGATCGTCCCGTGAAGGCGACCGAACCCTACACGCCGCCGGCGTCCACCACGCTTATCCACGGCAAGAACGGCATCGGCGGCGCAAGCGTGCCCGCCTCGCCGTACGAGCCGGTGGGCGCGACGTCGGCCGATGGCAATGCGGCGGTCGATTACCTGATTGATGCCGCGCGTACCTATGGTCCCGACTTGGTCTATGTGGCGACCGGTCCGCTCTCCAACCTGGCGCTCGCCCTTGAGCGCGACGCGGCGGCGATGATGTCTATCGGCCGCGTGGTGGTGATGGGTGGCGCCCTGACCGTGCCCGGCAACGTGAGCGCCGGTGCCGAGGCCAACATGGCGAGCGACCCCGAGGCCGCTGACGCTGTGCTGCGCTCGGGCCGCAAACTCACCATGGTTGGTCTTGACGTGACGCATCGCGTGGTGCTGACGCGCCGCGACATTGCCGGTTGGACGGGCTCGGGCACCATGGCGGGCTGCGCATTTGCGAGTATGGTCGAGCACTACATTGGCTCGTACGAGATGAACGCCCCTTACCTGGGCGGCTGCGCGCTGCACGATCCGCTTGCCGTTGCCGTGGCGATTGATCCCACGCTCGTGGGCGCACTTGGTTGCAACTTGCGCGTCGACCTGCTCGGCGAGTATCGCGGCCGCACTATCTGCGACGAGCATCGCCTGTCCGACCCCGACAAGAGCGCGCTTGTGGCACTCACCGTGGACGCCCCGCGCTTTCTGTCCGAGTTCAAGGCGCGCATGGCCCGCATCCTAGGCTAGGCTCGGGATCGAAGCACGCCCATCTGCTCGATGTGGCCGCTGGCGGGCCGACATCTACCGTTCGCCAGCCCGATGGTCCCCGGGGCGGGGAGAGCGCTATAATGCATTCTGCATCTTGGATTGTTACTCCTGTGTGGAGGCATGCCCAAGAGCAATACAACACGGATTGTTACGTAAGGCATGACCGCAATAGCACTGCTATTGGCTATCATGCCTTTTTCTGTGAGTGTTCTTGAAAGGAGGTTCACCATGCTTGCAATTAAAAAGCTTAACAACAACGCGGTTCTTTGCCGTGACGGACAGGGGCGAGATGTCATCGCCATGGGCAGGGGCGTCGGTTTCGGCGGAGATTTTCCTCGAGAGCTCCCTCTTTCTAAAATCGAGCATACGTTTTACGACATTGATCCTAAAGGACAAGATGTCATGAGGGATCTTCCCTCGGATATCGTGATGTTTGCGGCGAAAGTTATGGACATCGTTGCCAACGAACTGCCCTACGACCTCTCGACCAATGCGACGCTGTTCATGGCTGATCACCTGTCGTTTGCCGTTGCGCGAGCCCAAAAGGGGGTCCGCATCGCGATGCCTCTTGCCTATGAAGTGCGGGAGACGTATCCGAAGGAATACAAGGCTGCCCAGTTTATCGTCATGCGACTCGAGAAGGAGCTCGGAGAGCGGCTTCCCAAGGATGAGATTGCCAGTATTGCGATGAATCTCGTGAACGCACGGGTTGTTGAAGCCGTCAAAGCCACGGCCGAGCCCGCAAAGCAGTTAGACGATATGCTCGAGGACGTTATCGAGATTCTCGAAAGCGATTTCCGCATTATTGTCGACCGCGATTCCTTTGATTTCACCCGCTTCGCCACGCATCTGCGGTACCTGTTCAAGCGCATTCAAGCCGGCGAGTCGCTGAACAGCGCCAACATGCAGATGTACAAGAACTTTCGTGAGGAGTTTCCGCAGTTGGCAGAGTGCGTGAAGCATATCGGTTCCTATTGTCGTGAAACGTGGGACGCCACGCTCTCCGAGGAGGAGGAACTCTATCTGATGATCCATCTCAACCGGATCATCTCCAAAAAAGGATTGTAACCCGTAGCCATTCGGGGCATGACCTTTGCCGATTCGAACAGTAAGCCAAGATTGTGCAAAGGAGCCAATGATGGCAAATTACAAAAAGGTGGCAGAGCAGATTCTCTCCACTGTGGGCGGGGCGGAAAACGTGGCTTCGGTTACGCATTGCATGACGCGCCTGCGCTTCAACCTCAAGGATGAAAGCCTCTCGAATGATGAGAAGCTTGAGGACATCTCGTCTATCATCAGCGTCGTGCACGCCGGAGGGCAGGTGCAGCTGGTGGTCGGGCCCACGGTCGACAAGGTCTACGACGAGGTCTGTAAGCAGGGCGGATTCGAGGTCACGGTATCGATTGACGAGGAACTCGATGGCCCTCAGCTTAGCTGGAAGGAGCGCTTGGCGCCCAAGCACCTCTTCAATCAGCTGCTCGATGCCGTGAGCGGCGCTATCACCCCGATCCTTTCGATCTTTTGTGTCGCCGGTATCTTCAAGATGCTCGTTATTCTGTTTGGGCCCGAAGGCGCCGGTTTTATGTCCGAAACGAGCGACCTGTATCGGATCCTTTCCCTGGTGGGCGATGCGGCGTATTACTACTTCCCGGTGTTTGCCGCCTATAGCTCGGCTAAGAAGTTCAAAACGAGTCCTGTGCTGGCACTGCTCATCGCTGTTGTGATGATTTATCCCGACATGCTCGCTATTGTTGAGGACGGAAAGCCTTTCAGCGTCTTCGGCATCCCCATGCAGCTCGTCAACTACACCCAGGCTGTTCTTCCGGTCATCTTGATCACCTGGGCCCAGTCCTATGTTGAGCGCTTCTTTAAGAAGATCTCGCCTGATATGTTGCGCATTCTGATCGTACCCGTGGGTACGGTGCTCGTGATGTTGCCGGTCGCGCTGTGCCTCTGCGGCCCTGCCGTCCAATTTGTCATGGGCCTTGTGGCCGATTTCATCATTTGGCTCGCCTCTGTTGCCGGTCCCGCTGCGACCGCGGTTATCGGCGCATTCTGGAATCTGATCATCGCCACCGGCATGCACGTGCCGATCTATACCGCCATATTGCCCGCCGCGCTCCAGAACGGTTACGACGCCATCTTATACCCCGGCACCGCGGTTGTAGCCTACGCCACGCTTGCCATCGCGCTCGCCTATGGCCTGCGCGCTAAGGGCAAGGAGAGTCGAGCCACGGGCTGGAACTTGTTCATCACCTATGCCTTCGGTCGCGTGAGTGAGCCCATCATCTACGGCATCCTGTTTCGCGACAAGAAGGCTCTTGCCTGGAACATGATTGGTGGTGCTGTCGGTGGTCTGCTGGTAAGCCTTCTTCATGCCAACGTCTATATCTTCACTGGCGTTGGTTTCCCATGGATGAACGTGCTCATGTTTGCTCAGGATATCATCCCTGGCACCATCGGGTGTCTTGCTGGCGGTGCCGTGACGTTTGCGTTGGCGATGATTTTTGGATTTGAAGGACAGGAGAAGATGCCGTTGAAGTCCAAGAGCGGCGATTCTGAGGCCGTTGAATCCGTCGAGGCATAAGAGGCTACTACACAAATATGCTCCCCAGCCGTTGCGCGGTCCGACCCCTTGGCCGCGCAACGGTACTGTGCTGTTGCGCGGCACTTGCCGAGTCCGTTGCGTTCGACAGTGTGGGCCGGGAATTTGATAGAAAGGACGACACCATAATGTTTAGAGAAGATTTTTTATGGGGCGGGGCTCTGGCTGCAAACCAGTGCGAGGGAGGATGGAACGAAGGCGGTCGCGGTTTAGCCAATTCCGACATGCTGCCGTTTGGCGATCAACGCATGGACGTCATGCGGGGAGACCTTGATCCGCGTGCGTTGGCACCCGACAGCTTCTATCCCGCTCGCAAGGGCATTGATTTTTACCATAGGTACAAGCAGGATATTGAACTGTTTGCCCAGATGGGTTTTAAATGCCTGCGCTTATCAATCGCCTGGAGCCGCATTTTTCCCAAAGGAGACGAAGCCGAGCCCAATGAAGAAGGCCTTGCCTTTTACGAGGATGTTTTTAGGACGTGTCGCGCGCATGACATTGAGCCTTTGGTGACGCTCAACCACTATGATGTCCCCATGCATCTCGTCGATGCGTATGGCGGATGGCGCGATCGCAGGTTGGTCGACCTGTTCGAGCGATATTCGCGTACCGTGTTCGAGCGCTATCGGGGATTGGTCAATTATTGGCTGACCTTTAACGAGATCAACATCATGACGCAGGCGTGCTTTATGGCGGCGGGGATCATCTTCGAGCAAGGGGAGAATCGCTATGCAACGGTTCACACGGCCGTGCACCATGTATTGGTTGCGAGCGCCCGTGCGGTCGGGGCGTGTCATGAACTGTGCCCTGGGGCGAAGATCGGTTGCATGCTCAACGCAGGTGTCTTCTATCCGGCTACATGTGATCCGGACGATGTGCTGGCTGCGCAGGCTGAGAATCGCAGCCATTACATGTTTACCGACGTCCAGGTGCGCGGTGCGTACCCGAGCTATGTTCTCAAGGAATACGCCCGCCATGGTTTTGAGGTGCCCTATCGGGATGATGACCGCGAAGTACTGGCTGCAAACCTGGTCGATTTCGTCTCGTTTTCGTATTACTCGACGCGCGTCGCAAAAGCGCATGCGGAAGGTCAGTTCGATTCGAACCTTCTTCGCTCGGCGCCTAATCCGTATCTAAAACAGGAGCCTTGGGGGAGGTTTATCGACCCCAAAGGGCTGCGCGTCACCATGAATGAAATCTGGGATCGCTATCAAAAGCCGCTGTTCATCGTCGAAAACGGTTTGGGTGCTCCTGATGTGCCGGAAGATTCGGGTGAAATAGAAGACGACTATCGAGTTGAATACCTGCGGGCCCACATCGAGGCGATGAGGGAGACCGTCGAGCTCGACGGGGTGGAACTCATGGGATATACCTGTTGGGGCCCGATCGATTTGGTTTCGGTCGCCACAGGACAGATGCGTAAGCGCTACGGGTTTATCTATGTCGATCGAGACGATAGCGGTGCGGCCTCGTTTGAGAGACGTAAAAAGAAAAGCTTCGAATGGTACCGACGCGTAATAGCAAGCAATGGCGAAGACCTTGCGTAATAACGTTAAGATGGACAAATGCGCCCGTTGGGGGAATAGTCGTGCCACTTCGCTTGACAACAGGCTAAACTAGCTAATAAACATTTACTATTCTGTTTAGATTGAATTTGCGGTCGTTTAGTTGCCGAGCCACGGGGCGGTCAAGCCACGATGCTCGGCCGCGACCGATGCTAGGGGGAACGATGGCTAAAGCAAGCGTCCGCGAGATCAGCCGCATTACCGGCTTTTCGCCCGCAACCGTGTCCAACGCGCTCAACCGCAAGCGCAGCGTGAGCGAGGAGACCGCCAAGGTCATCCTGGAGTGCGCGCAGTCGCTTGGCTATCAGCAGTCGACGCAGCTCGAGAGCATCCAGTTTGTGCTTGCGCGCAAGACGGGCGCCATTTTGGACGAGAGCACCTTCCATCCCGCGGTCATCGAGGGCGTGGAGCGCCAGGCGCGTCGCCACGGCATGAGCACGAGCTTTGTCTCGCTCGACTTTAGCGACCTGGACGCCGTGCGCCCGCAGGTCGAGGGCCTGATCGCCGACCCGTCGGCCGCCATCGTGCTGATGGGCACCGAGCTGGGCGAGGAGGACTACGCCCTGTTCGCCGACGCTGCCGCCCACCTGATTGTGCTCGACGGCTGGAGCGATCGCCAGTACTTCGATGCCGTAGTCATCGCCAACACCGATTCGGTGCTGCGTGCCGTGGATTACCTTATCGAGAAAGGCCACAGGCAAATCGGCTATCTGGCGGGCGACCTTCGGATCCGCAACTTTAAGGACCGCGAGCGCGGCTATCGCCAAGCGCTTGAGGACGCGGGCCTCGAGGCCAATCCGGCATGGCGTGTCACGTTGGGCACCACGCTCGAGGGTGCCTATCGCGACATGGGCGTGTGGCTCGACAACGTCTCGCGCGACGATCTGCCGACGGCTTTCTTTGCCGAGAACGACGTGCTCGCCGTGGGCGCCATGCGCGCGTTCAACGAGCACGGTATTCGCGTGCCCGAGGATGTCTCGATCATCGGCTTTGACGACCTGTCTTTGGGCGCCTTCTCCAACCCGCCGCTCACCACGGTGCATGTTCCCAAGCACGAGGTGGGCGAGATCGCGGTGCGTCGCCTGGTGGGCAACATCCGCAACCCCAAGAGCTATACCTGCAAGACGGCCGTGTCGACCTACTTTGTCGAGCGCCAGAGCGTGTGCGAGATCTAGGCGAAGAAAACGCCGGGGCGCAGGGCGGCAAAGCTCGCTAAGGCAGCCATATCTAACGCTACTAAGAGAGGGTCCTTCGGGGCCCTCTTTTTGTTTCCCTTGTATGTTCAGTTTGTTTACATACCGTTTAGGCTGATTTCTCTACCGTTTACGGGACTTTCGCGCTAAACTAATAAACAAAAGAGTAAAACATTTAGTAAACAGAACAAAACGAAACATGCGTCTGTTTACTGAACATGTGACTAGGGGAGGACGTACATGGATAAGATCAAGCTCGGTTTTGTGCCTACGCGCCGCAGCATCTTTAGCGCGCCGGACGCGATCAGGTATCGTGGTCTGACGGCTGACCGTCTGCGCGAGATCGGCGTCGACATCGTTGATATCGACGACATCAACGACGAGGGCCTGCTGTTCGACGACAGCCATATCGAGCCTATCGTCAAGAAGTTCCGCGCCGAGGGCGTCGACGGCATCATGCTGTGCCACGCCAACTTTGGTACCGAGTACGTCTGCGCCCGCCTTGCCCGCGAGCTCGGTCTGCCCGTGCTGCTGTGGGGCCCGCGCGACGAGCGCCCCGAGCCCGACGGCACCCGCCTGCGCGACAGCCAGTGCGGCCTGTTCGCCACCGGCAAGGTCCTGCGCCGCTTCCAGGTCCCCTTCACCTACATGACCAACTGCCGCCTGACTGATCCCGAGTTCGAGCGCGGCGTCTGGGACTTCCTGGCCGTGTGCAACGTCGTTAAGACCTTCAAGCACACCCGCATCCTGCAGATGGCCACCCGCCCGTTCGACTTCTGGTCGACCATGTGCAACGAGGGCGAGCTGCTCGAGAAGTTCAACATCCAGCTTTCGCCCATCCCCATGACCGAGCTTGTTCAGGCCGTGCGCGACGCCCAGGCCGACGAGCAAGCCATGGCCGCCATGCTCGCCCACATCGCCGACAGCTTTGAGATCTGCATCCCCGAGGACAAGGTCCCCGCGGTCGCAGGACTCGCCATCGCCATGAAGCGTCTGGTCGAGAAGTACGGCTGCAACGCCGGCGCCATCCAGTGCTGGAACGCCCTGCAGGACGAGCTGGGCATTATGCCCTGCGCCGCCAACGCCATCCTCAACGAGATGGGTATCCCCGTCGTCTGCGAGACCGACATCCACGGCGCCATCACCGCGCTCATGGTCGAGGCCGCCGATCTTGGCCGTCACCGCGGCATGTTCGCCGACTGGACCGTCCGCCATCCCGACAACGAGAACGGCGAGCTGTTGCAGCACTGCGGCCCCTGGCCCTGCAGCTGCGCGGCCGTCAAGCCCAAGCTCACCTATCCGCTGGCCTTCGATCACCCCGGCGCGCTGACGGCCGAGGCCAAGCACGGCGGCCTCACCCTTGCCCGCTTTGACGGCGACAACGGCGAGTACTCGCTGCTGCTGGGCAATGCCCGCGGCATCGACGGCCCGGCCGGTATGGGCACCTACCTGTGGGTCGAGGTCGAGAACCTCAAGCGCCTCGAGGCAAAGATCGTCGAGGGCCCCTACATCCACCACTGCGTGGCCATCCACGCCAACGTGGTGCCGGTGCTCTACGAGGCATGCAAGTACATCGGCATCCAGCCCGACCTGTACGACCCCATCGAAGAAGACGTCAAAGCCTACCTGCGAGGAGAGTAGAAATGGCAACTATCGAAGAGCTTGAGTCCCTGCGCTGGGACCTCCGCCGCGATTGCGTCGACATCATCATGGCCGGCGCCGGCGGCCACATCGGCGGCGACATGTCGGTGATCGACGCCCTCATGACCCTCTACGCCAACCATCTGAACATTTCGCCCGAGACCGTCGACGATCCCAACCGCGATCGCTTCGTGCTCTCCAAGGGCCACGCCATGGAGGCCTACTACGCGGTGCTGTGTCACGAGGGCTACCTGGACCTCGACGACGTCAAGGCCCGCTTCTCCAAGTTCGGCAGCCCCTACATCGGCCATCCCAACAACAAGCTCAAGGGCATCGAGATGAACTCCGGTTCGCTCGGCCACGGCCTGCCCGTGGCGGTGGGCATGGCACTTGCCGGCAAGATGGACGGTCGCGACTACCGCGTCTACACCATCATGGGCGACGGCGAGCTTGCCGAGGGCTCGGTCTGGGAGGGCGCCATGAGTGGCGGCAACTACCAGCTCGATAACCTGTGCGCGCTCGTGGACCGCAACCGTCTGCAGATCAGCGGCAGCACCGAGGACGTCATGAAGCAGGACTCGCAGGAGGAGCGCTGGGCCGCCTTCGGTTGGAACGTGCTGTCCATTCCGGGCAACGACGTCCAGGCCATCGACGCCGCGCTGACGCTTGCGGCCGAGACCAAGGGTAAGCCCGCGGTCATCATCCTCAACACGGTGAAGGGCTACGGCTCGCCCGTCATGGAGGACAAGGCCGGCTGGCATCACCACCTGCCCAACGACGAGGAATATGCCCAGATCATCGCCGATTTCGCTGCCCATAAGGAGGCCATCAATGGCTAACAAGATCGCCAACCGCAAGGTTATCTGCGACACGCTGCTCGAGGCCGCCGAGACCGATAAGGACATCGTCGTCCTGTGCTCCGACTCCCGCGGCTCCGCATCGCTCACGCCGTTCTTCGATCAGTATCCCCAGCAGTCCGTTGAGGTCGGCATCGCCGAGCAGGACCTGGTGAGCATCGCCGCCGGCATGGCTTCGTGCGGCAAGAAGGCCTGGGCCGCCTCGCCGGCGTCCTTTGTGACCACGCGTTCGTATGAGCAGTGCAAGGTCGACGTTTCGTACTCCAACACCAACGTCAAGCTCATCGGCATCTCGGGCGGCGTGTCCTACGGCGCCCTGGGTATGAGCCACCATTCCGCTCAGGATATCGCCGCCATGAGCGCGATCCCCAACATGCGAGTGTATCTGCCGAGCGACCGCTTCCAGACCGCCGAGCTCGTGCGCGCCTTGGTCGCCGACAACAAGCCGGCCTACATCCGCGTGGGCCGCAACCCGGTCGAGGACGTGTACGCCGAGGATGAGTGCCCGTTCCAGATGGACCGCGCTACCTGGGTGCGCCGCGGCACCGATGTGACGATCGTCGCCACCGGCGAGATGGTCCGCCACGCCGTGGACGCCGCCGACCTGCTGGCCGAGCGGGGTATTTCGGCAACGGTGCTCGACATGTACTGCGTCAAGCCGCTCGACGCCGAGGCCGTGATCGAGGCCGCCAGTGCCACGCGCGCCGTCGTGACAGTCGAGGAGCACAGCCCCTTCGGCGGTCTGGGTTCCATGGTCGCGCAGGTCGTGGGCGAGCATTGTCCGCGTCCGGTCAAGTGCCTGAGCCTGCCCGACGCGCCGGTCATCACCGGCACCTCGCCCGAGGTCTTCGCACACTACGGCCTCACCGGCGAAGGCATTGCCAAGACCGTTGCCGAGTTCCTTCCCGCAGAGTAATTGGAATGTGACAAAGGGACAGTCCCTTTGTCACATTCATTTTGAAAGGGGTGGCCATGGGCCGCTACATCATCGGAATCGATCAATCCACGCAGGGCACGAAGGCGCTACTGGTGGACGAGGGCGGCCATCTGATTCATCGTGCCGACCGCTCGCATCGCCAGATTGTCAATGATGCCGGCTGGGTGAGCCATGATCCGGTCGAGATCGCCGCCAACGTGTTGGCCGTGGCGCGTGCCGTGGTGGAGGAGACCGGGGTCAATCCGGCCGACATTGCCGGTATTGGCATCTCCAACCAGCGCGAGACCACCGTTGCCTGGAGGCGCACGACGGGCGAGCCGCTGTGCGACGCCGTGGTGTGGCAGTGTGCCCGCGCCCGCGAGCTGTGTGACGAGCTTGCGGCGCGCGAAGGCGTGGCAGAGCTGGTACGTGACACAACGGGCCTGGTGCTTTCGCCCTACTATCCGGCGGGCAAGATGGCTTGGATCCTTGCGAACGTTCCGGCGGCTGCCGAGGCCGCGGCGTCGGGTGAGCTGTGTCTGGGCACCATCGATGCCTGGGTGGTCTGGACGCTCACGGGCGGCGCGGAGTTTCGCTGTGACTGGTCCAATGCCAGCCGCACGCAGCTCTTCGACCTGCGCCGTGGCTGCTGGAGCGAGCCGGTGTGCGAGGCCTTTGGCATCGATCCGGCCTGCCTGCCGCAGGTGACCGACTCCGACGGTCTGTTTGGCACAACGGACTTGGGCGGCTTTTTGCCCGCGCCCGTGCCGGTACACGGCGTGCTGGGCGACAGCCATGCGGCCCTGTTTGCGCAGGGTTGCCACAGCCGCGGCATGGCCAAAGCGACCTATGGCACCGGCAGCTCGGTCATGATGAACGTCGGCAACGAGTTTGTCGCCAGCTCGCACGGGCTTTCGAGCTCGCTTGCGTGGCGTATGGATGGCGTGACCGAGTATGTACTCGAGGGCAACGTGAGCTACGCCGGCGCCGTCAAGACCTGGCTGCGCGACGACCTGGAGCTCATCAACAACCCCGAGGAGGTCACCGACCTGTGCTACGCCGCCAACCCGGCGAGCCATGTCTACTTTGTGCCGGCGTTTACCGGCCTGGGTGCGCCGCACTGGGCAAGTGATGCCGAGGGATGCGTTTTTGGCATGACACGCACCACGGGTCGCGCGGAGTTCGTAAAGGCTGCCGACGAGTCGATCGCCTATCAGATCTTTGACGTCATTGATGTGATGGTCGAGGATTCGGGCGCGGCGCTTGCCGAGCTTCGTGTTGACGGCGGCCCCACGCGCGATGCGTACCTGATGCAGTTTGAGAGCGATTTGGTCGGCTCGCCCATCCGCATTGCGAGCAACGACGAGATGAGCGGTCTGGGCGCGGCTTGGGCCTGTGGTATCGCGCTGGGCATGTACACGCGCGACGTGGTTGACGTGTACGGTGCCCGCGGCATTGTGGAGCCCTCGATGCCGGCAGACGAGCGAGCCAAAAAGATCGCCGGCTGGCGCCACGCCGTACAATCTACGATCGCGTACACCGCCTAGCATGATTTTTCTGGGACGGGGATTAAAAACTCATTGGTCCCCGTCCCAGGTAGCTAATTTGGGACGGGGCTTTTTTGACTGGTATGATTGGTGCGACCATTCCAACCAGCTAAAAGAGCCCCGTCCCAAATTGACTACCGAGAGGATCTACCATGGAGCGCATTGCGAGCTTTTCTGTCGATCATCTGCTGCTTGAGCCCGGCGTGTACGTGAGCCGCATCGACCGCGATCCGGCGACCGGCACTGCCGTCACCACCTTTGACCTGCGCCTGACCACGCCCAACAAGGAACCGGTCATGAACACGGCGGAGTGCCATACCATCGAGCACCTGGGCGCGACGTTCCTGCGCAATCATGCCGAGTGGTCGAGCCGTATCGTCTACTTTGGTCCCATGGGCTGCCGTACGGGCTTTTACCTGGTTGTGTTTGGCGAGGTGACGAGCGAGGAGATCCTGCCGCTCGTGCGCGAGCTGTTTGAGTTCGTCGCCGGCTTTGAGGGTGGTGTCCCCGGCGCCGCTCCCGAGGAGTGTGGCAACTACCTGGACCAGAACCTCCCCATGGCCAACTGGCTCGCGCGCCGCTACCTCGACCGCGACCTGGCCGATATCGATGAGAAGCACCTGCACTATCAACAGGCGTAACGCTGACCGCAGGAATAACGCTTGCAACAAAAGCGCCTCCGCTTTTGCGGGGGCACTTTTTCGTATCGAATGCTCACAATAGTACGTGTTTGTTCTAGAATGTTCGTACAGTCACATTTACGAACAGGAGTGAACATGCATATCTACTCTGTTACCGATCCCGAGTTCAAGTCTTACGGCCGCGTGTGGGGCGACGTCCCCTCCAACCTGACCGCCCCACTCGTCGAGGCGCTTTCCGCCACGCCCATTCCCGAGGGCAGCAAGTACGTGGCCTCCGCGCCCGAGCTTGAGCAGGTCGAAGGCGCCGACACGCTCGGCCTGCTCATGTACGGCGGCCGTCCCTTCCAGCTTGGCTGGTGCAACGGCCATAACACGAAGCTCAACTGCCTGGAGTATCACCGCGCCAGCGAGTTTAACCTGGGCGCCCGCGACTTTATCCTGCTGCTTGCCAAGCGCGAACAAATCGTTGACGGCAAGCTCGACACCGCGCAGATTAAGGCCTTCCGCGCGCCGGCCGGCATGCTCGTCGAGGTCTATGCCACGACGCTGCACTACACGCCGTGCATGGTCGACGACGGCGGCTTCCAGGTGATGGTTGCGCTGCCCGCCGGTACCAACGGCTCGCGTCCCGAGGCTGCGACCGACATGCCTGCCGCCGGTGACAGCTACTGCTACTGGAAGGCCGACAAGTGGGTCCTCTGTCACGCCGACAGCCCCAAGGCAGCCGAAGGCGGCTACGTAGGCCTCACCGGCAAGAACCTCGACATCACCTGCGACTAGAGTATTGTCTCAATCTGTAACATCTAGCAGCCAAAATCGTCTCTACCTGTTACAGAACGAGACAAACTGCAGGGGGCTGCCCGAAAATCTCAATCTGTAACACCAGGCTCGGTTTTGACGGTCTAACTGTTACAGACCGAGACAAACCGGTCAAAACCATCACAAAGGTGCCTGTCCCCTTCGTGGTGGTTTTCCTACAGCTGACTGCGCAGGTAGTCAGCCATATAAGGAACAGCGAAGCGCACGTACCCGCGGCGGGCCTGTTCGATTACGCCGGCGTCGATAAGGCGCCGGCGATACTTTTGTGCGTAGTCGGGTGTGACCGACATGCGCTCGGCTACATCAGAAATGCGCGACACGGTGTCTTCGTCATCCGCCATTGCGGCAAGAAACGCAACGTCTTGGTCCGAGAGCGCGGCGAGCGTCGTCTCGCACACATCGTTTTCGAAATCGACCTTTGATGCCTCGATGGCTCCGTCGACTAGCTTTCGTGTTGCGCGTTCTCCTGCCTGGCAACGATTGGCGATGTTGTAACCGATGAGCTGCAACATGTAGGGCGAGCCCTGGGTTGCGCGAGCGGCATCTAGTCGAAGATCGCTTGGGATATCAAGGTCGAGTTCTTCGAAAGCCCGCTGGTAATAGGTGTCGACGTCTCCGACTGAAAGCGGTTCGAGTGTGACTTTGCGAGCGCGGTTGAGAAACGTCAGCACGCGGTCATTGAGTGTCGCCGAGACCGCTCCCGGAAGGCCCGCCATAACGAGTGCGACGTTGAGTCTCTCGCCGACGAGTTCTTGATAAGCGGTGACGAGTTGTCTGATCTCGGGCGAATTAGCCTGAAGCTCATCGATGAGGATGAGGATGCCATGTCCTTGCTCGGTTAGTTTGCGCGCCAGTTGCGTGAGCTTGAACTGGAAACTCTTGGTTTCCTGCACATCGCGCGTGAACTCAAGGCCGGCTGAGAAACCGAAGACGCTCAGGCTGCCGCCCGTGAGTTTAGGGAGATGGCGTTTGTTGGCATAGGGCTCGCCCGCCTCTTGGATTTTTTCAACAATGCGCTCGAGCATGTCCTCGGAGGCAACGGTGGGCGTGGCGACGACGAAGCCAAGCTTGCGAGCGCGATCGGCGAGCTCCCACAGGAGAACCGTTTTGCCGCTTCCTCGCTGGCCGAGCATGAGCATGGCGCGGTCTCGATTGCCCGGCTCCTGCTCAAGGCCGGAGATGAATGTTGAAATTACACTTCCTCGCCCAACGAGATAGGATGGGCGATTTCCAAATGAAGGGGAGAAGATGGTTTCAGTCATAAGTCTCCTTTCCTTTTTTTCCTATTTTTTCCTTTTTTTCCTATTCAGTCAAATTGCCTGCTGGCCGAGGGCGGCTTCAGGGGGGGCTCATCGAAAAGAACCTCGACATCAACGAAGACCGGGACCTTCTGTCTCGTTCTGTAACATCTAGCAGGCTAAATCGTCTTTTCCTGTTACAGAACGAGACAAACTGCAGGGGGCTGCCCGAAAATCTCGATCTGTAACACCAGGCTCGGTTTTAACGGTCTAACTGTTACAGATTGAGACAAACCGGCGGAGCGGACTATCTCTCGGGTCCAGACCACCACAAAGGTGCCTGTCCTCTTTTTGGTGGTTGGGTATCAGAAAGTGTCAGACGTGGGCGGCTGCTGGGCGCCTGTGTGCGAAAAGAAGTGTCGACCTGCGTTGCCGTCGTTGAGCGGCGTCCCATTTGCGGGGATACTGAAACCACGACAAGCAGCGTATGAAAGGATCGATGCATGGCTTTCCGTAATGACTTCCTGTGGGGCGGCGCGACGGCTGCCAACCAGTGCGAGGGCGCCTACAACGTGGACGGCCGCGGCCTGGCCAACGTGGATGTGGCTCCGCACGGCTCCGAGCGCTATGCGGTGGTCTCCGGCCAGCGCAAGATGCTCGACTTCGAGGACGGCTATTACTACCCCGCGCAGACCGGCATCGATTTCTACCATCACTACAAGGAGGACATCGCCCTCTTTGCCGAGATGGGCTTTAAGACCTTCCGCATGAGCCTGGCCTGGACCCGCATCTTCCCCAACGGTGACGAGACCGAGCCCAACGAGGCCGGCCTGGCCTTCTACGAGGACGTGTTCCGCGAGTGCCAGAAGCACGGTATCGAGCCGCTCGTGACCATCACGCACTTCGACTGCCCGATCCACCTCATCAAGGAGTACGGCGGCTGGCGCAACCGCAAGCTCATCGACTTCTACAAGAACCTTGCGACCACAATCTTCACCCGCTACAAGGGCCTGGTGAAGTACTGGCTCACCTTTAACGAGATCAATATGATCCTGCACCTGCCGTTTATGGGCGCAGGTCTGGTCTTTGAGGAGGGCGAGAACAAGGAGGCCGTCGAGTACCTGGCCGCCCACAACGAGCTCGTCGCCAGCGCTTGGGCCACCAAGATCGCCCACGAGATCGACCCCGAGGTCAAGATTGGCTGCATGCTCGCCGCCGGCACGTACTACCCCTACAGCTGTCGCCCGGGCGATGTGCGTCAGGCCCAGCTCGACAACCAGGACAACTACTTCTTCGTCGACGTCCAGAGCCGTGGCTATTACCCGGCCTATGCCGTCAAGAAGCTCGAGCGCCTGGGCATCGATGTGGGCATGACCGACGAGGACCGCGAGATCCTGGCCGACAACACCGTCGACTTCATCAGCTTTAGCTACTACAGCACCCGCTGCTCCGCGGGCGCTGACAATCCCGACGTCGAGAAGACCCAGGGCAACGCCTTCGCCGGTGCCAAGAACCCCTACCTGCAGCAGAGCCAGTGGGGCTGGGCCATCGATCCGCTAGGCTTCCGCATTACCCTCAACGACCTGTACGACCGCTATCAGAAGCCTCTGTTTGTGGTCGAGAACGGTCTGGGCGCCAAGGATGTTGTCGAGGAGGACGGCTCCATCAACGACGACTACCGTATCGATTACCTGCGCCAGCACATCGCCGCGATGCGCGACGCGGTGACCGAGGACGGCGTCGACCTGCTGGGTTACACCACCTGGGGTCCGATCGACCTGGTCTCGGCCGGCACGGGCGAGATGTCCAAGCGCTACGGCTTCATCTACGTGGACCGCGACGACGCCGGCAACGGTACCCTCAAGCGCTCCAAGAAGAAGAGCTTCGACTGGTACAAGAAGGTAATCGCTTCCAACGGCGAAGATCTGGCCTAAGGGTACTGAACCCCCAGCCTCATAGCCTCCTAACCAAGGTGCCCGGCGAGCAGTTTGCGCTCGTCGGGCGTTTTGCCGTCTGCGGATTTTGGGACATGCGGCCCGCTTTTTTGGCCTATCTGTCGGTACACTAAAAGCACTATGGGTACCCGCGAGCGACATATCGGCCACGCGGCCGCCCGATCCGCACCCGTGGCGGATCCTAGGGGCGGCACGCTCTTCGCCATGCCGCGATTCCTTGTTGGCATAACGCATCGTGTATACCGCCACCGCGTCTTCGCTATCGCCGGCGCCATCACTGCGCTGTTCCTTATACTATTGGCTGCCTTGCCGGCGCTGTTCGCCTCCGACCCCAAGCTTTCCAACATCGCACCCGTCTATAGCGAGGTGTCCGAAGAGGTCGTGGATGCGCTCGTTCACTCGAGCTCGATTCCGCTGCTTGTCGCTGCAATCGCTTTTTCGATCTGGGGCGTGCTGGTTTACCTACGCTGTTTGGACTATGTGTTGCGTCGGCGCCTTGTGGCCATCGCCACCATCTGCGCCCTATGGATGATCGAGGTCATCCTCAAGTACAAGTCGTTCACACCGTATTATGCCACCGTGCTGTGGTACCTGTACTACGTGCCTATGACGCTCGTTCCGCTGCTCTACCAACTCTGCGGCCTGCGTCTGGCGGGCCTGGAGCAACATCGTACGGGCCGCCGTTACCGCGGCATTCTGTGGATTGTGGCCATCCTGCTTATCGGATTTGTGCTCACCAACGATTTCCACCGGCAGGTATTCCACTTTGACCGCGCAAGCGACACCTGGAGCAACGACTACACGTACGGCTGGGGCTATTTCGCCGTCTTAGTGTGGACGGCCTTTAACTTTGTCGCCTTCTTCATTTTGGTGGGTCGGTCCTCGTCCTATCGTATTCAGCGCTTTTCGGGCACGGCGGCACTCGTGCTGCTGGGCGGCGCGTTCTTTGCCATCTCATACGCCCTGCGCATGCCTTGGGCGTGGAAACTCAACTTTTCGCTCGTCTACTGCGTGCTGTGCGTGGTGACGATGGAGATCTGCCTCGATTGTGGCGTCATCCCGTCGTATCACGATATCGCCGGCATCTTCGACACCTTGCCGCTCGACCTCAAAGTTCTAACGCGCGACCTGCGGGAAGTCTATGCCACGCCGGTGTCAAAGCCAACGCCAGAGGGCGTACGCGAGGAGCTGCGGGCCCAGGAGCATGGGCATGCCCACGCCTTTGCCGTGGCGCCTGATCCCGATGTGATGTATCGCGCCTTTCCGCTGTTGGGCGGATCGGCCCTGCTTGCCCAGGACGTGTCGGAACTCAACGAGCTCAACCGCGAGCTGGCGCATCGTCGCATGGAGCTGCAGCGCCAAAACGAACTGCTCACGGCCGACTACGACCTTAAGACGCATCTGGCAGACCAAGAGGCCGAGGCCTTGCTGGTCCAAGACGTGGACCAGGCGCTTGCCCGCGCGCTCGAAGAGATGTACGACCTGCTGAGCTCGCTGCCGCCGATTACCGACGAGGCGTCTTCGCACGAGCGTTACCGCATGCTGCAGTGCGCCAAGATGCTCGTTGCCTATTGCAAGCGCAAGGGGTCGCTCACGCTGGCACAGCACGGTGAGAGCGGTTTTGACCGTGATCGCATCCAGCTGATCGCCAACGAGCTGGCAAGTGACCTGCGCACCATCGATGTCGACTGTGCCTCGATTATCGCCATACGACGCTCGATGCACGCCAGCACAGTAAGCGCGCTGTATGACTGCGTGTACGATTTTGCGTTCTTCGCCTACACCACCGACCATCCGGCGCTCATGTATCACCTGAGCGACCATGACCGGTGCAGCGTGGAGCTGCGTGCCACGCTCTTTTCCGACGACGAGGAAGACTTGTCGCAGACGCCGGCCGCGCGCGAACTCGAAAGCGCACTGCAGGGGCGCAACGTGGCATATCGCCTTGAGGGCGAGCCCGGCCAGTTGCGCATGATTGTCTTGATGCCGCGGGCGGGTGAGTGACGATGCAGATTCCACTTATCCTTCCCCAGATCGTCGCGCTTGACGTCGTCTTTGCCCTGGCGGCGTGCCTGCAGACCATTCACGTTCCGCTCATCGCATCGCGTCGTTCGTCCTACAACCGCAAGGTGATTTGCGCTTACGAGTCGAGCCTGGTCATCCATCTGATTATCTCGGCTGTCGTCCTGTTCGCGTCGTCTGGCTCGTATTTGGTGGCGCCGCTTGACGTTTGCGCCAGGGCAATGGGCGGGGCGCTATGGCTCAATGCCGCGATCTTTTTCTACGGCGTGGTGCTTATGGTGCGCTATCGTCGCCCCGTCATGTTGGCCGAGCTGCTGCTCGTTGCCGCTGTGACGCCGCCGGTGGTCTATGCCATGGGGCCGGCATGGACCGTGGTCCTTATCGTAGAGGGAGCGTTCTCCCTGTTCCGTTCCGTTGCGGCGCTCTTGATGGACGTTCGCAACCGTCAGGAGGATATCACCGCGTTCTCGACGATCGAAACCATCAACGTGATCCCTGCGGGCATCCTGTATCTGGACCCGAAGGGTCGCCCGCTGCTCATGAACCGCTGCATGCGCAAAAACCTCGTGGAGCTTCATATGCCCACCGACCTGGGCGATATGAGCGGTACGTGGAATGGCCTTCGCAAGCTCAGCATGCAAATGCCCGAAAGCAGTAGGGACCGTGTGCGGATTAACTTGGACCGCTTTGGTGAGGCTCGTGCGGTGATCGAGATTTCTCCCGCCGAGATTCGCCTATTTGTGCACGACGACGTTATGGTTTCGGGCCGCCTCTTTGAGCGCATTATCGGCCTAGACGTGACGGAGTATGCGCATGCCCACGACCGCCTGGCGCAGGCCAACCACCTGCTCGAGCTTGCGGGCCAGGAACTCCAGGCGCAGATCGAAGAAGTGAAGAAAGTTGCCGACAATACGGCCTACCTGCGTATGCGTGCCCGCGTGCACGACGTGATTGGGCAGCGCCTGTCCATTCTCCATCGCTATCTGGAAGAGGGGCGCCTGGACGACGAATCGCTCGAGCAAATTGACCCGTTGCTGCGCTCGATTGCCGCCGACCTGCGTAGCGGTGACGCCAGCGAGCCGGCAGAGCAGCTGGGTGATATCGTCCACGCTTTTGGCTTGGTGAGCGTGCAGATTGATGTTGAGGGATCGCTCCCCGACGACGCGCGCGTCGCCGGGGCCTTTCTGCAGATTATCCGCGAGGCCTCGACCAACGCCACCAAGCATGCGCAGGCGCACCAGGTCCATGTGCGCCTGTGGCAGGAGGGGCGGGACGGTGATGCCGTCGCGCGCATGACGATTTCCAACGATGGATCCCCTGCCCCCGTATCGTATCGCGAGGGAACGGGTATCCCAGGTATGAGGCATGTCGCACAAGATCTGGGCGGCAGCCTGGAGGTCCACACCGCCCCGCCCTTTACGCTTGCGGTATCCATACCGCTGAGCCCCGACGCCACGGTCCAAAGGAGAAGCTCATGATCCGCGTCCTTATCGTCGAAGACCAGGCCATCCTGCGCGAGAGCTTGGCTCGCTCCGTTGGCGACCAGCCCGATATGACCGTTGTCGCCGCGATCGCCGATGCATCCGAGGCCCTCGACGCTGCGCTTAAGGAGCGCCCAGACATGATACTGATGGACGTGTGCACCGAGCATGACTCCAACGGCATCGTGGCGGCGGCACGCATTAAAGAGGAGCTGCCCGAATGTCGCGTCATCATCATGACCGGCATGCCCGAGATCACCTTTGTCGACCAGGCGCGCGAGGCCGGCGTCGATAGCTTTGTGTACAAGAACGTCGGCATCGATGAGCTGTTCGCCGTGATGCGCTCCACGCTGGCGGGTTACTGCACGTTTCCCAAGCCGCCCGAGAGTATCTTTTCGGGCACGGCTGCTCTCGACGATGTCGAACTGTCGATTTTGCGCCTTGCCTGCGAAGGTAAGAGCCGCCGCGAGATCGCGGCCGAGCTGTTTATGAGCGAAGGCACCATCAAGCGCCGCATCTCCGAGATCCTGAGCAAGACCGGCTACGACAACATCATGCGTCTGGCAGTGCATGCGGTGACCGAGGGGAGCATCGTTCCCAATATGGAGCGCCCGTAGTCGGCACACTCGCCCGTACATCGACGCTAAAAAACTAGGCCGCCCGCCGTTTCGCATCTGCAACGGCGGGCGGCCTGCTTGTGCGGGCAGTGCTGTCGGCACAAAGCGACGGGGCCGCAGGATCAACTCCTGCGGCCCCGCATGGCATGTGCGCGGATGTGTCCGCCAATCCGCGACTATCGATGTCTGCCGTTACGCGATGGTTGCGCTGTAGGAGGCGACGTCCTCGTAGGAATCGGTCAGATAGGCATCGATGCCAATGGTCGTGTTGACCAGGTCGTCGAGGCTATCGAGCTCGCCGCTCGAGAACGTGAATTCCTCGGTGGCGTTGGTGCCGGGCATCAGGTGAGCCGAGAACCAGGGTTCCTTCATGGTGCCGTTGACGTTGGTCTTACCGCTGGGAGCGTAGAAGGTCAGGTCCTTGTCGCTCTTGTTGGTGATGTTGACGACAAAGCCGATGTCGCCCCAGTCGTCCTTGAACTTCTCGGTGACGGTGATGGTGCACAGATCGTCATCGGCGACGGTGACGGCGGGGGAGATTTCGGCGCGCTGGACGTCGTCGTCTTCGACGGCCTCATCGATCTCCTCTTCCTTTTCGGCAGCCTCGCGATCCTTCTTCACCGTGCCGGACAGATCCTTGTCGGACTTGGTAAAGACGAGGTTGCCGTCATCCTCTTCGAGGATGAGTTTGCCGTCCTTGAGCTTCATGTCGTGCGACTCATCTTCGGCGGTGATCGTCACGGTGGTGGCGTCCTTTGCCTCCCATTTAAGGTCGACAACCTCAAGGAACAGGTCGAGGGCGCCTGTACCGTCCTCATCGAGAATCAGGACGCAGTGGACACCCCAATCCTCGAGCATCTTCATGTACTCATCGGTCAGCTCTTCGCCATCCACGGTTCCGCCCGAGAGTTCCCAGCTGCCGACGAAGTTGGCCTTGGGATCCTTGCCGCCGCCGCCGCTGCAGCCCGTCAGGGCAAAGGCGAGCGCCAGGACGCATGTCAGGAATGCGAGTACGGACTTTTTGAACGTTGTCTTCATGGTGTCCTCCTTCTTGTGTGAAAACCCATAGAAGCAAATGCGGGGGCGGCGGAACCCCCGCCAATTACCAGATAAAGGGGTTAGGGCCTGGGCGTTCCGCAGTTGCTGCAGAACTTGCCGCCGTTTTCGCTGCCGCAGTTGGGGCAGAACCACTTGGCCGGTGCCGGGGCGGGTGCGGGGCTGCCGCACTCGGGGCAGAACTTACCGGTGTTGGTGGCGCCGCAGCTGCAGGTCCACGTACCGACCGCGGGCGCGGCGGCGGGAGCCGGTGCAGGGGCTGGTGCCGGAGCGGGCTGCGGTGCGGCCTGCTGCTGCGCCTGGCCGGCAGCGAACAGCTGGCTGGCGTTCATGCCGCCCATGCCGCCTGCCATGCCCATGCCCATAAAGCCGGCCATCGCGCCGTTGGGGTTGGCCGCCGCTGCGCGCATCGCGTCGCTCTGGGCGCTGGCGATGTTGGCAGCTGCCATGGTGGGATCGCGCATGACCGCGGCCTTCTGCAGGTCCTTGATCATCTGCTCGTCTTCTTGCGAGGCGGCGATGGAGTTGACGCCAAAGCTCACGATCTCGACGCCGCGCAGGTCGCGCCAGTCGGCGGAGAGGACCTCGTTGAGCGCACGGGCGAGCTCGGTGGTGTGGCCGGGGATGGCGCTGTAGCGGATGCCCATCTCCGAGATCTTGGCAAAGGCGGGCTGCAGGGCGGTGAGCAGCTCGGACTTAAGCTGGCTGTCGATCTTGTCGCGCGTGTAGCTATCGGTCACGTTGCCGCATACATTGGTGTAGAACAGCAGCGGGTTGGTGATGCGGTACGAATACTCGCCGTTGCAGCGCACGGAGATGTCGACGTCCAGGCCAATGTTGTTGTCGACCACGCGGAAGGGCACGGGCGAGGCGGTGCCGTACTTATTGCCGATAATCTCCTTGGTGTTAATGAAGTAGACGCGCTGGTCCTTGCCCGCGTCGCCGCCGAAGGTAAAGCGGCTGCCGATATTGGCGAAGGTCTCCTTGATGGAGTCGCCCAGGTTGCCGCTAAAGACGCTCGGCTCGCTGCCGGTATCGAAGACGAACTCGCCGGGCTCCAGTGCGACTTCGATGATCTTGCCGTTTTGCACCACGAGCATGCCCTGGCCGTCGTTGACGGCGATGACGGAGCCGTTGGAGATGACGTTGTCCTCGCCGTGTGTGTTGGAGCTGCGGCCGCCGGTTCGTTTGACGCCCTTGCAGGCCAAGACGTCAGCGGGCATCGATTCGCAGTAGATAAATTCCTTCCACTGGTCGGCCATGACGCCGCCGGCAGCTCCCAATCCAGCTTTCAAGAGTCCCATGGTGATCTTCCTTTCTCGTCAAAGTCCGGGTGGTATTGGTCGGATTGCTTAGTCGTCCTTGTCGTCCTTCATGACAACGGTGGTCTCGGTGTGGCTGAAGGTGTCGTGCTTCTCGACCAGGTCGAGCTCGCTGCAGTACTCGTCGGCGTGAGTCGCCTCGTTGGCCGTCTTGAGCTGGCCTACCAGCAGCACGTCTCCGATGATCACGATGATCAGCGGCGCGACGATGTTGATGAGGATGCCCTCGATATCAAAGGTGAGGTAATCCGGATCGAAGGCGTATTCGCCCATAAAGAGAATCTGGGAGAGGACAAATCCGATCACAAAGAACAGCAGCGAGGCGATAATGAGCTTGGGCTTGGAGCAGGGGAGCTCGCCGACCATACGGCCGGTTTGGCCGTTCATGGCAAACAGGTAGCTCTTGCCGTTCCACGAGGTCGAGAGCATCCAGACGGGGAACAAGGCGTAGTCGCTGTCTTCCCAGGTGTAGTCGAGCTGCTTGCTCTCGACCGAGGCATCGTCGTACTCATCGATAACGGTCTCGCGCAGGGCCGAGATCGTGCTTTCTTCCATACGGCGCTCGGCACGGGCCTTGCAAGTCTCGCAGTCCTCATCGTAACGGTTGGCGATGTAGCCGGGCATGTAGGCGACCGAGAACGGGCGCAGCGCGTCGTAGTCAAACGGTTCGATGGCGTCCATGTGGCCGTCGGGCATCTTGGACGATCCGTCGACGGGCACGCGCTCAAACGAGATATTGCCCTTACGGTAGGCATCGTAGTGGTCGGTGGTCGTGACGGTGCGGTCGGATTCCTCGGTCACGGTCTCGTTGGTTGCGTCAAAGTGCACTTCGCCGTCCACGCGGGCGCCGTAGAGCCAAAACGGCACGTAGACGCCTTGGACTTCGTCGATGTGGTTGCCGGTGACAAAGCTCTTGGGCAGCAGGATCTTGCCCTTGTAGTGCTCCTTGAGCGCGGCCAAGACATCGTCGCGCCCGAGCTTAAACGGAATCACCAGGTCGGGGGAGAAGTCGCCCGAGAGCTGACCAGGTGCCACGGCGGGGTTGCCACAGTACGGGCAGGTGGAGACGGCGACGGTGCCGTCCGAGATCAGCTCGGCGCCACACGACGAGCAGATATAGCCGGCGTTTTGGGCCAGTTCCTGCACTGCATCGTCGGATGCGGGCTTGGATGCTGCGGCCGCCGCATCGGCTTTGGCATCTGCCTTGTCCTGGCGCTCGCGATAGAGAGCCTCGACCTCTTCGACTTCAAAGCGCGAGTCGCAGTAGTCGCAGACGAGCTTTTGCTCGTCGCTGGCAAAATGCAGCGGGCCGCCACAGGCAGGGCACTGATAGTTAACGCTTTCGAAGGCCATGATCGGTCCTTTCCGTGCCGGGGGCTATGCGCCGATGGCGCCGCCGCAGTATTCGCAGCGCCCGCTGGCATCGGGAATGGTGGTCGCACCGCAGAAGGGGCAAGTGACCGCGGTCTTGGGGGCCTTGGCTGCCACGACGCTGTCGCGCGTCTCCTGGCGCAGCTGCACCAGTGCGTCGCGGACTTCGGTTGCCTGGCGCTTGGCCTCGCGGTACTCGATGGACCCGCGCTGATCGATGGTGGAGTCGTTCACGCGCAGGTCGATCTCGGTAAAGTACGGCGTGTTGACGTGGATGGTCAGGTTAAAGTCGTAATCCAGGTCGTAGCGCGGCGGGTCGTAGCTCTTGCGCTCGCCGTCCTTGGTCTCGCGATAGATCTCGGTGCGATGCTCGTCGATATCCATATCGCAGCCGAGTACCTGCGAGAACTCGATGATGTCGGGGTTGGCATCGCGCCAGCGAGTCTGCGAGGTAATGATCAGCAGACCCGCGTCCTCGTCGAGCATGATGTTAGTGCGCCCGGCAGAAAGCGTGCGCGTGGGGTTGAACGACGCCAGGCGCTCGGCATTGGCCTCACGATAGGTGAGCTGCTCACGGATGTCGTCCGCGGTGCTGGAGCGATAGCCGCCAAAGAAGGGGGAGAGCTTGCCGACGCACTCTTTGCACAGGTAGCCTTCGTTGATTTTGGTCTTTCCCAAAAGTCCCAGCTCGGTACCGCAGATCGCGCACTCTTTCTTCTCGAACATCTTGTCAAAGAAGCCCATGGCTGCCTCCCATCAACAGGTAGCGTGTGTCACTTTTGATGATGGGTGAGCGCGCGATCTTTCACGATACCCAGACGGCTCAACGAGTCTCCACAACTGGGACACATGGCCCATTTTTGACTAGTCATTGGGGACGTTCTTAAACGACTAGTCGTTGGGGACAGTCTTTGTCGAATGTGGGTGCCGCCGCTTGCTACGCGACGGTGATGGCGACCTGGGCGTAGCGGGTGCAGGGGCGCTCGGCGCGGGTTTTAACGCTGAGGGTGAGCACGAAGCGGTCACCGGGCTGCGCGTCGGCGGGTACGGTGAACGTGGCGTCCGTCGCGCATTCCTGCCATAGCGACAGATCTTGAGCGCCTGCATAGCGCGACGGTCCCATGGTGACATTCCAATGAGCATCGAAGCCCCTGCCATCGGGGTCGACGATGGTCGCTGCAAGAGCAACGCGCTCGCCGGCCGCGGCGCTCATGTCGCCCGTGACCTCGACAACATACGCCGGATGCGAGCAGGCCGCGGGCTCATGGGCGCACCACTGCGCGCGAGCGGCGAAGTCTTCCTGGTAGGCGCGCAGATAGGGGTTGGGGTTGCCGTCCACCGGCGTACCTATGGCAGCAAAACCGGCAGGCGCATCTGAGTCGGGATGCCCGTCAAGGAACATGCGGCCGAGCAACGTGTCAAAGTCGCGGTTATCGATGCCGCGCAGGCCAAACGGCAGCAGCGGAATATAGGTCATCGAGTCGCCCTCGGCCATAAAATCGCCGCGCTCAAATTGCATCGCGGGCATGCCTTCTAAGCCCCAATCCAAGCGGGCATGCTTGCCAAACTGGAACCTCTCGGGCTCGTTTTCGTACACCTTGCCATCGCCATAGAGCATATAGCGCGCCATAAGGGGACCGTTGCCCTGCGTGAGGCTCTGCTCGGGCCAGGGAGCCTGAAAGAGCGGCAATGTATCGGGCTGAGCCATCTTGGCATCGACATAGCCGCCATACATATAGGGCACGCACCAAAAGATGAGCTCGGGAAAAAGCTCGCGCCCATGGTCGAGCCAAGAATTGTCCTGTCCTACGCCATCGGCAACGCCCATCACGCGTACCTTCTGATAGACACACTGTTGCACAGAAGGCCATTCGGGTGTGGCGCGATAGCGCTCAGCAATGCTCATGAGCGCACGAACAATGGTATTCATGCCGCCCCAGCTGAGCAGCCACAGCGTGCGCGGATCATCATCCAAAATCGCCTGAGCAATTGCGCGCGAGCCCTCAGTCTCCTCACGCACATCGCCCTCAAAAGCAACATTGCCCACAAACGTACGCTCAATCATCTGAGCAGGCGAGGGAAACGACGGCTCGCCGGCAGCAGCCGCATTAGCCTGCAACTGCGGCCAAGCCTGGGCATACTCATTGCTCCAGAGACTCTCGATCCAATGCTCAGGAAACGGTCGATACTCAAGAAGCTCCCCAGCCGTGGGATCAGGCTCATGAGGCACAACATCCCACTCATAAGAGCGACGCCCTTTAGTCCGCCAATGAGGATTCACCTCGCCGAGCGTATGAACCCCATCCCCAAGAAAGTGATACTGCGAAGCCGTATACACCACAGCCTGAACATCAAGTACATTAAGATACAGAGCCAAATGAACGAGCGAGTTCATATCATCGACTTCCATATCGGTAGTAACAATCACCCGAGTTAAATCGCGAGTCATAAGAAAGCTCCAACCAAAATCATTTCAGCCAGTTACGCGCAAGGCAAGACGGGACCCACGCCCCCATCGCCGTCAACCCGGCGGCCCGCTAGAAGCGCTCGCCCAGGGTCTACAGCAACGAAAACACAGCGGGCGCCGGGGGTTTACCTCTGCAAACATTCCGCAGGGGGCATGGATCGGCGCAGCGCGAAGCGCAAAGCGCCGACCCATGCATGCCCGAGGACGTTTGCAGAGGTAAACCCCGGTGCCCGCGAAGGGACGGATTACCTGTCGACCCTGGCCGACCACTCCCAGCAGCCCACCGGCTCGCCGTCGATAAGTACGTTGCCCCCGTCGAAGTCTTGATAACACATGTCGTTGAATTGGTGGATCCACACGCCATGGTTGAACGTCTTCTTTGCCGAGCCGTCAGCCTCGCGATAGCGCCCGGTCAGGTCCTCGACGTGGCTAAAGTAGGTGAGGTGTACGTTGGCGCCGGCAGCGCGCAGGCGAGCCGTGAGCGGCAGCGCGGTCTCCTGCGGGATCACAAGCTCATCGCCCTTGGAGTGCGTAAACCACAGCGGTGTCTTGGCAAGGGCAGCAACGTCCTCGTCCGTGGCGTTGTACCACGGCGCGCAGCAGGGAAGGCCCGCGGCGAAGAACTCGGGGTAGTCGGCGCACAGGCGCAGCGTCATAAAGCCGCCGTTGGAAAGGCCAGCGACCACGATGCGGTCGGTGTCGATGCGGTCGGCATGCTCGGCGACAAACTCGTCGATGAGCGCCTTAATGACGGGGGAGTAGATGCTCTGGTTGGAGTGGCCGAGCTGCTCAGTGCCGTTGTCCATCCAAAACGTGGGCGACTGCGGCACGAGAACCCAGGCAAAGCCGCCAAAGTAGCGTTGGATCTGCGCCTGGCTGATGGCCGTCACGCGGTTGCCGATATAAGCGCGCGTGGCGCCCTCGCCTTGCGTAGCGCCCTTGCCCTCGCCAGCGCCGTGCAGGTACACCACGAGCGGGGCCTTCTGGGGCACGACTGTCGTTTCGGGCGCGAAGGGGTTGAAGCAGGCGGAGTCCTCGGCCTTAAAGCTGGGCTCAAAGAAGCCGTACTCGAGCGCGATGCCGTTGACGGCGGTCTTTTGCGTGGCATTGCTCCAGCCCTTGAGCGCGGGACAGATGTCGCCGCGGCAGGTGTCAAAGACCAGGCCGCAGGTTGGATCGTCACCGTCATTGCCGGGAAGGGCCGCGAGCTGCGTGATGCGCAGCTGGTCGTCGAGCAAGCGCGAGCCCATCACGCTGCCCTCGATCTTCTTGGTCAGGCGCTGCTCGGCGATCTCGAGCGCCACATGGGTGCCAAAGGCGAGCTTGCGTCCGCACTCATCGCACGGATAGGCGGCGAGGACGTCGACATAGCCTACGGAAGGTGCGGCGTGGTCGGCGCCGCGCTCTTTGCGCATCAGGATCTCGCCCGTGCGTTCATGGCGCTCTACATATATATGGAAGGTGCGCGCATCGATATCGTTGGCGCGAACGGTGCACGGCAGGTCGAGCACGACTTTGCTGATCCAGGGGCCAAAGTCTCCCAGCGTGGTGACGGTTGCGTAGGTGCACGATTTGAGTTCCATGAGCTGCCTCCTCTGCGCCGCGAGTGGTAAACATCAGCGGCAATACAACTTAAACATGTTTAGTTTAATGCAGAGCTACAGAACAGGCAGATGAACTCGGTAAACGGTCAAAATGAACACTCAACAAATTACTAAACATTCGTTTATCACCATTTAGCAGGGCTTTTGTTGATGGGTCAACAAAGAATAGAGGTGTTTACCAAATTAAAAGACCACGTAAATAGGCATTTAGCAGCAGAGCGTCAAATAGACAATCCCTTACCGTTCAAGTACGTTCACCCCCGATTTCCTACCGTTCACCGGACTACAGACGGCAAAATTGCCACAAATTAGACGTTCCGTGTAAACTAAAGCCCGTAAACGTTCAGTAAACACATTGTTTACGACAGCGTATCCAAGGGTTCGGTGGCCGTAAGGGGTTATAGTCGCCGAGCCAAAGGCGTGCCTACGCCCAAACGAGTAGGCACACGATGATATGGGGAGGGGTCCCATGGCAGTAGATAACAAGCAGATTGCCACCGATGTCCTCGAGCTCGTGGGCGGTGCGGAGAATGTTTCCGTCGCCACCAACTGCATGACGCGTCTGCGTCTGACGCTCAAGGACAACAACAAGGCCGACGTGGAGAAGATCAAGAAGGTCAAGGGTGTTCTGGGTTGCCAGTTCGCCGGCAGCCAGCTCCAGGTCATCATCGGCCAGAACGTGCCCAAGGTGCTCGCCGAGTTCGTCGCCATGTCCGGCGTCAAGCAGGGTGCCGCGGTCGACGAGAACCTCGATGCTCCCAAGGAGAAGTTCGAGCTCAAGAACCTGCCGAACATCATCCTCGACTATCTGTCGGGCTCCATGACCCAGCTGATCCCGCTGCTCATGGCCGGCGGTCTGTTCCGCACCATCGCTGCGGTCCTCGGTCCCACCATGCTCGGCGTTCTCTCTGACACCGATCCGACCTACACGTTCCTCTACACCACCCTGTACGAGGCCACGTTCACCTTTATCCCCATCTACCTGGGCTATGCCGCCGCTAAGAAGCTCGGCGCCTCCCCGGTTCTGGGCATGCTCCTCGGCGGCGCCCTCATGGCC
The DNA here is from genome assembly GCA_900550195.1 of uncultured Collinsella sp. Classification (GTDB taxonomy): domain Bacteria; phylum Actinomycetota; class Coriobacteriia; order Coriobacteriales; family Coriobacteriaceae; genus Collinsella. The sequence continues at coordinate 52,431 of URRB01000005.1, forward strand.
CCGTCCGTCGTGAGTGTCGCGACCCAGGATGGCGGCGGAATCATCTCCGTCTACGGCATTCAGATCGCCGCTGCCAACTATCAGCAGTCCGTCCTGCCGATTATCCTTTCGGTGCCTGTCCTCTACTTCGTCGAGAAGTTCTTTAAGAAGGTCATGCCCGACGTGCTCTCCACGGTCTTCACGCCGTTCTGCACCATGATCGTTACCATCCCCATCGCCTTCATCGTCCTCGCCCCGCTCGGCAACGAGATCGGCAGCCTCATCGCTAACGCCCTCTTCGGTCTCGCTGACATGGGTGGCATCGGTATCCTGCTCGTCATGGCCGTCCTCGGCGCCTTCTGGCAGCTCTTCGTGGTCTGCGGTATGCACATGCCCGTCATCCTGCTCGCTCAGGTTCAGATCATCGCTGCCGGCTACGATCCCTTCGTCTTCGTTTCCACCAACTGCGCTATGGCCGCTGTCTGGGGCTGCGCCTTCGGTGCCTTCCTCAAGATGAAGAACCCCGACGAGAAGGGTCTTGCCCTGGGCTACGTCATCTCCGCCATCGCCGGCGGCGTCACCGAGCCCGCACTCTTCGGTATCCTCATGCGCTTCCGTCGCACCATGTTCGGTATGTTCATCGGCGGTGCCATCGGCGCTGTGTTCTCCGGCCTCATGGGCGTTACCTATTACCTCGCTGGCGGTGCCTCCAACTTCCTGGTCTTCACCAACTACCTGCAGGGTGGCCAGATGAACACCGTCTGGGCTATCGTCGGTATGGCAATCTCCTTTGTCATCGCCGCTGCCGTCGTCTTCGTCGCCGGCTTCTCCAAGGAGGAGCTCGCCGAGATGGAGGCCTAAGGCCAAGCCATTCGGTCGCATACGACCTTACCTACACGACAGGGCCCCGTCAGGCGCAAGCCCGGCGGGGCCCTTCTTGCAAGGTAGACTGGAGTGGGCAAGTGGTGTCCGCCCGCAGGGGTTTGTTAAACGGCGGGGGCTTTCGCATCAGGGGTTACCGCGAAAGCTTCTGCCGGTTCGCAATTCCTTTATCGAGCGAAAGGACATGCAGATGAGTTTGGGAAAACTGACCGTCAACGGTCGTCAGGACGGTTTTTTTGTGCGAGGGCAAGCCGTTCTTTTGGTTTGCCGATACGTGCTGGAGTGCGTTTACCAGCATCCCCGAGGCCGACTGGGACTACTATCTGACCCGCCGCGCCGAGCAGGGCATGAACGTGCTGCAGATTAACACGCTGCCGCAGTGGGATCGCTGCTGCCCCGATCTGGGCATTTGGCCCTATGCCAGCGAGGATGGCGTGCGCTTTGATTGGTCTCAACCCAACCAGGCGTATTGGGATCGCGCCGCCGCCATGTGCCGCGCTGCCGTCGAGCACGGCATTCGTCCGGCGCTCGTGCTCATGTGGTGCAACTACGTGCCCGGTACCTGGGGCGCTAAGATCGCCGAGCGTTGCGGTGCCGAGGTTATGCCGCGCGAGGAGGTCCGTGCCCACGTTGCCCGCGTCGTCGAGAACCTGGGCGAGTTCGATCCCGTCTATGTGGTGACGGGCGACACGGACTTTGCCGGTGACGAGGCGATTGCCTATTACGAGGATGCGCTCGACGAGGTTGCGAAGCGCGCGCCCGAGGCCCTGCGTACCATGCACATCAATCGCGGTAACCGCACGATTCCCGCGCAGTATTTGGACCGCCTGGACTTCTATATGTTCCAGCCCGGCCACAACTACGAAGGCCAGCCCGAGGCCTGGCACCTGCCGCAGGACTTTATCGCCAGCTATCCCAAAAAGCCGATGGTCAACTCCGAGCCCTGCTACGAGCAGATGGGTGCGTCGCGCAACGTGTACTGGCGTTTTACCGCGCAGGACTGTCGCGCGAGCGTGTGGTCTTCGATCCTTGCCGGCGCCAGCGCGGGCGTGACCTACGGCGCCCACGGCGTTTGGAACTGGCAGACATCGCGCAGCCAGGGTTCGGTGCTGGGCGAGGGCTTTGACATGCCGTTCCGCTGGCAGGAGTGTCTGCAGTTTGCGGGCGTGTGGGATTTTGCCGCCATCGAGCACGTGCTTGCCGGCCTGGGTGCCACGCCTAGCGACGATGCTCTCGCCGTTATCCCGGCACAGGAGCTGCTCGATGACGCGCGCGAGTCCATCCGTGTGGCGCGTATTGGCGAGCGTGTCGTCACCTATCTGCCGCGCACCACGGCACTTACGTTTAAGCTCGATAGTGCGCGCGGCTGGTCGGCGACGGCCCTCGACATGGAGGCCAAGCGTATCGCCAAGCTGCCCGTTCGCGACAATGGCGACGGCACCGTGCGCGTGGCTCAGCATTCCTTTGAGCACGACGCCCTGGTGATCCTGACGCCCGAGCACTAACGCTCGAGCTTCGATCCCGAGTTGCTCCCTCGGCCCGGGCACCTCCCTCCCTTTTCCGATATCAACAACCCAGTCCCCTTTATATGTTGCGGTGGAATAGTTCCTAAATGACAGCCCGGGCCGGTCAAACAGGAACTATTTCACCGCAACTGCTGTTGGGGCATTTGCGCCGGATGCGGAACAGTTCGGGCATTGCGTGGATACTAAGACCCATTCTCCATTAAAAAGGTTTTCCGGACATCTAAGCGAGTGGGGGTTACCATGAGGGACCTGGGAGACACAACCGCATATTTGCGCCGGGGCATACGGGAGATTCTGTGCCTGGCGCTTTTCTTTTTCACGTTTTTGGCCGGCGAGTACCTCTTTGACGTGCGCGTGGCCGAGTTTGTGCCGGCGAACGAGGTCGTTATCTACGAGAGCATCGTCGTCGGCGCGAGCGTGATCGGCTATTTTGTGCGTCCTCTCCTGTACTATCGCCGTCCCCAGACAATCGATGCAACGAGCGATATGACGGGCGTGCTGCTGGTGTCGGCATTGCTGCTGCTGATTATGGCGGCGCAGTTTCAGGTTGTGATTGCGGGCGGTCTGGTGGCGTGCTGCGCCCTGGGCTACTGCGGATCGACCGCTCATGCCAATCTGGCGCGGCGTTTTGCGCAGACGCCTTGTCTGGCACGTGCCGTGGCGGTTTCTTATGCTGCGGGCATTTTGGTACAGGTGCTCAACCATATGGTGATGCCTGCGGGCATTCCTCAACAGTTTGTCCTTATTGCCTGTGCGATTGCGCTGGTTGGGCTGCTTCACGGTACCCGCCGAGCTAAATTACGCGATGAGTCCGCGCCCGAGTTCGAAGCCGAGATTGCCGAGCTATCGGTCGATGCGTCGGAGCATGGCGCCAAGTGGCGCGATAATCCCGAGGCAAAGGCGGCCTTCCAGGGTGCCGTAGTGCGCTTGACGGTGGCGACCGCCTGCCTCACCGGCGTATTCGCGGCTCTCAATGCCGGTCTTACGACCTCGCATGCCGCCGGCGCTATCGATCTGGGTGACTGGCCGCGCTTGCTGCTGGTTGTGAGTGCGCTTGCTGCCGGCGCCCTGTATGACCTGCGCGGACGCTCGTATATGAATATCATCATGACGTGCGCCGCCATGCTGTCCACGCTCTCGTTCTTTGTGCTTATCACCGATGGCAACGGCGGCAATGCGCTCGCCGCCACGATTATCTTTTACCTGGGCACGGGCTTTTTCGTGGTGTTCTTCACCGCGAAGTTCGCCGCGATTTCGATGTATGCCCGCTGGTCGTATCTGTGGCCGTGCATGGGCCGCGTCATCAACAACATTTGCTCAATGCTTGTGACGGCTCCGGCGGTGGCGATCATCTCGAGCCAAAACGTGCTGATGGCGGTGGGTGTCGTACTCGTGCTGTTTGTCGGCATTGCGATCTCGCTGTTGGGGCAGTTTGGACAAGGCGTTGAGGACGAAGCGGGTCACAGGGGGCTGGCGTTTGCCACCGACGATCTTGGCGTGAGCCGTGCGCCCGATCAGGTCGACACGGTGTCCCTGGAGATACCGGAGCTTTCGTTTGACGATCGACTCGACGGTTTTGTAGCCGCCTTTGGACTTACCAAGCGCGAGCGCGATGTACTGGAGGCGCTGGTCGTATCGGACGACAGCGTGCAGGACGTTGCGGCAGCGCTCTTCCTTTCGCGTTCTACGCTCTACCGCCATATCGCCTCGATCAACAAAAAGACCGGTGCCGCCTCGCGCGTGGCCCTCATCAATTTCTTCTGGTCCTGGACACCCCAAGACTAGCCAAAACCACCACGAAGGGGACAGGCACCTTTGTGGTGGTTTTACCTGCAAAAATATGAATATGAGACATTTGTCACCTGCCGTTTTGGCGCTCAAAGGCATATGAATGTGATGTTGAGCGGAGCAGAACGGAAGGGGTGGGCCTATGGCGTCTCGTGGTTGCACGTCTAATAAAATTGCGGGCGCGCTTATCGCCGTGGTGGTCCTTGCTGCGGCGGTGACGCTTGTGCGGGCATACGGCTTTGGTGCCCGTGCCGACCAGGGAAAGAACGCCGCGCAAGCGTTGCTGAACGATTGTGCTGCCGATCCGGTGGCAGTCAAGCTTATCGAGGACGGCGAGGCGCGGACGGTCTATGAGACCGACGATGCCGAGCTGGTCGCATCGACTTTTGCCGCGCTCGACGATTGCACCGTGGGAGGTGCGGTGGATGAGCGGATGAGCGATGCCGGTCGCACGCTCGTCTTTGTCTATGAAGACGGCTCGGAGCAATCGGTGGAGTTCGAGGGCGGGAATATCGTGCTCGACAAGACGGCATATCGCCTTGACGGTGCCGATGAACTGTGGCGACAGCTTGCCGCCATCAAGAACAGCCAATGAAATGAGGGGTGTACGGGATGAGTGATTTGAGATTCTGCCCGGCGTGCGGGATGCAGCTGCCGCGGGTCACCGGCGTGCCGGTGCGATTTTGCCCGGGCTGCGGTGTTCGGCTTGAAAGCGTTGAGGACAACCCGGGTGTCGCGGAACCCGCAAATGGGGCGGCTGCCGATGATGGCGCGGGCGAAGGTTATGAGCCGAGCGTGAACGCGCCGGTCGATGTGCCGATGCAGGATGCCGACGCCGCGTCGCCGGTCCGCGACGTGGCCGCAGCGGATGCTCCCCATGTCGGCGACCTTGAGCTCCATACCGCATGCGATGCCTCTGGCGGCCAAGCGCTCGCGCAAGTGGCGCTGCCGCGGGGTTGGCGTATCGAAGAGGCACATCTTGAGCGCAGCAGTAGCTTCGACTGCCCGATTTCAGTTGGCGTGACGGCGGCGGGCCCGACGGGCGAACGCATCATGTATCGCTCCGAGCTCTGCTACGTGGACGCGGGCGCCGTTGCCAAGCGCATCCCCACGCAAACCGAGCGCAAGGCGTTTCTGCATGTGGAGGCGGCGTGCGACGAGCTGGCTCAAGCCTGCGCGACGCAATTGGGCGCACGGGCGGAGGTTGTGGCCGAGCAGCCGTACCCATCGAGCGCGGCGGTCGATATCGAGCACGAGCGTGCCCGCGTAAAGCGCGAGGCTGCAAACGACTTTGCGATTCAGGGCTTTTCGATGGAACCGAGCGATGTGGTCTATGAGTGCCGTATGCGCCGATATCGGCTCGCGGGCGCCCCGGTGCCTACCGAGCTTGCGGTGGCGGCCAAAGTCGAGGGCTATGTAGCCTCGATCGGTGGGGTCGCGGGCTCTGCGGGCAAAGGCGTTGCCGCCGGGGCCGAGGCGCTGCTGGGCGCGGGCCTTTCGAGCGGACTGATTGGTGGCGTTCTGGGCAAGCGCCTGCGCGAGCGCCAGGCGGCTGCGGCGGCGGGTCAGGGCGCCGCGAAAGATCAGGCCACGGATCAGGGCAATTGCCCAGCCGGGGCGCCGTTCAAGCTGGGCGCGGCCGACCTGTTGCAGTGGCGTATCAGGGACAGCTTCTGCCTGGTTGCGCCAGAAGGCCGTCTGGACGAGGCGGCCTCCACGGCGCTTGCCTCAATGGCATCGACCCTGCGGCTCAACCCGTCGATTGCGCGCGAAGCGTGCGCTCAAAAGCAGCAGATGGTGCTCGAGCAGCGTCAGCGCACGCAGATGAACATCGCCCAGCAGCAACAGCAGTTCGCAGCCTGGCAGCAGATGCATGCCTCGCAGCAGGCGGCGTTCGACAGCTACCAGCAGGCTTGGTTTGAGCGCAGCGATCGCCAACACGCCGCGAATATGGCCGCCAGCGCAGCCAATTTCTCCAGCGCAGGTGTGGGAACGGGCGCGGCCTCGTATTCCGATGCTATCCGCGGGGTCAACCATTACACCAGGCCCGACGGTACCGATGTCGAGGTTTCGGTGATGGCGGATCAAGCTTGGGTGAACGGCTCGGGCGACGTGATCGGCACGCGCGATGGCTTTGAGCCCGGTTTTGGCTGGACGGAGCTGCCCCGTCAATAGCGTGAGTGGGCTACGGGAGGATCGGTGTCGAGGCGTTGCTCGGCGCTGTGATAAGAAACGGGAAAGGAACAACGATGAGGGAGACGGTTATTTCGCGCACGGCGTTTGTCGCGGCGGCGGGAACGGCGTTGCTGACGCTTGCGGGATGCGGCGGACAGCAGGCGCAGGACACGACGGGTTTTAACGACGATCGCCCGGTAAAGGACAAGATGGATGCGGGCTCGTCATCGGGTGATTCCGGTGATGCGGGCGGCGGTGCGGACACAGACAGCGGCTCGGCGGATGCGTTCGATACGTGGTCGGATGACTGCTGGGATGCGCACCGCAACATCAGCATCGCAGCGTTGCTCGAGCTTAAGGGCTGGCAGTTGCAGGAGTTTGCGTCGCAACAGGGTTATACCTGGCAAGATGCGCTCGAGATGTACGAGAACGAGGCAGGTCGCGTGCTCAGCGTCTGCAATATCAGCAAGGATGGCGCAACCGAATGGCTCGGTGAGGATGAAATCGGAAAGCTCGACAAGGGCGGCACCGGGAGTACCGTGATGTTTACGCTGCAGCTTGCGGGCTATTCGAGCTGCGAGGATGTTATCGCGGGCTTTTCCGTTCCGGTTGAGGACCGGGCGCAGATCACCTCGGGCTCGTGGATTGCGTGCGTCTACGGTTCCAACATGGCGCGTCACGTTGCCATGGTGAGCCCGATGGAAAACGGCGACTACCGCCTGGACCTCATTACCGAGGAGGCCATCAAAACCGGTACGTTTACCCAGGGCGGCGGTGCCCCCACGATTAACGAATTTTGGCAGGAGAAGACCGGACGCGCGCTCGGCTAAGTGCGATGCGGCCAATAGCATAGCGAGGGACGAACATGATGAACGAGATGACGATGAGCCGTGCGGCCTTTGTGGCGGGCGCGGGTGCGGCGGCTTGCGCGCTGGCTGGCTGCTCGGGCACAACGGGCGGCGCCAAAGCAGCGAGCACGGCGGACGCCGCCTGCGTGGACGACAATGCCAACGTGACGGTCTATGCCGCGATCAACTTGGGTGGTGCCGATCTGGTGCGCCTGCTCAAACATCAAAATTATGAGTGGCAAGGCGAGAACGTGGGCTACGGCGCCGCCGATGACGCGGGATTTTTCGCCTTTACCTTTTCCAAGGTTTCGGACGATGTGGACGAACTTGCGAACAGCGCGATACCGCTTTCGGAGTCCGAGTACGAGGAGCTTGAACCGGGCGGCGGAGACGATAGCGTGGCGATCTTGCTTTCGGTGGCAGGCTATACGACGGGCGATCGCGCGCTCACCGGCGCGATCGGCGATGCGGCGATGGTGCAGGAGAAGTGCACGATTGACGATTCCACGTATTGGCTGGTCAAGGCGCTTGACGGCCACCGCTACGTGATTATGGCCAACGACACCGAAGACGATGGCGATAGCGCTCATGACATCTATATCTACAATGAGGCTTTTATTCGAACCGGCTACTTGAGCGGCGGCGACCAGATCGATATCGATGAGCTCTGGAGCCGCCTGACCAACGCCTCGTAACGCTCCAAAACCACCACAAAGGGGACAGGCACCTTTGTGGTGGTTCAATAACTTGCGGTGGAATAGTTCCTGAATAAGGCTTGGGGGCCTTAAAACAGGAACTATTTCACCGCAACTGCTGAGGGGACGGGTTGTGGAAACGGCTGCCGTGGTGGACTCGGACTGTCTGTTACAGCAGTTCGCCGTGGCGGGCTATGAAGCGGCGCTTTGTCAGCAGGGTCAGCGCAATATAGGCGGCGACGATGCCGATGAGCAGCGCAAAGAAGCTCGGCGGCAGCGGCATGAGGCCCAGTGCGTCGGCGATGGGGCTTGCCGGCAGCCAGGTGACAAGTGCCAGGCCCAGCACGGTGAGCGCGCACAGCGCAGGTGCGGCGTGGTCGCGCGGGCTTGGCAGGCGCGGGGAGCGCAGCATGTGGATCACGAGCGTCTGCGACCACATGGACTCGACGAACCAGCCACTCTGGAAAATCGCCGCAAAGGTCGCCATGCCGGCAACATTGCCCGCGGCGGCAAGCTCGGACCAGCTCGCGCCCACGGCGGCGGGGCACACCGCAAAGAAGAGCGCGGCGAAGGTCACGATGTCAAACAGCGAGCTCACAGGGCCCAGTTCGAGCATAAAACCCTTGATGGACGCGGCGTCCCAGGCGCGCGGGCGGGCAGTCCAGGCGTCGTCGACGGTGTCCCACGGCAGCGTGATGCACACGATCTCGTAGACCAGCGACAGCAGCACTAGCTGCAGGGCGCTCATGGGCAAAAACGGCAGGAACAGGCTCGCGACGGTCACGGACAGTACGTTGCCAAAGTTGGAGCTCACCGTGGTCTTGAGGTACTTGAGCAGGTTGCCGTAGGTGCGACGGCCTTCGATGATGCCGCGCTCGAGCACGCCCAGGTCCTTCTGGAGCAAGATGATATCGGCGGATTCCTTGGCGATATCGACGGCGGAGTCGACCGAGATGCCGCAGTCGCTCGCACGCATGGCGGCGGCGTCGTTGATGCCGTCGCCCATAAAGCCCACGGTATGGCCGAGCACCTCGCGCATGACGCGCACCAGGCGTGCCTTCTGCAGCGGCGAGAGCTTGGCAAAGAGATGCGTCTGCTCGGCGCGCTCCGCCAGCTCGGCATCGTCGAGCGCGTCGATCTCGGAGCCCAGCAAAACGTTGCTCGCATCGATACCGATCTGCTCGCAGACGGTGGCGGCGACGCGGTCGTTGTCGCCGGTCAGGACCTTCACCGCCACGCCCTTGGCCTCGAGGGTGGCGACGGCGCCCGCGGCGCTCGCTTTGGGCGGATCGAGGAAGGCCAAAAAGCCCATCAGCACCATGTCGCACTCGTCGGCGATGCCAAACTCGCCCACGGTGCGCGGGTTGGTCTTCTGCGCCACGGCGATCACGCGCAGGCCCTCGGCATTGAGGTCTGCTACCTGCTTGCGAATCTGGGCGAGCTTTTCGTCGGTAAGCGGCTGGGCGGTACCGTCGACCTCGACGTAGGAGCAAATCTCGAGCATTTCCTCGGCAGCGCCCTTGGTGACCATCTGAGTCTTGCCTTGGGCATCGGCGACCACCACGCTCAGGCGACGGCGCGAGAAGTCGAAGGGCACCTCGTCGACCTTGGTGTAGCGGTCGCGCAGGCTCTGGCCCAGCATGGAATCGGGCGCGACGGCCGAAGGGGTCATGTCGGCGCGGTCGATCACGGCCAGGTCGATAAGATTTTTGAGGCCGGTCTGGAAGAAGCTGTTCAAAAACGCATGGCGCAGCACACGCGCGTCCTCGTTGCCGTCGGTGTTGAGATAGCGCTCGAGTACGATACGGTCCTCGGTGAGGGTGCCGGTCTTGTCGCAGCACAGTACGTCCATGGCGCCCAGGTTTTGGATCGCGGGAAGTTCCTTGACGATAACCTGGCGACGGGCGAGATCCTTGGCGCCCTGCGACAGGCTCGTGGTCACGATGACAGGCAACATTTGCGGCGTGATGCCCACGGCCACGCTCGTGGCGAACAGCAGCGCGTCGATGACGTTGCCCTTGGTGGCGGCGTTGATGGCAAACACGGCCGGCGCCATGGCGAGCATCAGGCGCACCAGGAGCATCGAGACGCTCGAGACGCCGCGGTCAAACGCGCTTTTCTCGCCGCGTCCGTTGAGCATCTTGGCGATGCCGCCCAGGTAGGTGTTCGAACCGGTGGCGACGACAAGTGCCATGGCGGTGCCGTTTTGTACGGAGGTGCCGGTAAAGACGATGTTCTTGCAGGCGGAGAGCGGCAGCGTGGAGCCGTCGGCGCCCTCGATGACGGTGGCGGCCATGGTCTTCTCGACGGCTTCGCTTTCGCCGGTGAGGGCGGACTCGATTACAAACAGGTCGCGTGCGGTAATGATACGGGCATCGGCCGGCACCATGTCGCCGGCAGAGAGGCGGATCACGTCGCCGGGGACGAGCTCATCGAAGGGGATCTCGATGCGCTCGCCGTCGCGCAGGGCGGTGCAGGTGTTGGAGACCAGGTCCTTGAGGGCCTCGGCCGCATTGCCGCTGCGTGCTTCCTGGATAAACTTCATGCCACCCGATACCAGCAGCATGATGCCGATGACGATGACCGTGGAGGGGTCGCGCTGCGGCTCGGGCACGGCGAGCACGTCGATGTAGAGCGAGACCAGCGCGAGCGCGGCGAGGATGCCGGCGAAGGGGTCGATGAAGGCATCGGCGATGCGGCGGGCAAGCGTCTTGGTCGGCGCCTCGATGGTGTTGGGACCGGCGGCGTTCAGGCGCTCGGCGGCCTGATCGGCGGTGAGGCCGTCAGCCGTGGCGTCGAGCAGCACGAGGGCGTCCTCGGTGCTATGGGTTGCGGCAAAGATGGTGTTCTTGGCAAGGCCGGTGTGAGCGGCAGGGCGCGCCGTGCGGCGGCGCTTGGAGATGACTTCGAGTACCGTGGCGGTTTTGAGCATCAGCATAGGGTCCTCCTTGTTAAAGGGAGTTAGCGTACGTGTCGTATTGAATTGCAAAAAACCTAGATGTCGCTCACGTCATGCTCGCGAACCACCACAAAGGGGACAGGCACCTTTGTGGTGGTTTTGACGATCGGTTGGTGGCGCTTATGCGTGCGCGGAGTCCTCGCGGCGTGCCGAGGGCGACATACAGGTTTTTCGACTATGACTGCCTTCCATGGCACACCTCCTTAAGGCCGGGCGCTGTGCGCTTTGGGTATCTCGTGCCCGTTTCAATCCGCCGGTATTTTTGACGAGGGGGTTTGACGTGTCAACCCCATTGTTCGGAAAATCATCGCCCCTGACAAAGCCCTTACAGAGCGCCATGGCTTCAAAGCGCGCCCGCATCGACGTCCTACCTGCGCTAAACTGTGAAACACGTACGCGATTACGAGAGGAGCCCGCATGGAGGCTTACAAGCAAGAGTTCATCAAGTTTATGGTCGAGTCCGACGTTCTTAAGTTCGGCAGCTTTACGCTTAAGAGCGGCCGTCAGTCCCCGTTCTTTATGAACGCCGGCGCCTACGTGACGGGCTATCAGCTCAAGAAGCTGGGCGAGTATTATGCCCAGGCCATCCACGATAACTTTGGCGACGACTTTGACGTGCTGTTCGGGCCTGCCTACAAGGGCATTCCGCTGGCCGTCGTGACCGCCATTGCCTACCACGAGCTGTACGGCAAGGAGGTCAAGTACTGCTGCGACCGCAAGGAGGCCAAGGACCACGGCGCCGACAAGGGCAACCTGCTGGGCTACGAGCCCCAGGACGGCGACCGCGTGATCATGGTCGAGGACGTCACCACCAGCGGCAAGTCCATCGACGAGACCTATCCCAAGGTCAAGGCTGCCGCCGATGTCGAGATTAAGGGCCTGATCGTTTCCCTCAACCGCATGGAGGTCGGCAAGGGTGGCGTGACCACCGCGCAGAAGGAGATCGAGGCCAAGTACGGTTTCCCCGTCGCGAGCATCGTCTCCATGGCCGAGGTCATCGAGACCCTCTACAACCACGAGATCGACGGCAAGGTCGTCATCGACGACGAGCTCAAGACCGCCATCGACGCCTACTACGAGCAGTACGGAGCACGGGAGTAGTTACGCGGTTTTCCAAACCGCGTAACGGCTCGACGCTGCAAACGCCCCTAAGCGGCAATCTGCCTTTCAATCGTCGGGCATGGCCAGAAGGCCTATGCCCTCCTCTTTCAAGGCACCTTGCTCGCTTAGGGGCGTTTTCGCTGTCGGTACCAAAACATCGGCGTTGCCGTTGGGCAGCTAATTTGGGGCGGGCTATTTTGACTGCTTTACATGCGAAAGTAGTCAAAATAGCCCGCCCCAAATTAGCTACCTTTCCACCAAAAATGAGCGTGGATAATCTTCCGTTTTTGGCCCGTGTGGGGGCTCAAAGTGGGAGATTATCCACTCTCATCGAGTGAGCGTCCGAAAATCCACGCTCGCTGCTACCTGAGTCCCGGGAGGCGGGTGTAGGGGAACGAGCGCTCTAGGAATTCGGAGCAGCGGGCGTAGTCTTTGGCGAAGTAGCTGCTGTAGAGTGAATCGAGCACGTATTGCACGGCGATGTGGCTGGCAAACTGCGTGATGCGGTGCGTCATGCTTTCGTGGTCGCTCACTGTGAGGTAGGCGGCAAAGCCGGGGTGCAGGCGCGCGCAGTATGGCGTGCCGATGACAACGACGGGGACATGGCGACTGCTGAGGATCGGCAAGATTTCCTTTAAATTGGGCGCAAGGCCGCTGTAGGAGATGACGATGGCCGCATGGTCGGGGTCCGAGGCGAGTGCCGTGCGCACCTGAGCTTCGATGCCGTCGTAGCACGTCGCGCTTTTTCCGGCGGAGAGCAGGCGGTCGCGGAACATTCCCGCTGGGTAGAGGTTGTGCGAGCCCGTATAGATGTCGACCTGTCGGGCGTTCGCGATAAGTTTGGCGGCGTGGTCGAGCTGCGCGGGGTCGAGCATCTCCTGCGTCTCGGCCAACGTGGTCTGGTAGAGCCCTTCCATGCGTTCCATAACCTGTGCAGGCGTGGACGTGGCATCGAAGGGAAAGTTGATATCCACGTCGCGGCGGTTGCCCGCCTCGGTCGCCAGGCGGATGAGCTCGACCTTGAGGTCCTTAAAGCCCTCGAGGCCGAGCTTTTTGCAAAAGCGGTGCACGCTCGCGACCGAAACGTTGGCGCGGGCAGCAAACTCCTTAATGGAGAGCCCTCGGATGTCTTCGCCCATGGCAAGGGCCGAGATGCCGAGCTGCTGTTCGGTGGGGGTAAGGCCCTGCGCCTCGGAAATCTTGCGTTTGATATCCATTCGAACTCCCGCGCTCACTAAACCGACCAAAAGGGGACAGGTTTATTTTGGCAGGTTTTGCCCGCGAAGGGTAACGGGGCCGAGGACACCGCTGGGCGCGACGGGCTCGGTGAGGGCGAAGATGTCGGGAATCGCATGGTCGAGCGTGTTGATGACATCGATGGTGAGCTCGTGCGTGCCGGCGGCAAGCGCGCCTGTCGCAAAGCGATAGGGCGGGCAGATGCGCGTGCCGAGCGTTTGTCCGTCGAGCGTGAGTGTTGCGACTTCGTAGACATCCCCTAGGTCAATGGCGGTGTGGGCGAGGTCGTCGGTCAGCTCGAACGACGTGCGATAGCGGAACGTGCCGCAGGTGCCGGCGAACTGCTCGGCCGTGAGGTCGCACAGCTGCTCGAGCTTTTGCGGCTCGCCAAAGGTTCCATCGCTGCTGGCAGGGGAGAGGGCAACGGTCCACGGTCCGTCGATGCTCAGGCAAGCCGCATCATCCGCATTCGTGTTCGCCCTGCCGTCGAGTCCGACCTCGTCGCCCGTTCCCAGAACAACAACGCAGCTCTCGAAGGGCGCCAGCTCCAACACGCCGTCAAACGCAACGGACTCGGTACCGTTCAGCAGGTCGAGACACGTGCTGCGCAGGCGCTCGCCTTGCGCAAGTGCAACCGTGCAGTGAATGCTCTCACGTGGATGCTCGTTGACTAGCATCACATAGGTCTCGCCCGCCCGCTCGTAGCGAAGCGCGCGTAGCCAGGGCTGCGGCGTATCGGTCACAACGGTCTGCAGCCCTGCGCGTGCAAGCGCGGCCGCCACGTCGGCAAGCGGGGTCGCGGCAAGGCCGCTCAGCTCGGCCGCGCCATCCGCGTCGTAAAGCGCGCCGGGCACCTCGTCGACGGCAAGCACCATAACCCCCGCGGCAATCATGCGCCCCACGGCCCGTGCTGTGGCAGCACCAATAAACGAAGCCCCGGGCATGACAAACGCCTGGTAGCGGCAGCCATTGACGGCAAGCGTTCCATCGGCAATCGAGACCTCGTAGCGCCCCTCATCCTCAAAAGCCTCTGCCGGCACAAAATCAAAGTCGATCTGCGCGCGCGTGAGCTCGGCTGCCACGCACTCGATGGGCATGGCGTTGCCGGCCCATTCGGCATCGGCATGGTACAGGATGGCGACGGGGCGAGCGGCAGCGCCTCCCGAAAGGAGTGTCGCCGTGCGATTCATATAGCGCATGAGCTGGCCAAAGTGCGGCCACTGCGGGTTGTTGCCGTGTGCGTAAAAGTGCGGCGGGCAGTCCCAGTCGGGGAAGGACGCCATGCTAAACGCGTGCGGCGTAAACCAGTTAATACCGCGGACGAGCATATGGTCGGCAATCCATTTCATCTCGCGCAGACCCTCGTGCCAGCCAAAGGCGCCAAAGACCTCGGCCATGCAGCGCCCCTGCTTTTTGGGGTCGAGGCGCGCGGCCGAAGAGCCCAACTTAGCAAGCGCGTACGTAAAGAACTCCATGTTCCATGCGCCGTGGAAATAGCTGTAGCGCCCGCGGTCAATTCCGGGGGCAAGCTGATTGATGACCACGTCGACGCCGGCCATGTCCTGCCCCGCGACCGCGCGGAAGTAATGTCCGGCGCCCTGGCCCAGGCGCGTGTGGCAACTCTTGTCCTCGATCACGTGGCCAATGTGCATAACGCCGTGCGTGCGGCACCAGTCGCCGATCTGCTCGTCAAAGCACATGCGGTAGAGCTGCGTGGCAATATCCATGTAGGCGTGACGGATCTGGGCGCCGTTTGCCTCGCGCGTCCAAAGGCCGTGCAACTTGGCAAGCCAATTCTCGCCAAGCGCATCGCGCAGGCGGCGGGCGAGCTCGTCCGACCAGGGCAGTGCCAGGTCGTTGCGCCCGATAAAGCTGCTGGTAGAGGTGTCGTCAAGCGTAGTGCCCTTTTCGTTCATAAAGCCGGGTTCGTCGGTGAAAAAGCCCAGGATGGTCTTGCCGAACTCGTCGCCCAGATGCTCAAACGTTGGTTCGTAGACGGCGTCGATCAACACGCGGCACGAGGCGGCATCGACCATGTTGATGTACTCGTCGCGAAAGCCGGTCTTTTGGCTGATGACGTACAGCCCGATCGTGGTGACGCCGGTGGGGGCGTCAAAACGCAGGCGGGCAGGGGTGCCGTCGTCGCTTTCCTCAACAGCGAACTCAAGACCGAGCGGCGCGCCGGCGGCATCGAAAACCGCCGCGCCCACAAAACGCTCCGTGGGATCCATCAGGTTACCGAGTTTGATAGTCGTGGACGGCTGAGGGCCGACAACCGTAACCGTGCGATGCTTGAGCACGGTCTTCTTGAGCGCAGGGTCGACGCCATCGCCCGCAAGCGCGCCGTTGGCATAGCCTGTGGGGAAGTGGGCGTCGTCGAGCAGCCAGATCTTTAACCCCAGGCGCTTGCACTCGCCGATGATAAAGCGCAGGTCAGACCACCAGCCGTCGCGACAGAAATCGGGATGCGTGCGCGATTCCAGGCAAACCTCGCGGATGTCGGCCCCGGCAATCTGCTCCAAATACTCGGTAATCGTCTCGCGCACCTCGCCCTTGAGCCACAAGAACGGAAGTACATGGTTGTCGTGGGTGCCGCCAAGCACCTGCTCAAAATACGCCGCCATATACGCTCCTCCAAAACCAGCCTTTCAAATCCATTGAAGTCAGAGTACGCCGAGCGCGCCGCCCTGCTAATATCAAAACCACGGCAGAATATGACCGAATCAACGATAGGAGCACTATGGAGCTCACACATCTGGATAACCTGCTGCTTGAGCTAACCGACAGTGAGCGAGCCTATCGCGCGGGCGCCCGTTACGACTGGAGCGATGTACTCGGTCAAGGTAGTCAAGCAGATGTCGATGGTCGGCATATCCGTAAAATCGGCAACCCAACGCTCGCTCTGCACCAAGAAGGCATGCCCGAAGGTCTATCGATTGTTCGCAACTCGCGCTTTAATCCTGTGCCGGAACACGTGCACGATTATGTCGAAATCAGCTATGTCTATCGAGGGCGAGCGCCGCAAATCGTCAATGGTGCGGCGCTCATGCTTGCTCAAAACGAGGTCCTCTTGCTCGATGCCGCCTGCCCGCATGCTGTAGGCGAGCTCGGCGAGCACGACATTATGCTGAGCGTCATCATCTCGCGGCCAATGCTCAGCCGCAGCCTGGAGCAAAGCCTTTCGCCCACAAGCGCGGTGTCGCGCTTCCTGCTCAATGCCCTCAACGATGAAACCGACCACCGCGGTCACGTGCATTTCCACACGGGCAACAGCCGTCGCGTGCGCCGTTACATGCAGGAGATGCTCTGCGAGCGCCTGGAGCCAACGGCTGCGAGCCCCCAGATTGTCTCGAGACTGTTCGAGCTGCTGCTGGTTGAGCTCATGCAAAGCTACGAGGCGACGCTGTTGCAAACCGACATGCCCGCGCTGCCGTCGGCACAGGTCGCGGCTGCCATGGGCTACATCGAGCGTCACGCTTGCGACTGTACCCTCGAGGACCTAGCCCGCCACCTGCGCCTGAGCCCCAACTACGCAAGCGCCCTACTCAAGCGTCAGACAGGACGCACATTCATGCAGCTCGTGCAAGAGAGCCGCCTGGCGCGCGCAGCGGCACTGCTCGACGCCGGCGCCACGGCAGAGGCGGCCGCGCGCGAGGCGGGTTATGCCAACATGAGCTTCTTCTACAAAAAGTTTGCCGAGCGTTATGGCTGCACGCCGGCGGCCTATCGTCAGCGTTTGCCCAGATAAAACCTACCAAAATAAACCTGTCCCTTTTTGGCGGGTATCAGGAAGTGTCAGGGGCGGGACGGCGGCAGGCCGCGGGCGCGAAAAGAAGTGTCGGGTTTGGCGCGGCCGCTCCCGCATTCCCCGCGCGTGGGCGATACTCGGCTTATCGACCCGCGATGCAAAGGAGATGCTCATGGCAAACATCAAGTTCCCCGAGGGTTTCTATTGGGGTGGCGCCACCGCCGCCAACCAGTTTGAGGGCGCTTGGAACGTGGACGGCCGCGGCGCTTCCGTCGACGACCATTTCCTGGGCGGCAGCTACAAGGAGCCGCGTCAGATTACGATCGACATCGATCCCAACCGCTTCTATCCCAACCATGACGGCATCGATTTCTACCATCACTACGAGGAGGACATCGCGCTGTTCGCCGAGATGGGCTTCAACATGTTCCGCATGTCCATCTCTTGGAGCCGCATCTTCCCCAACGGCGACGATGCCGAGCCCAACGAGGCCGGCCTCGCCTTCTACGATCGCGTCTTCGACTGCCTGCGCGCCCACAACATCGAGCCGCTCGTGACCCTCTCGCACTACGAGATGCCCTATCACCTGGTCGAGAAGTACAACGGCTGGGCAAGCCGAGAGCTCATCGGCTTCTTTGAGAAGTATTGCCAGACCGTCTTCGACCGCTATCAGGACAAGGTGAAGTTCTGGCTCACCTTCAATGAGATCAACTGCGGCACCATGGACATGGGCGCCATGATGGAGACCGGCCTGATCCAGGGCTTCGAGGGCCCGGCAAGCGCCATCAAGACCACCGCTCAGCAGCGCTACCAGGCCCTGCATCACCAGTTTGTGGCGAGCGGCCGCGTCGTGCGCTACGCTCACGAGCACTACCCGCAGTTCAAGATGGGCAACATGGATTGCTTCATCCTTTCCTATGCCGCCACGTGCGATCCGGTCGACGTATTCGCCACGCAGCGGCAGATGAACTCCATGAACTGGTACTGCTCCGACGTGCAGGTGCGCGGCAAGTACCCGTTCTACGCCAAGCGCTTCTGGGCCGAGAACGATGTTGAGCTCGCGATGGAGGACGGCGACCTGCAGGATATCGCCGACGGCAAGGTCGATTTCTACACCTTTAGCTACTACATGTCCGGCACCGTGGGCACCCACAAGGACCACGAGATGACCGAGGGCAACATGACCTTTGGCGGCAAGAATCCCTACCTGGAGTCCACCGACTGGGGTTGGCAGATCGACCCGCTGGGCCTGCGCATCGCCCTCAACGAGATCTACGCCCGTTACGAGATTCCGCTGATGGTGGTCGAGAACGGCATGGGCGCCTACGACGAGGTCGAGGAGGAAGGCTCCATTCACGATCCGTACCGTATCGCCTATCTGCAGAGCCACATCAAGGCCATGGGCGAGGCCATTGCCGACGGCGTCGACCTGATCGCCTACACCTGGTGGGGCCCCATCGACCTGGTGTCCGCCGGCACCGGCGAGATGCGCAAGCGCTACGGCTTCATCCACGTCGATAAGTACGACGACGGCACCGGCACCTACGAGCGCCGCCGCAAGGACAGCTTCTTCGCATACCAGAAGATCATCGAGTCCAACGGCACCGAGGGCTTGGATTAATTGAGTTCCGGCGATTGAGTTCCGGCGTTCTGACGAACGCCGGACCGGCGGCCGATTTCGTGACCACGAATGTCGACGACGACGGCATCTGGAACGCCTTCGTGCGCCTGGGGCTCATCGAGGGTTAATCAACAAAACGGGTGCCGATGGACAAAGACGTCGGCAGAGTTTTCGATTCGACTCCCCACCTTAGTTTTGGTCCAATTGGCACTATAATCACCATAGGCATGCGCACTACGTTGCGCTTAATCAAGAGGAGAAAACGTATGGGTCTGTTTGACATGTTCAAGAAGAAGGCTGAGCCCGCGGCTGCCGCTGCTCCTGCCTCCATTTCTGCTTCTGCCGGCGCCGACGTGCTGTGCTCGCCCGTCAAGGGCAAGGTCATCAAGATGGCCGATGTGCCCGATCCCGTCTTTGGTGGCGAGGTCCTGGGCAAGGGCTGCGCCGTGTGGCCCGAGGACGATCTGGTCTATGCCCCCTGCGACGGCAAGGTGACCGTCACCATGGGTCACGCCGTGGGCCTGCAGTCCGATAGCGGCATCGAGGTCCTGGTGCACGTTGGCGTCGATACCGTCAACATGAACGGCGACGGCTTCGAGGGCTTCGTCAAGGCCGACGACGTCGTGAAGGCCGGCCAGCCCATGCTCAAGATCGACCGCGCCAAGATTGCCGCTGCCGGTTACAAGGACTGCGTCGTCGTGGCCGTGTCCAACACCGCCGAGTTCGCCGATGTCGAGCTCGCCGTCGAGGCTGATTCCGCTGTCGCCGCCGGCGATGCCATCGTCAAGGTTGTCCGCAAGTAAATCGCGGCATCGCATAATGTCTAAGGGTGGTCGGATTATCCGGCCACCCTTTTTTATTGCACGGTACGGATGCGTTTTATTGCACGCTGAGCGGACTCGCAGACCGTTCGGACGTTAAAACGAACCGACCGCGCCTTCGTGCTGCCGAGGGTGTTCATAAGTGGATAGTATGTGCTTACTATCACAACGTGCGCCGTGTCTGGGAAGCGCGGTGCCGCTCATTGGGAGGAACATCATGAAAAAGAAGCTGCTGCTTGCGCCCCTCATGGCCGTTTTGGTTGCATGTGTGGTCGTGCTTTCCGGCTGCGGAGGCCCCTCGATCGAAGAGCTCATCACCGAGGACCTTACGACTCAGTTCGATGAGGTCAAAAACGGTGGCGACGATTTCCTCTCTGGTCTGGAAGAGGCTTCGGGCGACGAGTTCGAGCAGCTGGGCATCGATCCCAAGGAGTATGCCAAGACCTATCTCGAGGGTTTTGATTACGAGATCGGCGACGTGACGGTCGACGAGGACAAGGGTGTCGCGACCGCCGAGGTCTCCATCACCTGCAAGTCCATGAACAAGATCGTCGAGGACTTCTCCACCCAGTATCAGGAGAAGGTCGCCGCGCTTGATACGGTTCCTTCCGATGACGAGCTGTACAAGATGGCCGGCCAGGTGATGGTCGATGTGACCAAGGCCACCGAGCCCAGGAAGACCACGGTTATCTTCAAGTACACCTGCAACGATGACGGCGAGTGGTCTGCCGACGACTCCGTCAACTCCGAGATGATGGATGCAATGCTGAGCTAGGGGAGTTACGCGGTAGTTTGTTACGGCGTTTTACCAAACGCCGTAACTGCTCGACGCTGCGCGGGCACCAGAGCGACAACTTGTCATTCAAAGAGGACGGCATGACCAGAAGGTCTATGCCGTCCTCTTTTCATGCCAATTTGTTCGCTCTGGTGCCCGCTCGCTGTCATTGCCGAAACATCGGCGTTGCCATGGCAGTCATTGGGGACGTTCTTAAATGACTAGTCGTTGGGGACGTTCTTGTTTGACTAGTCGTTTAAGAATGTCCCCAACGACTACTTTCCGCGCGACAGAATCTATGCAGCCGTGTTGAGCGACAGCCCCGCTACTCGCCCAGAATCAGCGCCGCGAGCTCGTCCTGGGTGTCCACCACGTAGTCGGCGCCGGCGGACTCCAGCTCTGCGCGGCCGCGGAAGCCCCAGCTGACGCCCGCACTCTTAAGGCCAGCGTTGTGGCCGGTCAAAACATCGACATTGGAATCGCCCACATAGAGTGTGGTTGCCGGGTCGGCGCCTAGCTCTTTCATCACATGCAGCGTAACAGGCGCCTCGGGCTTGGGAGGAAACGCGTCGACGCGGCCCTGCACCAGCGCAAAGCGCTCGGAACCAAAATACTTCTCGATAAGCGGAGCGGCCGAGACATGGTCCTTGTTGGTGAGCACGGCAAGCTGCACGCCCGCGACGCGCAGGCGGTCGAGCATCTCGATCGTACCGGCGTACGGTGCGGTGTGGTCTTCCTTGTGCTCGCCGTAATAAGCCCTAAACTCGGCAAGCGTCTGCTCAAACATACGGCCGTCGCCCGCATACTCGGCGGGCATAAAGCGCTCGACCAGCTTGAGCATGCCGTTTCCCACCTTGTAGCGGTACTCGTCTACGGCAAACGTGGGCCAGCCGTGCATCTCGCAGGTATGGTTGCCGGCGGCCGCCAGGTCCTCGAGCGTGTTGAGAATGGTGCCGTCCAGGTCAAAGATCGCATGGGAAAAAGCTGCTGCCATGGGTGCTCCTGCCGCTTGAGTTGTAAAACGCACCCCATGATACTGGGCATGCGTGCCGGGCATGTTTGGAATCTGAATATCTTTAATAGCCCTGAGCCTTTGTCGTTAGCAAATCCTCGGCAGCTGCTCTCCCACGAGCATGTCGAGGATGCGGGTCGAGCCCCAGCCGGTGCGCACGCGCACGGCGGGGCGGGCACCCTCGGCAAGCGGCAGCACGCGACCGATGATGGCGGCATTCTCGCCGTAGCGGGCGGCGCGCATGGCGCTCAGCGCGGCATCGGCTTGCTCGGCCGGCACGACGGCGACCATCTTGCCCTCGTTTGCCACCTGCAGCACATCGTAGCCGAGCATTTCGCAGGCGGCCTGCACGTCGGGACGCACGGGCACGGCATCTTCGTCGACCTCCATGGCAACACCGCTGGCCTGGGCAAACTCGTTGAGTGTGGACGCCAGGCCACCGCGCGTGGGGTCGCGAAAGCAACGCGTGCCGGGCGCCGCGGCCAAAACGTCGGCAATCAGGTGGTTGAGCGGCGCGGCGTCGCTTTCGATCGTGCTCGAAAACGCCAGGCCCTCGCGTTGGCTCATGATGGCGATGCCGTGGTCGCCTAGCGTACCCGATACCAGAATGACATCACCGGATTGGCAGTTGGCGCCGCTGAGCGCTACGCCCGTGGGAACCTCGCCCACGCCGGCGGTATTGATATAGACGCCGTCGGCCCCGCCGCGCTCGACCACCTTGGTGTCGCCCGTGATTATGGACACGCCCGCCTCGCGCGCCGTTTCGGCCATCGTCTGCACAATCTGGCGGAGCTTATCCATGGGATAGCCCTCTTCGAGGATAAAGCCGCACGATAGGTAGCGCACGTTGGCGCCCGAGGTCGCGACATCGTTGACGGTTCCGCACACGGCGAGGCGGCCGATGTTGCCACCGGGGAAGAACTGCGGCGAGACCACAAAGCTGTCGGTCGACATGGCGATGCGCCCGCTCTCGGGCAGCGCGGCCACGCCGGCATCGTTGCCTTCGAGCAGCTCGGGCGACCCAAAGGCATCCAAAAAGACCTCATCGATAATGCGCTTCATCATCTGGCCGCCGGAGCCGTGGCCCAGCAGGACAGTGCTATCGGTGGCAGTACGGGACATATCGAAAACTCCAATCGTGGGTGGAATTATATGGGTGAGGCGCAGCGTCGACCGGTCCGCCGTTCGTTAGAACGGCGGAACCCATCAGCCGTGGTATCTAAAGTACGCCGCGCAGCTGCCTTCGGAGCTCACCATGCACGGGCCGACGGGGTGCTCGGGCGTGCAGGTGCGGCCAAACAACGGGCAGTCGCTCGGCGTGATGGCGCCGCGCAGCACGTCGCCGCAGCGGCACCCGCGTGGCTCGACCGTCGCCTCAACGGGCACATCGAAGCGGGCGCGCGCATCAAAGCATGAGAACTCAGGGCGGATGGAAAGGCCCGAGCTGGCAATCGGCCCCAGCCCGCGCCACGTGGTGTCGCATGGCTCAAACACCTGCTCGACCAGCTGGCGCGCCACGGGGTTACCGTCTGCGTTGACGCCACGGCGGTAGGCGTTGTCGATCGCCGGCTTGTTCTCGACAACCATCTGGACCAGCATACAGATGCCCTGCAAGATGTCGACCGGTTCAAATCCCGTTACCACGCCTGGGGTCTTAAACTCGTCGACCAAAAAGCCAAAGGGCGTCAAGCCCGTGATGGTGGCGACGTGCCCCGGAAGGATAAAGCCGTCGATAGTGGTCTCGGGATCGTTGGCGATGGCGCGCAGCGCCGGCGGCGTGGTCTTATGGGCGCAGTAGACCGAGAAGTTCTGCAGCCCGCGCGCGTCTGCCTCCAGGATGGCGGCGGCGATGGTGGGCGTTGTGGTCTCAAAGCCCACACCCATAAAGATGACCGGTCGGTCGGGGTTTTGCTCGGCAATATCGAGCGCGTCGAGCGGGGAGTAGACGATGCGAATGTCGCACCCTGCCGCCTTTTGCGCGGCGAGCGAGGTAGACGATCCGGGCACGCGCATCATGTCGCCAAAGGTGGTGATGATGGCGCCGTCTATGTTGGCGAGCGCGATTGCATGGTCGATGTCGCGGTTGGCGGTAACGCAGACGGGGCAACCCGGGCCGCTCAGCAGCTTGAGCCCGGCCGGCATAATGGAGCGAAAGCCATAGCGGCCGATGCTCACGGTGTGCGTGCCGCAGACTTCCATAAGGTTGATGGTGCGGTCGCCGACGAGTTCACGGATGCGTTCGATGAGCTCGCGGGCCAGCTTGGAATCGCGAAATGCCGAAAAGTCGATACCGGAGCGAGCCGGCTGTCCGGCCACCACTAGTATGCCTCGGCCGGGTTGCTGGCCAGCTGGTCTTCTTCGGCCAGCTCGGTCATGGTATTGACGAGCTCGAGTGTCTCTTGGGCTTCCTGCTCGTCGACAATCTGAATGCCAAAGCCGGCGTGCACGAGAATATAGTCGCCTACCTGCGCCGTCGGCACGAGGCGCAGCGAAACGGGGCGCTCGATGCCCATCATGTCGACGGTCGCCTTAAGGTCGTCGTCGCGTTTGACTACTTTACCGGGAACGGCAAGGCACATAATGTTCCTCTTTTATACGTTTTGCGCTGGATAGGCGCCTAATTACCCATCAGATGATGGTAACGCTCGCGGGAGTCGCGAGCAAACGCGTTACAGCTGTGAGACGGTTGAGCGCGGCGGCGTGCGAGGGCGAGCTATTGCGATGCGATCTGCGCAAGACGAGCGCGCGCGACAGCCGCCTGACCGTAGGCGATGCAGCCGTCGTTGACGGGCACAGTGTGGGGGACCAAGACGGCAAGGCCGGCGTCTTTGAGTTCGTGGGTAAGGAGCTGAAGCAAAAGCCGGTTCATGAACACACCGCCCGAGAGCGCGACGGTATCGATGCCTTCGCGATCACAGATCTCGCACGCGATGTGGGTCGTAGCGTGCGTAATGGCGATGTGAAACCCGAGGGCGAGCCTGTCGGCCGGCGCGCCTGCCTCGATTCCATTCAGAAGAGCTTCGATGAGCGGTTGGGGGTCCAAGATGGGGGAGTCGTCGGCAGACGTGAACACGCCTGTATGATTGCCGTCGAGACGAACGGGCTTACTGCCGAGCGCGCGCCAGGCGGCGGCTTCGAGTTCGATGGCGGGCTCGCCTTCGTAGGTTGCCTGCCCGCAAATGCCCAAAACTGCAGCGGCGGCGTCAAAGAGACGCCCCATGCTGCTCGTGCGTGGGCTGTTGATGTTCCGCTCGATCATCGTAGCCGTGATGCTGCGCGTCTGCTCGTCAAGGGTGCCCAATAGCCCCGCGGCGCCCGGGTGCTCGAGCAGACCGAGCTCGCTCAGCAGGGCAAAGGCATTGCGGCGGGCATCGTGCACGGATGCGGCACCGCCGGGAAGCGCCCAGGTGTGCAGGTGGGCGGCGCGTTCAAAATCGGCAAGGCCGGCGACGAGGAACTCGCCGCCCCAAATGGTTCCGTCGGTGCCGGCGCCAGTGCCGTCAAAGGCGATGCCAAGGACGCGCGCGTCGGTTGTAAGCTGGCCCGCGGCGATGGCCTCGGCCATTACGCTCACGATATGCGCATGATGGTGCTGCACCTCGACGAGCGGCAGATTGCATTTTCGCGCCTGCTCACGCGCCCACTGGCTCGATAGATAGCTGGGATGCATGTCGCATGCCAGGGCGGTAGGCGCCAGGTCAAAGAGGTTTTCCAGACGCGAGCGTGCGGCGTTCCAAGCATCGAAGGTCTCGCCGTTTTCAACATCGCCAATATGCTGCGACACAAAACAGGCCGCCTCGCCGTTCGCATCCTCGCGTGTGAATGCGATCGTTGCCTTTTGCTGTGGGCCGCAGGCGAGCACGCAGGGTGCAGTGCCGTCGAGCGCTGGCAACGGCAGCGGCTGCGGCGCATATCCGCGTGCGCGACGCACGGGCATGACGGTGCCGTCGACCACACGTACCACGGAGTCGTCGTAGCGCGAGAGGATCGCGCGGTCGTTGCCGAGCAGCGCATCGGCGATGCCGGGGGCAACGAGGTGTTCCCAAGCGAGGCCGTCATCAGTTTCGATAGGTTCCTCGCTCAGGTTTCCGCTGGTCATGACCAGCGCGTGCATGTCATGCGACGCGGCCGCGGCGAGCAGTAAATGTTGAAGCGGGGTGTAGGGGAGCATGACGCCGAGCTCGGGTAAATCGTGCGCGACGGATGGCGCGAGTGTAAGGGCGTCGGGGGAATCTCCCTCGCCAACAGCACGCCGGCGCAACAGCACGATGGGGCGGATGCTGCCGGTTAGCAAGCCACGCTCGGCATCATCGACATGGCACAGGCGTTCAGTATCGGCAAGGCTGCGCACCATAACGGCAAGCGGCTTGTTGCTGCGGCGCTTGCGACGGCGCAGCTCGACCACCGCCTGCTCATTGGCGGCGTTGCAGGCCAGATGGAATCCGCCCAGGCCCTTGATGGCGACAATACCGCCGCTGGCCAGCAGCTCGACACAGCGGTCGATAATGGCATCGCTGGTTTCGCGCGTGCTGCCGACGGCTGGCGTCGCCCCCGGGCCTTCGAGCCCCATG
This sequence comes from uncultured Collinsella sp., assembly GCA_900550195.1. Lineage (GTDB taxonomy): Bacteria > Actinomycetota > Coriobacteriia > Coriobacteriales > Coriobacteriaceae > Collinsella. The sequence goes on from URRB01000005.1 coordinate 78,168, forward strand.
TCGCCCGCCGCCTCGCGCCAGGTAATATGTGGCCCGCAGTCAAAGCAGGCATCGGGCTGCGCATGAAAGCGCCGGTCAAGCGGGTCGCCATACTCTGCGGCGCACTCGGGGCACATGGGAAAGCAATCCATCGACGTGGCCGCTCGGTCATAAGGCAGCGACCGGATGATGGTAAAGCGCGGCCCGCAGTTGGTGCAGTTGATAAAGGGGTAGTGAAAGCGTCGGTCGGCGGGGTCGAACAGTTCGCGCAGACAGTCGTCACAGGTGGCGATATCGGGGGAGATGAGCGTCGTGTGCATGGTCTGATCCTGCGACGCTACGATGCGAAAGGCCTGCTCATCGTCGGCATCCCAAGTGTCGGGCTCCAGGTCTGCAACAGCGACATGCTCAACGCGGGCCGCGGCGGGCGCGTGCTCCGACAGCGCGGTGACAAAGCCGTCGAGTGCCTCGACCGAAGCATGCGCCTCGATGTGCACGCCATCGCCCGCGTTGAGCACCCAGCCGCAAATGCCATGCGCCATAGCCTCGCGATACACAAATGGTCGCATGCCAACGCCCTGCACAATGCCCGTCACATGAATATGCGCATGCCGCATGTGGCTCCCCTTCATTGAAGTGTGTGCTGTTAGAGCCCCAGGCTTTGCTTGGTGGCGGCGCAGGTGAGCTCGCCGTGCTTAACGCCGCGCAGCCCCAGCAGACGGTCCGCCAGCTCGTAGACGCGTTTGCCGCGACCCTTGAGCGCCAGAATCTCCAAGCAGTTGTGGTGGTCCAGATGCACGTGCATGGTCGAGACAATCTCGTCGGTGTAGTCGTGCTGCACCTCGTCCAGACGGCGCGTCAAATCGCCGGTATGGTGGTCATAGATCATGGTGAGCGAACCGATAACCTGCTCGTCGGGCGTGCGCATCTGCTCCTTGGCAATCGATGCGCGAATCAGATCGCGTACGGCCTCGGATCGGTTGGCCACGTCACCGCGGCGCGCGATCTGCTCGTCAAAGCGGCGCAGCAGGCCGTCGGGCGCGGTGACCGAAAAGCGGACCAGCTCGGAGCTGGGGCCGCTGCAGCGGCAGCTCGCATCGTCGTCCGCACCGTGATCGTGCGCATGCTCGTGCTCGGCCACGTTACACCAGTTTTACAGAGCCGACGGAGTTGTGATCTGCCTCGATGGCCTCCTCGTAGCCCTCGAGCGCATCGTGCGCCTCGTGCAGCGCAGACATGGCGGCCTCGAGCTTGGCGCCAATGCGCTCCATGTCAAAGTTCTCGGTCGCATGCAGCAGCTGATGGCTCCACTCGTGAGCGAGCTCAATGGTGTCGTCGACCTGCTTGACGCTCATGGCAAGCTGGCTCATGTTCATTCCAACGTCATGCATGGGAATCTCCTTATGTTTGGGGCAATCCAGTGGTTCAGATTCTACTACGCCCGCCTTGGGCGCCGGCGCATAAGAAAACGGGTGCGAGTCCGTCTGACCCGCACCCGTTCACTGGGGGCTGTTTGTGTCTACCATACTATCCGTGGTCGCATGCCTTGCGTTTGGCGCTCCGGCGAGCGGTGCGAAACCGCTCATGGACGGCAGACAGGTAACAAGCGTATTACAGATGTTTCTCCAGCAGTGCCTGAAGCCTTGCCTTGGGTAAGGCGCCGACCGAGCGGTCGACCTCCTCGCCGTTCTTAAAGACGATCAGCGTGGGGATGCTCATGACGCCAAACTTCATGGCCAGGTCCTGGTTGTCATCGACGTTGCACTTGGCCACAGCCAGCTTGCCGGCCAGTTCGTCGGCGACCTCGTCTACGATGGGCGAGAGCGAGCGGCAGGGGCCGCACCACGGGGCCCAAAAATCAACCAGTACGGGCAGGCTATCGTTGACGATAGCGTCGAAGTTCTCGGGGGTAATCTGCTTGATGTCAGCCATGGTGACCTCCATAATGCGACGCGGCTTGGCCGCGTAAAACTCAGTACGACCGTGCTTATACCCAGCGGCTCGTAAAGCAACCACTCGCGGGCGGCTCTTTTATATAATGGTGGGCACGCAAACGATTGGAGAGCGCATGCCCACGTCACAAAGCCAGAAAAAAGAAGCCATCGCCCAGGCGACCGAGCAGGAGCTCGCATCGCTCGCGGGTCGCGGTGTGCGCATCTCGGGCAACGCGTGCTCGCCGATTGTGCTGGTCAAAGGCGATTTGGATGAAGCCGAGTGCTCGGGCGGCGAGCTGGCTGCCGGCGCGGATGGCGCCGCGTTGCGCAAGGCGCTCGGCGCCATCGGATATGCCCCCGAGGATTTCTGCGTGCTGGCAAGCGTCGCCGGCGCGGGCGACGGAGCGGTCGCGGCGGGCGAGGCCCTGCCGTGCGAGCTGTTCCGTGAGGCGCTGGAGACCTTGGACCCCGAGGCGGTGCTGCTGCTGGACAACAGTGCGGCCGATGTCATGCGCGAGACCTATGCCGATATGCTTGTGGCAATTGATGACTTTGACACCGCCATGCTTAAGCCCGGCCTGGTCGCTCACGTGCAGGGGCGCCGCGTGCTGGCGCTCGACGGTTTTGAGGCGGCGCTCACCGACAAGGCCGCCAAGCAGCGCATGTGGGCCTACATTAAGCAGCTGACCCCGGCGGCTGCACCGCTGTAGCGAGGCTGGCGGCAGCCCCTACATCACGGCGCGCAGCTCAAACCGGTCGCCATTAATGCGGAACTGGCAGTTGCCGTTCATGCGCTCGACGGCAAGCATAATGCTCTTGGTGCCAAAGCCGTGCCCAGTGTGCTGAGCCACGGGCATGCCATCGACCATGTGCGGCGCACGGCCAAACGTGTTGGAAACCAGCAGTAGAAGATGACCGTCTTCGCAGCGAAGGTCCAGGTCGACAAACCGCTTGCCCTCGGGGGCGGCGCTCGCCGCGGCGATGGCATTGTCCAGGGCGTTCGATACCACACTGAACAGATCGACATCGCCCACGTGGACGGTTTCGGGCACGGCGGCGCGCAGGTCGGCGGTGATGCCGTGCGCTTTGATGTCTGCGGAAAGCGACGAGAGCGCAATGTTGACCGTGTCGTTGGCACAGTAGCGGCGTACGGCGGTGCGGTCGTTGGCATCGCACAGATCATCAATGCGCGCGAGGGCCTCGTCGGTGTTGCCCTCTTCGATCAGAGTAGCCAGGCCGCGCAGGTAGTGGCGCATGTCGTGGCGGAGAATCGAGAGCTCGCGTCCGGACTGACGCCAGGCTTCGAGCTCTTTGATGGCAGCACTGTCGCGGGTCGCGAGCATCCAGCGCTCGCGCTCGGCGATTTCCTTTGCCTCGTATTCACGGAGGTAGACGGCAAGAAACATAAGGTAGAAGGCACAGAGGGCGAACGCCAAAAACTCAACGGTTACCACCGAGCCCGAGTGGAAGAGCGTGGTATAGACGTTGGTGGCGTAGTCGAAGATGTAGTAGACGAGCGGCAGGATGAGCAGAATCTCCAGCTCGGTGGGGCTTTTGATCGCCAGGCGGGGGCCAATTTCGCTTGCCCAATGCAACAAGACGGCAAAGACGCCGAGCGTGGTGATGATGCGCGCCACGTAGTACGCGACCTGTGAATCGGTGGCGGCGAATGCGGCGATGCCCACCCAGTTGCTAAACTGGCAGCTCAGGTAGGCACTGGTAACGCCCAGGATGGCGAGCAGCGGACTCAGGCGATAGCGTACGCACAAGTAGACGACAAGCGGCAGATGCACAACGAGCGGATAGGCCTGTCGGGCAAACAGCTCACCACCGACGGCATTGGCGAGGCCGAATGCACATCCGGTTACGGCGCCGACCCCCACCAGCTCGAGCGAATGGCGGCCGTTGATCTCGACACCGCACAGCGCCGCCGAGGCAAAGACGCCAAAGAGCAACGTCGTCGCATGGTGGATTGCCCAAAGTACCAGTTCTGCCGAGGAAAGCATCAGCGTCTCCCGCCCTCGAACCGCACCGCAAAGTAGGCGTCTTGGAATCCCTGCTTGCAGCTGCGCGCGAGCGGTATGCACGCGCCCGAGCGCATGACGATTTCCGTGCGGTTAAAGTGGTCGATGTTGCGCAGATTGACCTGGTAGCTGCGGTGGCACTTAAAGAAGGTCGCGTTTTGGGCCAGCCGGTCCTCGATGCTGCGGAACGGCTCGAGCGCCTCGATATCGCGGCCATCGCGCAGGTGGAAGACCACGTGCTTGTTGCGAGCCTCGGCATATTCGATATCGGATAGGCGCAGGGCATGGTAGCCAAAGGACGTCTTGATGACGAGTTCGTCGATCGTTGCCGGACGCAGGCTCGACAGCTCGTCGAGCAGTTGCGCCACGCGCTCGTAGGTCACGGGTTTGAGCAGGTAGTCGAAGGCGCGGACCTCGTAGGACTCAAGCGCGAACTCGGGCGATGAGGTCAGAAATACCAAGCGCACGGCGGTATCGGATTGGCGCAGCTCGCGGGCGGTGTCCATGTCGTTGACGAGCGGCATGATCATGTCGAGCATGATAATGTCGGCGCGCGATGCGGCATGGCGTGCCAGCAGATCCTCGCCGCGCGTGACGAGTGCAACATCGACCGCCGTGCCCGTCTCGGTCGACCAACGGTCGATCATCCGGTGCAGTCTATCTAGAAAAGCGACGTCATCGTCGCAGGCAATAATCTTGAGCATTCGGGCCCCCTTAGTAGTTCGATTTTGCCACATTGGGCGCGTGCCGCTCGCGGGGGAGCGCCCGTTCGTGCCTCATGGTGCGCAACTCGCGCCGAGCGGTATTGCGGTGGCGAAAGATGCCTCCTGCGCTATCGAGAGCTCGGCTATCCTCAGCTTGCCAGTTCGAAAATGGACCTGCCGCATGATTGAATCTTTATTTCAACTTTACACCTAGGTTTACAGCTGTCTTGTCATCTGTAAACCTAGGTGTCATACTAAAGCCCCAAGATTCGCCAAAAGAGAGGGGCCTTGATGGCACAGAGCGCGAACATGGATGCATCGGAGCTTGCACGCGATATCGCGGCCGGCCTGGCATCGGCAACGACGGCAACGGAGCGCGCGGCATTGGTGCCCGCAGAGCTCGTCGAGGCCATTCAGCAACTTAAAACCCAACGCGACGCGGTGATCCTGGCACACTATTACGTGGCACCCGAGGTCCAGGCTGTGGCCGATTACGTCGGCGACAGCTTCTACCTGGCAAAGCTCGCCAAGAGCCTGCCGCAGCAGACCATCGTGCTGTGCGGCGTGGAGTTTATGGGCGAGAGCGCCAAGCTGCTCAATCCCACCAAGACCGTGCTGTTGCCCGAGCCGGGCGCGGACTGCCCCATGGCTCACATGGTCAAGCGCGAGACGGTTGATGCAGCGCGCGCCGAGTACGGCGACGACTTGGCCGTGGTGTGCTACGTCAACTCCACGGTTGAGATTAAGAGCTGGAGTGATGTGTGTGTCACCAGCTCCAACGCCGTCAAGATCGTGTCTGAACTGCCGCAGCAGCACGTCCTGTTCATTCCCGACCAAAACCTCGGTCGCTTCGTAGCCGAGCAGGTGCCGCAAAAGCACGTCATCCTCAACAAGGGCTACTGCCCGCGCCACCACATCATCACCGTCGAGCAGATCGTTGACGCGCAGGAAGCGCATCCCGACGCGCTCGTACTGGCGCATCCCGAGTGCAAAGCCGACGTGCTGGCCGAGGCTGACTACATCGGCTCCACCGCCGGCATCATCAAGTATGCCGAGGAGTCGGACGCCAGCGAATTCATCATCGTGACGGTCCGCGGCGTGCTCTACGAGCTCGAGCGCCGCTGCCAGGGCACCGGCAAAAAGTTCTACTTCCCCGTGGTGCAGCCCACCTGCGTCAACATGGATCTCATCACGCTCGAAAAGCTCGTGCGCTGCCTGGAGACGGGAGAGGGCGAGGTGCAGATCGGCGTGTCGGACGAGGCTGCCGACCAGGCCAAGCTCACGCTCGACCGCATGCTCGAGTACGCGGCACGCTAGAACAATGTGACATGAGGGGCGGTCCCTTATGTCACATTACAAGGGAGAGGATTCCTGTGGAAACCAAGCAATACCCCGACATGGAGTGCGATGTCGTCATTGCCGGCTGCGGCGTGGCGGGCCTATACGCTGCCCTCAATCTGCCGACGAGCGCGCGCGTGATCATGCTCTCCAAGGGCGCGGTCGACGAGTGCGACTCGATGCTCGCACAGGGCGGCATTTGCGTGCTGCCCGAAGGCTCGGACTACGATGCCTTCTTTGAGGACACCATGCACGCCGGCCACTACGAGAACCGCCGCGAGAGCGTCGACATCATGATTCGCTCGAGTCGCTCGGTCATCAACGACCTGCTAGCGATGGGCGTGGATTTTGAGCGCAAGGCCGACGGCAGCCTCAATTTTACCCGCGAGGGCGCGCACAGCCGTCCGCGCATTGCCTTCCATGCCGACATTACGGGCAAGGAGATTACGACCAAGCTGCTCCAGGCCGTTCGCAAGCTGGATAACGTGCAGATTTTGGAGCACGTGGCCATGACCGACATCCTGACGGGCGAACGTGACGGCGCCACGGTGTGTGCCGGTGTCGTCGCCGTTTCCGTGGACGAGGACAACTCGGTTCGTCCCGCCGACGAGCTGGCAAATGCCGCCGAGGTCGTGCATGCCGGCGAGCCGTTTAAGATCCATGCCCGCCACACGCTGTGGGCGACGGGCGGCATCGGTGGCGTATATGACCACTCGACCAACTATCCGCAGCTCACGGGCGATGCCTGCTACATCGCTCAGGAGCACGGCATTAAGATGGAGCACTTGGACTACGTGCAGATTCACCCCACGGGACTGTTCTCGCCGCAGCCGGGCCGCACCTTCCTGATCAGCGAGAGCTGCCGCGGCGAGGGCGCGATTTTGCTCAACGCCGCCGGTGAGCGCTTTACCGACGAGCTTCAGCCGCGCGATGTGGTCGCCGCCGCTATTCGCGAGCAGATGAAGCAGGACGGTACCGAGCACGAGTGGCTGAGCTTTGCACCCGTCGAGCGCGACGTGGTGACCGGGCACTTTGCCAATATCCGCGCGCGCTGCCTGGAGGACGGCCGCGACATTCTGGACGAGCCCATCCCCGTCACGCCCACGCAGCACTACTTTATGGGCGGCGTATGGGTCGACAAGGACGGCCGCACCTCGATGCCCGAGCTCTACGCCGCGGGCGAGACGGCCTGCAACGGCGTTCACGGCAAGAATCGCCTTGCATCAAACAGCCTGCTCGAGGCGCTGGTCTGGGGTCGTCGCGCCGCGTGGTATATGCGTACCGGCGAGTCGCTGGCCGTGGAGCAGGCGGGCGATCCCGCGCTCGATGGCCGTCATCGCGCCCTGAGCGCCGACACCCTGGCAATCGATGATCTGGCCCGTGCCGCCGGCACGCAGGCCGTGGAGGAGTAGACCATGAATCCCATTACCATGAAACTCGTCGTCGATGATCTGATTCTGCAGGCTCTGCGCGAGGACATCACGTTTGAGGACGTGAGCACGGCGAGCGTGTGCCCCACGGCGCGTCCCGCTACCGTTGAGCTTATCGCCAAGGCCGACGGCATCATCGCCGGCTTGGATGTGTTTGCCCGCACCTTTGAGTTGCTGGATCCGCAGAGCTCGGTGCTGTTTGATGTTGCCGACGGTGACGAGGTTCACGCCGGCGACCACGTGGGGCAGGTGCGTGGCGATGCACGCGTGCTGCTTTCGGGCGAGCGCGTGGCGCTCAACTACCTGCAGCGCATGAGCGGCATCGCTACCTACACGCACAGCATGGCCGCGGCGCTCGAGGGCACCAAGACCGTGCTCGTCGACACGCGCAAGACCACGCCGGGCATGCGCGTGTTTGAGAAGGCGGCGGTCGAGATCGGCGGCGGCAGCAACCACCGCTACAACCTGTCGACGGCCGTCATGCTCAAGGACAACCACATCGATGCCGCCGGTGGCGTGACGCGCGCGATCGAGATGGCGCGCGCTCATGCGTCGTTTACCGCGACGGTCGAGATTGAGTGCGAGAACCTGGACATGGTGCGCGAGGCTGTGGAGGCCGGCGCCGACATCATCATGTTCGACAACATGACCCACGACGACATGGCTGCTGCGATTGAGCTTATCGCCGGTCGCGCCAAAACCGAGTGCTCGGGCAACGTGGACGCCAGCAATATCCGCGCGCTCGCCGACCTGGGCGTTGACTTTATTAGCTCGGGGGCGCTGACGCACTCTGCGCCGATTCTCGACCTCTCGCTTAAGCACCTGCGTCTGCTGGACGGTAAATAATGGACGCCCGCGAGCGTCGCCGTGCCATCATAGGCGTGCTCGAGCGAGCCAAGGAGCCCGTTTCGGGCAGTGCGCTTGCTCGTGAGGTGGGTGTGAGCCGCCAGATTGTCGTGCAAGACATCGCCCTGCTGCGCGCCGATGGGCACGATATCGTGGCCACCAATCGCGGCTACGTGCTGCAGGAGGCGGCGGGCAGCCCGGCTGTTCCCACGCGCGTGGTCAAGGTGCACCATAGCGTGGAGCAGGCAAGTGACGAGCTCACGAGCATCGTCGACGCCGGAGGCGCCGTTCTCAACGTGATCGTCAATCACCGCGTGTATGGCAAGATCACAGCCGATCTGGACATTCGCAACCGTCGCGATATCGAGCGCTATCTGGAGGGTATTGCCAGCGGCAAGAGTTTTCCACTGCTGACGGTGACAAGCGGCTATCACTTCCATCGCATCGCGGCGGAGGACGAGCAAACCCTCGACGAGATCGAGGCCATGCTCAAGGAGAAAGGCTACCTAGCCGATTTAATGCCCTACGAGGATGATTTGTCCTAGCCCGACACCGTCTTTATAAGTTGCGGTGAAATAGTTCCTACAATCGGCACCTAAGCAATGAGCCAGGAACTATTCCACCGCAACTGCCCACATATGCAAAAGGAGGCCTCCGCGGCGATGCGGAAGCCTCCTTTTTTGTGCACGGTGTACTTTTGAGTGTGCAAGTGGGGGAGTTGTTACTCCTCGACGATCTCGGTGATCGCGCCAGCGGGGCAAGCGTCCTGGCAAGCGCCACAGGCGACGCAGGAGTCCTCGTCAGCGACGGTAGCGACGTCCTGGAGCTCCAGAACGCCAGCGGGGCAGGAGTCGACGCAAACGCCACAAGCGATGCACTCGTCGGCATCAATTACGGGATGAGCCATGGTAGTTTCCTCTCTGTTGACCGACGCTACAGGCGATGCGCGCCGGTTTGATTCGGGCAAAAACATACCACGGGAGCGACCGTTTGCAATACCCTCTGGCCGGCATCTTCATACCGTTCGCCGAGTATGCCACGGCTTACTAAAAAACATGCAGGTGAGGCCGATGAGCTGCGCAAATGTTAGCTAAAGGTGACTTGAAATATTGGGCGATTGAGCGTGCTTGCGGAAACCGCATCCCATTATTTTGTCGAAAAACGGGTTGCAGTTTCCGGTTAGGCCCGCTAGCGGAAAATGCGAGCCGGTATCAGCTCTCAAAACGGGATACGGTTTCCGGTTGAGCCTTCAGACGGAAACTGCGACCCGGAATCCACGCTCAAACCGGGATGAGCTTTCCGCAAGACGGCCCCCAGGCACCCCCGGACGCAAACCTCAGCCATCTCTACATAGATCTCGATAGATTTGCCGAGAACTCAAACAGTGCGTCTACCTGCGCATTTAAGAACCTAAACTCTCAGCAATAAGAAATCTTATATGAATTGACTTAGATTTTGTATATTCCGGCCCATAAGGGGATACACTACATCCTGAAAGACAAGCCGAAGCGCCGCGCGACAGATCGTCGAGGCGGCGCGAACGCAAAAGAGAGAGGGAATTTCTAATGAGTAAGATTCTTGGTATCGACCTTGGTACTACTAACTCCGCTATGGCCGTTCTCGAGGGCGGTTCTCCGACCATTATCGTGAACGCCGAGGGCGACCGCACCACCCCGTCCGTTGTGGGCTTCCGTGCCGACGGCGACCGCGTCGTTGGTAAGGCCGCTAAGAACCAGGCTGTCACCAACCCCAAGAACACCGTGTTCTCCATCAAGCGCTTCATGGGCCGCAAGTACTCCGAGTGCACCTCCGAGATCAAGACCGTGCCGTATGAGGTCAAGGAGGGCCAGGGCGGCCGTGCCGTCGTCGACATCGAGGGCAAGGACTACACCGCCGAGCAGGTGAGCGCCATGACGCTCGCGAAGATGAAGGCCGACGCCGAGAAGTATCTGGGCGAGACCGTCACCGACGCCGTCATCACCGTCCCGGCCTACTTCAACGACGCCCAGCGTCAGGCCACCAAGGACGCCGGCAAGATCGCCGGCCTCAACGTCAAGCGTATCGTCAACGAGCCGACCGCTGCTGCTTTGGCCTATGGCCTGGACAAGCAGGGCACCGACCAGCGCATCCTGGTCTTCGACCTGGGCGGCGGCACCTTCGATGTCTCCATCCTCGACCTCGCCGACGGCGTGTTTGAGGTTCTGTCCACCTCGGGCGACAACCACCTGGGCGGCGACGACTGGGATCAGCGCGTCATCGACTGGATGGCCGATAAGTTCCAGCAGGAGAACGGTGTCGACCTGCGTCAGGACCCCATGGCCCTGCAGCGTCTGAAGGAGGCCGCCGAGAACGCCAAGAAGGAGCTCTCCGCCGCCCAGCAGACCACCATCAACCTGCCGTTCATTACCATGAACCAGTCCGGCCCGCTGCACCTCAACTACACGCTGACCCGCGCCGAGTTCGAGAAGATCACCCGCGACCTGCTCGAGCGCTGCAAGCAGCCTGTCACCAATGCCCTGCGCGACGCCAAGCTTAAGCTCTCCGATCTGACCGAGGTCATCCTCGTCGGCGGCTCCACCCGTATGCCCGCCGTCCAGGAGCTCGTCAAGACCATGACCGGCAAGCAGCCCAACATGTCCGTGAACCCCGACGAGGTCGTTGCCGACGGCGCTGCCGTCCAGGGCGGCGTGCTCACCGGCGACGTCGAGGGCATCCTGCTGCTCGATGTTACCCCGCTGTCGCTGGGCGTCGAGACCATGGGCGGCATCATGACCAAGATGATCGACCGCAACACCACGATCCCGACCTCCAAGACCGAGGTCTACTCCACCGCTGCCGACAACCAGACCAGCGTCGAGATTAACGTGCTCCAGGGCGAGCGCGAGCTTGCCCGCGACAACAAGTCGCTCGGTAAGTTCCAGCTGACCGGTATCCCGGCTGCCCGCCGCGGCGTGCCGCAGATCGAGGTCACCTTCGACATCGACGCCAACGGTATCGTCAAGGTCTCCGCTAAGGACAAGGGCACCGGCAAGGAGCAGCAGATCACCATTTCCGGCTCCACTGCTCTGTCCGACGACGAAGTCGATCGTATGGTCAAGGACGCCGAGGCTCATGCCGAGGAGGACAAGAAGCAGAAGGAAGAGGTCGAGGTCCGCAACCAGACCGACAGTCTGTGCTACTCCACCGAGCAGACCCTCAACGAGCTGGGCGACAAGGTTTCCGCCGACGTGAAGTCCAAGGCCGAGGCCGCTATCGCCGACGCCAAGAAGGCGCTCGAGGGCTCTGACGTCGAGGCCATCAAGGCCGCCGGCGAGTCCCTGCAGTCCGTGGCCTACGAGCTGGCCCAGGTTGTCTATGCCGACGCTCAGCAGCAGACCGACGGTGCCGCTGGCGCCCAGCCTGCCGACGATGACGTTGTCGACGCCGACTACGAGGTTGTGGACGACGAGGACAAATAATCATGTCCGCCCGTAAAGCTCGCACGGAGGCGGCTGCCGCTGGCGCCGCCCCCGTTGACTCTGAGGAGAAGGACGTGAAGATTCCCGTAGAGGCCGCAGACGATACCGAGGTCAATGAGGCCCCGGCCGCCGAGGCTGCCGAGAACCAGGTAGAGGATTCCAACAAGGAGGCGACGATGACCGAGGACGAGATGGTGGAAGCCGCTATCCGCGCCGGTGAGGAAGCCGCCGACAACGACTTTAAGCTCAAGTTCGAGCAGGCTCAGAAAGAGCTTGCCGACGTGCGCAATGAGCTCGATGCTGCGGCAGAGGCTCAGAAGGCCGCCGAGGACAAGGCAAAGGACGCCACCGAGCGTACCGCCCGTCTGCAGGCCGACTGGGAGAACTTCCGTCGCCGCACCGCCAACGAGCGTATCGCCGAGCGCGAGCGCGCGACCGAGAAGCTTGTCACCGCGCTGTTGCCGGTGATTGACGATATCGAGCGCGCGATCGACCATGCCCGCAGTCAGGAGCTTTCCGACGACTTTAAGCAGTTCGTCGATGGCGTTGACGCGGTACATGCCAAGCTGCTCGACGTGTTTGCGCATGAGGGCGTTGAGCCCATCGACCCCAAGGGCGAGGCGTTCGATCCGCTCGAGCATCAGGCCGTGGGCCGCGTCGAGGACGCATCGCAGTACGACGAGACCGTCAACGACGTGTACCAGAAGGGCTACCGCATGGCGGACCGCATTCTGCGTTCCGCGATGGTGACGGTGACCTACGGTGGCGAGAAGCGCCCCGCACCGGAGCCCGAAGCGGCGCCCGAGGATGCTGCGGCCGATACGGCCGAGAGCACCGAGGAGTAATTGAGAAGGGCCCCGGGGCAACACCCGGGGCCCTTTCTGGCCTAGTGCCATATGAAAGCATGAGCCGCCGCCCGCTGGGCGGCGGATGAAACAGGAGAGGAGCTACGATGGCTGCAGGCAAAACCTTCTATGACATCCTGGGCGTATCCAAGAGCGCCTCCGACAAAGAGATCAAGAGCGCGTTTCGCAAGCTCGCGCAAAAATATCACCCCGATGCCGGCGGCGACGAGGCCAAGTTCAAGGAGATCAGCGAGGCCTACGAGACGCTTTCGGACGAGAAGAAGCGCAAAGAGTACGACCAGATGCTCATGTTTGGCGGCATGCCGGGCGCAGGCGGCGCGTATGGCGGCGGCTACGGTGCCGGCGCGGGTGCCAGCGGCTGGGGCGACATCTTCGACAGCATCTTTAGCGGCAACGGTGCCTGGGGTAGCGATTGGGGCTCGGGCTTTGCCGGGGCTGCGGGCGCTGCCGGTGCCGGTGCGGGTCGCAACCGCGCGCGCAAGGGCGGCGACCTGTCGCTGACCGTCGATGTGACGGCCGAGGACGCGTTTCGCGGCGTGACGCACAAAGTCACCTATCGCATTCCCTCGACAGGCGAGCAGCAGACCATTACGGTCTCGGTGCCTGCGGGCGCGGTCGACGGCGGCAAGCTGCGCTACAAGCGTCGCGGCGAGTACGGCGTTGCCGGCGGCGAGCGCGGCGACCTGGTCGTGACCACGCACGTGGAGGAGCATCCGCTGTTTAAGCGTAAAGGTGCCGACGTGACCATGGAGGTACCGGTCTCGGTCTATGAGGCGGCGCTCGGCTGCACGGTGGACGTGCCCACGCCCGGCGGTGCGACGGTTCGTCTGAAGGTGCCCGCGGGTACCCAGACGGGCAAGAAGTTCCGCTTTAAGGAGATGGGCGCGCCCGACGTCAAGCACCGTGGCCGCACCGGTGCGCTGCTCGTCGAGATCAAGGTGCAGGTTCCCACGAACTTGTCCGATGACGAGCGCGATGCCATGACCAAGCTGCGCGAGGCCGACACGCGCGACTATCGCGAGAAGGTCAATCGTTACAAGGCGACGTACTAGGGCGGTCGCGGCGCACGCCCACGCCCGCGGGCTTATGATGGACGATAACGAGACGGAAAGGGGTCAGGTAGCATGGCCGAGGACAATAGGAACAAACCGCTGTACATGATCAGCGTGGCGGCCGAGCTGACCGGCATGCATCCGCAGACTCTGCGCGTCTACGAGTCCAAGGGCCTGGTGAACCCCCAGCGCTCGGGCGGCAACACGCGTCTGTATTCGCGTGCCGATATCGAGCGCCTGGAGCTCATCAACCAGCTGACCGACGAGGGTATCAACCTTGCCGGCGTGGTGCGCATCCTCGATATGAAGGAGCGTGCCGAGGAGCGCGAGCACGAGAACGAAAAACTCCGTGCCCGCGTGCGCCAGCTCGAGGACGAGCTGCACGAGTTCAAGATGCAGAAGAAGATCACCGCCCTGGCCCCGCGCGATGGCTCGGTCAACCCCGAGCAAGTCATGCGCAAACTGCTGGGCGCCGGAGGGGATTTGTAGTTACGCGGTTTTACCAAACCGCGTAACGGGCCGACGCTGCGCGCCGCCCAGAGCGACAATTTGTCATTCAAAAGGCAAGGCATGACCAGAAGGTCTATGCCTTGCCTTTTTCATGCCAACTTGTTCGCTCTGGACGTCGCTCGCTGTCCGTCCCCTGCCTGCGGCGTCGCCTTGCTCCGGATGCGGTAGTCGTTGGTAGCCATTGGGGCCCCGCTCGCTGTCGTTGCCAAAACATCGACGTTGTTATGGGTAGCCATTGGGGACGTTCTTAAATGACTAGTCGAAAGGGACACTCTTGCACTAAATCTGCCGGCCCTCGCCGGGTTCATCCTTTACTTTACCGAAATAAAGTGAACGTGCAGATTCGTAACCCACTCGCAACCGTTCTATGGCACGATATTGAACGAATGTATGCTATGCGCCCAAATCTTTTGGGCAGAGTGGGAGACAGTATGGTCAAGCTGTACGAGGACGGCATCTACCTGCGCGGCGGCAGCGAAGTTGTGCCTGCGGCCGAGGCTGCCGAGCGCGGTATTACGCAGGCGCCCGAGGATGCCAAGCGTGGCACCATCGCGTATTCGATCCTTCAGGCACACAACACGTCCGGCGACCCCGAGGCGCTCAAGATTCGCTTCGACGCCATGGCGAGCCACGACATCACCTTTGTCGGCATCATCCAGACGGCGCGCGCCTCGGGCATGGAGCAGTTCCCGCTGCCCTACGTGCTCACCAACTGCCATAACTCGCTGTGCGCCGTGGGCGGCACCATCAACGAGGACGACCACGTCTTTGGTCTCTCGGCTGCTAAGAAGTACGGCGGCATCTTCGTCCCGCCGCACATCGCCGTCATCCACTCCTTTATGCGTGAGAACTTCGCCGGTTGCGGCAAGATGATTCTGGGTTCCGACTCGCACACCCGCTATGGCGCCCTGGGCACCATGGCCGTGGGCGAGGGCGGCGGCGAGCTGGCGAAGCAACTGCTGCGCGACACCTACGACGTTGCCTATCCCGGCGTTGTAGCCATCTACCTCACGGGTGCCCCACGTCCCGGCGTCGGCCCGCACGACGTAGCGCTCGCCATCATCCGCGCCGTCTTTGCCAAGGGCTACGTCAAGAACAAGGTAATGGAGTTCGTGGGCCCCGGCATCGCGAGCATGACGACCGACTACCGCAACGGCGTCGACGTTATGACCACCGAGACCACCTGCCTGTCGAGCATTTGGGCCACCGACGAGGACACGCACGCGTTTTTGACCATGCACGGCCGCGGCGACGACTACCGCGAGCTCAAGCCCGCCGATGTTGCCTACTACGACGGCTGCGTCGAGGTCGATCTGTCGAGCATCAAGCCCATGATCGCGCTGCCGTTCCATCCTTCCAACGGCTTTGAGATTGACGAGCTCAACGAGAACCTCGAGGACATCCTGCATGAGGTGGAGTTTGAGGCCGCCAAGATTGGCGAGGGCAAGACGCACTTTACCCTGCTCGACAAGATCGTCGACGGCAAGCTGCACGTGCAGCAGGGCGTTATCGCCGGCTGCTCGGGCGGCAACTACGACTCCGTGGTCCAGGCTGCCCGCGTGCTCAAGGGCGCCAACACCGGCTGCGGCGAGTTCTCGCTGTCGGTCTACCCCACGAGCCAGCCCGTGGCACTCGAGCTTACACGCCGCGGCTATATCTACGACCTTATGGAGGCCGGCGCGATTGTGCGCACGGCGTTCTGCGGCCCGTGCTTCGGCGCCGGCGACACGCCTGCCAACAACGGCCTGTCCATACGCCACACCACGCGCAACTTCCCCAACCGCGAGGGTTCCAAGCCGGGTAATGGCCAGCTGAGCGCCGTGGCCCTGATGGACGCCCGCTCCATTGCGGCGACGGCTGCCAACGGCGGCATCCTGACGCCGGCGACCGATCTGCCCAAGGAGACTTGGGACGAGGCCTGCGAGTACACCTTTGACGACGCGCCGTACAAAAAGCGCGTGTACTGGGGCTTTGGCAAGGCGGAGCCTGCCGATGAACTGGTTGAGGGTCCCAACATTAAGCCGTGGCCCGCGATGGAGCCCCTCGGCGACGATATCCTGCTCAAGGTGTGCTCCAAGATCATGGACCCGGTCACCACGACCGACGAGCTCATTCCTTCGGGCGAGACGAGCTCCTTCCGCTCCAACCCGCTGGGCTTGGCTGAGTTTACGCTGAGCCGCCGCGACCCGGCCTACGTGGGCCGTTCCAAGGAGGTCGACGCCGTGGAGAAGCGCCGCGTGGCTGGCGAGTCCGCGGGCGACTTGGCCGCACTCGATGCCGAGCTTGCCGGCGTGTTTGAGGCGCTGGCCGGCGCGGGTGTCGCTGCCGATGCCAAGGCGACTGAGTACGGCTCCATGCTCTATGCCAAGAAGCCCGGTGACGGTTCTGCCCGCGAGCAGGCTGCGAGCTGCCAGCGCGTAATTGGCGGTCTGGCCAACATCGTCCACGAGTACGCCACCAAGCGCTATCGCTCCAACGTGATGAACTGGGGTATGGTGCCCTTCCAGATGGAGGCCGAGCCCAACTTTGAGGTGGGCGATTACGTCTTTGTGCCGGGTATCCGCGCCGCGCTCGATGGCGACCTGAAGGGCATCGTCGCCTACGTGGTGCGCGCCGATGGTGCGGTCGAGCAGATTGAGCTCTACATTGCCGATATGACGGCAGAGGAGCGTGCCATCGTCAAGGCTGGCTGCCTGATCAACTACAACAAGTTCAAGGCCGCTGCCGAGTAACGCACTTAATTGTCCGCCCGGGGCTTACCCTTTCCCGCCCGCTCACGCGCTTCGCGAGGGTCGCGTTCGGGAAAGGATAAGCCCCGGGCTACATTTCTGCGTTCTCGTTGGGTCTTGAGGGACGCTAATAATTGACTGGGACCACCACAAAGGTGCCTGCCCGGCGGGTCCTTATTTCGATGGGGTCCAGGTTATTTCATCGTCAAATAGCCAAGTGCGTGCCGAGCCACTGTTGCGCGCTGTCTGCGGATCGGGCTCGCAGGTTTGTTCGTAGGCATCCTCGGTACACCGATCCATAAAATCGACGACTGCCGTCTGGTCGCCCTCCATGACGTAGATTACGTTGCCATCCGAGATATAGACCCCCGGTCCTTCATTGTCCACGTAGCCGGGGTCGTATGAGACGTTGCACAATCTGCTCCCGTTTGCCGCATCGAGCTCAAGGGTCGAATAATACCCGCCAACCATTTGGCCATTCTTGGCTCGATATATTGCGGCGCCGTACCATCGCTTAAACGTCTTGCCTTTGAGTAAACTGGTTGCCTTGCCGATAAGCTGCTCATCTTGGGTATAGCGCGTGGCTCCAAGTTCGATTCGGGGATAGTTACTGACCCCAAGCGCTGCGGGCGTACCGTCGAAATCGACGGTGATTGAATCGGGTTTGATGATATCGGTGAGGATTTCGATGGGGTAGCTTACGGTTTCAACCGCCGCCTGCGTTGCCGAGGCAGGGAGAAATGCGAGATAGATAATGCCCACGCCGACTGCGGTAATTGCAAACGCTAAGACGAGCAGGCCGATATAGGTGGAGCGTTTCACGGCGGGTACCTCGCAAACAGTATGCATTCATTAAGATAAGTGATACCAGCTTACGACAATATTCAAAAGAAAGCGATCGGTCGAAATGACGGGGCGAAAAGGCCCTATTGGGCTTCGATTTGACCTCTAATAGAAGTATTTGCCCCACTCATTCTGGGCGTGAGGTCAATAATTGAGTCCACGAGTTTTGAGCGATACTCTTCTCACTAAACTCACTATTTTCACTATAAGCACTATAAATACGATAGGGGGACGACGAGAACAATGTGACGTGCGATAGCTAAGCCGTTTAAGCCGGACTTTGACCTTGAATCTCTGCCTCTATCTGTGCGAACGGGCTATTGTCGGTTCTCGATTCCATCGCTGCGTTCTCGTTGGGTCTTGAGGGACGCTAAGAAATGGACTTGCTTGATGCCGCCTCTGTTATCGGGGCGGCTTCTTTTTGTCGAAAACCGCCACAAAGGGGACAGGCGCCTTTGTGGCGGCTCGATTTGTCTTAATCTGTAACACCTTGGCCGCTAAAAGTGGGCCTGGTGTTACAGATTTAGGTTTTCGATTCGGGTGTCTTCTGTTCGTCTCGATTTGTAACAGATAGAGCTCTATTTGCCGAGTAGATGTTACAGATATGAGACAAACGGGTGCCGCTGAACAATTCGTCTCGATTTGTAACATCTGGAGCCAGAAACGGTCGATAGATGTTACAGATTGAGACGGTAGCGCACCTGTGCGGCGGCGGGCCGACATCTTTACCCCTATCTTTCAATCACTCAGAAAATCTTATATATAGAGACTTAGATTTGTGTATAAGATCGCGCAAAGCTGGCAACAATACTTCTCGAACAACGTGAAGCCGCCCCGTAGGGCGGCCGCCCCAAGAGAGGTGATTCCATGAGAATCGATAAGCTAGCAATGACGTCGCGCGAGGCGCTGCAGACCGCCATGAGCACGGCCGCCGACGCGCAGGCCGGCGCGGTGGAGCCGATTCACTTACTGTCTGCCCTGCTCGGTGCCGGCGAGCGCAATATCTCCGTGATCATAGAGCGCATCGGTGCCGACCCGGCTCAGCTCGCACGCTCCACACAGGATGCCATCGACCACGCGCCCAAGGTTTCGGGCGAGGGTCAGCAGATGGGTCTGTCTAACGAGCTCGTCCGTGTCATCGAAAAGGCCGAGAAGAAGGCCACCAAGATGGGCGACAGCTTTGTGGTGACCGAGCATCTGCTGATGGCACTTGCCGAGGACAAGGGCGAGGCGGGCCGTGTGCTGCGCGATGCCGGCGTGACCAAGGAGCGCATCGAGCAGGTCTACGAGGAGCTGCGTGGCGATGACCGCGTGACGTCTGCCGAGGACAAGACCCAGTTTGAGGCACTGGAACAGTACGGCCGCAATATCTGCGACCTTGCCCGCGCCGGCAAGCTCGACCCGGTCATCGGCCGTACCGACGAGATTCGTCGTACCATCCAGGTCCTGTCCCGTCGCACCAAGAACAACCCCGTGCTCATCGGTGAGCCGGGCGTCGGCAAGACGGCCATCGTCGAGGGCATCGCCCAGCGTATCGTGGCCGGCGACGTGCCGAGCACGCTGCGCGACCGCGACCTCATCGAGCTCGACATGAGCGCGCTGGTCGCCGGTGCCAAGTACCGTGGTGAGTTCGAGGACCGCTTGAAGGCCGTGCTCAAGGAGGTGCAGAAGTCCGAGGGCAAGGTCATCCTGTTCATCGATGAGCTCCACACCATCGTGGGCGCGGGTGCCACCGAGGGCTCTATGGACGCCGGCAATATCCTCAAGCCGGCGCTCGCCCGTGGCGACCTGCATGCAATCGGCGCGACCACGCTCGACGAATACCGCAAGTACATCGAGAAGGATGCGGCGCTCGCCCGTCGTTTCCAGACCGTGATGGTCAGCGAGCCTACCGTCGAGGACACCATCTCGATCCTGCGTGGCCTCAAGGAGAAGTACGAGATCTTCCACGGCGTGCACATCACCGATAGCGCACTCGTGGCCGCCGCCGACCTCTCCGATCGCTACATCGCCGACCGCTTCCTGCCCGACAAGGCCATCGACCTGGTCGATGAAGCGGCAAGCCGCCTGCGCATGGAGCTCGACAGCATGCCGGTCGAGATCGACGCCACCACGCGTCAGCTCACCCAGCTGCAGATCGAAGAACAGGCGCTCATGAAAGAGATCGATGACGCCTCCAAGGAGCGTCTGGAGGCCCTGCGCCAGGAGATTGCCGAGGTCCAGGAAAAGCTTAACGTGCAAAAGGCCGGTTGGCTCAACCAAAAGAACGCCATCGACCACGTGCAGGAGCTTAAGAGCCAGCTTGACGAGGCCAAGAGCGAGGAGGAGCGCGCGACGCGCAACGGCGATTTGGGTCGTGCGTCCGAGCTGCGCTACTCCGTGATTCCGGGCCTGCAGCAGCAGATTCAGGATTCCGAGGCCGCGCTCGAGGCACAAAAGCAGCAGGACGGTGAGGGCCTCAACGAACAGGTGACCTCCGATGAGATCGCCGAGGTCGTGAGCGCCTGGACCGGCGTGCCCGTGTCCAAGATGATGCAGGGCGAGCTCGACAAGCTCAAGGGCCTGGAGGGCGAGCTGCATAAGCGCGTCATCGGTCAGGACGAGGCCGTCTCCGCCGTTGCCGCGGCCGTGCGCCGCAGCCGTGCGGGTCTCTCCGATCCGGACAAGCCCATCGGCAGCTTCTTCTTCCTGGGCCCCACCGGTGTAGGCAAGACCGAGCTCGCCAAGGCGCTGGCCGAGTGCCTGTTCGATGACGAGCGCGCGCTCGTGCGTATCGACATGTCCGAATACATGGAGAAGTTCAGCGTCCAGCGTCTGATCGGTGCGCCCCCGGGATACGTGGGCTACGACGAGGGCGGCCAGCTCACCGAGGCCGTGCGCCGTCGCCCGTACTCCGTAATCTTGCTCGACGAGATGGAGAAGGCTCATCCTGATGTCTTCAACGTGCTGTTGCAGGTGCTCGACGACGGCCGTCTGACCGATGGCCAGGGTCGTCAGGTGTCCTTCAAGAACACGATCATCATCATGACGTCTAACGTGGGTTCCAAGGCTATCGCCGAGCTTTCCGGCAAGGACGAGGAGGAGATGCGCCATCAGGTCGACGCGGCCATGGCTCAGACCTTCCGCCCCGAGTTCCTCAACCGTATCGACGATATCGTGGTGTTCCATCCGCTCGGTATGGCGCAGATCGAGAAGATCGTCGACATCCAGCTCGCCGACGTCCGCGCGCGTCTGGCCAAGGAGCGCATGACGCTTGCCATCACCCCGGCGGCCAAGCAGATGCTCGCCGTGGGCGGCCTGGACCCGGTCTTTGGCGCCCGTCCGCTCAAGCGTCTGGTTCAGCGCGAGGTCGTGGATGCCATCGCCGCCGCTATCATCGACGGCACGGTGCGCGAGGGCGATCAGGTGACGGTCGATGTCGACAAGGACGGTGGCTTTACCGTCGTGTGCGACAACACGCCGGCGGCCACCTACGAGGTCCCCGACGCAGAGTAAATTATGGGGCCGGCTTTAACCGCACCTCATCGCAAAACGCCAAGGGCGGCGGATCCAATCGGGTCCGCCGCCCTTTTTCGTGCGACAATCGATGATGTTGAGCATGAGTACATGGCAAGGAGATATGCAGATGAAAGACGAGAACAAGACGCACGCACCGGTTGCTGAGGCAGCGCCCGCCGCGCCGGTCGCACCGAAGGCTTCTCCCAAACCGGCGCCCAAGCCGCGCGACCCCTACATCCGTGCCGAGAACGAGGACGATGACGGCTACGATCCCTACAGCGATCGCCGCCCCGAGCGCGAGCCGATGTTCGAAGCCGACCCCTGGCGCTAAGTGCCACCCAAAAGGCCACCAATAAGTTGCGGTGAAATAGGGACTGTTTTGCGGTTTGACCAGCAAAAACAGCCCTATTTCACCGCAACTGCGTTAGGGATTTTTCTACAGGGGGAGGGTAGTCAAAAAAGCCCCGTCCCAAATTGACTGCTCGGGGAGTCGCATTCGAGCTCGGTTGTCCTCTTAGCCACTCGATATCCTTCGGAGCAATAACGGTGATAAAACTTGCTTAAGTGTTAATCAAGCTACACACAATCTTGCTCTCTAATTAATCAAGAATCGGTATAATTTTGATTAGCTAGAGAGCAAAATTGGAGAATCATGGCATTCAACGACTTGGTCGCCCGGAAAATAAAGGACTTTGAACAGCAGGGGGTTCCGCGGGTCTTTGAGCGAGACCTTGATCTAGGAAATCCACAGGAGCCAAAGCGCGACAACATCGTAAATGTGATTGTGGGGGCCCGCCGTTGTGGAAAGACGTATCGCCTGTATCAGGAGATGCGGCGGCTTCAGAGCCGGGGCGTCGAGCTTGACCGGATGCTTTACTTCAATTTTGAGGATGAGCGCTTGCGCCCGTATGAGCCATCGCTGCTGGCGGACGTGCTCGACACGTTCTATGCGCTGTATCCTGCTGCTCGAACCGAGGGCGCTTATATTTTCTTTGACGAGATCCAGGAAATTCCCGAATGGGGTGCGTTTCTGCGGCGTGTAGTCGATACGGAGAAAGCGACCGTCTATGTGACGGGATCTTCTTCTAAGATGCTGTCCTCAGAACTTAAGAGCGAGTTCAGGGGTCGTTCTCTTGTGCGAGAGCTTTTTCCATTGAGCTTTTCGGAATACGTTCGATATAAGACGGGGAACGTTCCCGAGCCAGATGTGACCTTTTCCCCGAGCGATGCGGCGCTGCTTCGACATCATCTGATCGGATATCTTGAACGAGGGGGATTCATCGCGACACTTGGGCAGACGCCCGCAGACGCGATTCAGCTGCTACAGGAATATGCTTCGCGAACGGTCGCCATGGACGTCGTTGAACGCTACGACGTCAAGAACCCTCGCCTGGCATCGCTGTTCCTGACGCGGTGTGTGGCATCTTCGGGACGAGAGCTGTCGGTGAACAAAGTGTATAACGAGTTCAAGAGCAGGCAGATACCCGTCAGTCGTAATTCGCTCAGCGACTTACTTGAGTATTATGAGGACGCCTACCTGTTGTTTTCTGTGCCGGAGTTCACGCGTTCACTGGCAAATAACATGCGGTCTGCGTCTAAGGTCTACGCTGTCGATCCTGCGATGTTTGGAGCATTCTCTCCCGCATCGGCATTGGACCAGGGCCAGAGGCTCGAGACCGCAGTGTTCAATGCGCTAAGAAGAAGGACTCCCGCGGTGAGGACCGGCTCGGTCTGCCGTCTGCTGATCAAAGAGAAGAGTAAAAGCCATGAGGTGGACTTTGTTGCTGGGGACGCACTTCTCATGCGGGCTTATAGCCTGATTCAGGTGAGCGCGGATATGGCAAGTGAGAAAACGCGCGAGCGCGAAATTGCCGCGCTTGATGCCTCGATGGCCCAGTTCGATCTTGGCGAGTCGGCAATCGTTACCATGGATGAACAGACCGATATTCCATGCGAGCACGGTGTGGTACACGTTATGCCCGCATGGAAGTGGCTCCTTGCCTAATCATCTATGGGCCTGTGGGGTCAGGACCTCCTGGCTCCTTCATCACGGTTGGGGAGCACCTTGCTGTGCCAGGCTAGTCCTGGGCTTTGATGCTCGGCAGGAGAATCTGGGCGAGGTAGTCGGTCTCGAGTTTGGTCGCGGCGTCGGCCTTGCCGTCTTTGCCGACCAGCACGTTCTTGATCTGGCTATAGGTATAGCGGTTGCCGGTCGTGAGCTCGACAAGCTCAATCGCCGTATCCATGGGGTAGGTCGACACGGGGTTCTGCGTGTGCCCATTAACGGTTTGCGGAATCACGTACGGATAGACAGGGCCGCTGGCGTAGACGGTGTAGCCGTTGCCTAGGCTGACCGTGCCCAAAACCGTATCGCCGTCGTCGGGCGTAAAGGTCTCGCCATCGCGCACCGCGACGAGCGTCACGAGCGGTGTGTTGGTGTCGCCGTCCAGATAAATGCACAGCGTGTTGCCGTTCTGCCAGGTTGCGACCTTGCCATACCACTCAACCGGAATATCGAGCTGATACAGGTTCGTCGCCTTGTGCCGAGCGTCGGCATCGCGGGCGGACTGAGCCTCGCTTGCGCTTACGGCGTTGGCGGCGGCATCGCGGCGCGTAATTGCCGCCTGCTGGAGTATCTTTGCCGCGGCGGCAGAGCTCGCGCCGCCTTCTTCGGCGTACTTGGCGGCGGCATCGATCTGGTCGTCGGTCACCGTGTCGGCTGAGGGCACCTTAAGCTTAAAGGTGGCTTGAGCGCGCAGATCCTGCCCGTCATTCTTGACCGTAACCTGGGCCTTGGTGGTCGGGACGGTGTAGATGGTGCCGTCGGCCGCGATGGGGGAGGCAGCGATGGAGAGCGTGTAATCGCCGGGCAGCAGTTTGATGCCGCGGCCGTGCTCGTCAACGTAGAGCGTTTCGCTCACGGAGGAGCCGTCAGAATCCTGACCGCTCACCTGTACGGGAATCTTGGAGCCAGTTGAGCAGTCGAGCCCCGCGGCATGTACGCCAATTTGCACCGACATCATGGTATGGGCGTTTGCGGCAACCACGGCGGCCTGCTCTTGCCGGTATCCATTCCAAGCGGCATAGCCTGCGCCGCCGGCGACAAGCGCGACGGCTACGACGCCTGCCACCATCAGGTTGCGGCGCTTGGGCGACATCTTACGGTGACGAACCTCGGCTTCGCGTGCCGAAGGAACGGACGGTAGGGGAATATCGCCCATGGCGATGGTCTCGTCCACGGCTGGTGCGGAACCCAGGCCAGGAAGCTCGCGGGTCAGCGAATCCTCGGCCGGTAAGCTGTCGAGCAAGACGGTTTCCTCGCCCGTGTCGGATTCGGGCTGGTTGCCGGCCTCGCTTTCGGTGTCTTCGTGATCTGCCTCATCCTCGGCAGGCTCAACGTCGCCTGCATCCTGATCATCGGATTGCGCCTCGGTTTCCGGCTCATCCTGCACATCAACGCCCGAATCGTCAAACGCAATCTCATCGAGTGAAATCCGGTCTAAGCTCTCCAAGGCCTCAGCGCAAGCTTCTGCATCTTGGGCCGCATCCTCTTGGCCCATCGTCTCATCTTTCATATATCCCCCAAGCTCAATATCGGGACAACACTGTACCCAAAAACGGGACCCCATAGAGCCGCCGTATGATTTGAAATCCGATTTTATATATGCGCATGTTTTTGAATAGATGAATAAGACGCAACGACAAAAGCCCCCGGAAAGCGAGTGAAACGCTTTCCGGGGGCTCTGCGAGACATTGGATTGAAAATCCTGGCGGGCGGGCCTATGCCCAAGCGCCAACAGCGACCAACATGTTACTCGGCGTGAGCGTAATCAACCTTGGCGCGGCGAGCGGTGGCCTTCTCCCAATCGCTGGTGCCCTCAAAGACATCCTGCTTGTAGGGATTGCGGCCGAGCTTCTTGGCGCGGTAGGCGATGTAGATGATCGCGGCGACGTTGGCGACCAGTGCGGCGATCGAGACCGCGGTGGCGGCGCCGGGGTCGAGCGTGGAGTGGGTCACAAAGATGGACTCCTCCTGGAAGTACGGGAACACCTGGGCAAACATGCACCAAATGGCCAGCGTAAAGGCGCGGTTCTGAATCCAGCCGCCCTTGTTCCAGATAAAGGCGGCGACGGTGGGCGCCAGCAGCAGCGCAAAGCCGCAGAACCAGGAGTGGGTGGGCAGGCAGTTGTAGGTGTAGCAGAAGTTCCAGATATCGTAGGCGATGATGTAGACCCAGGTCATATCGGGCCACAGCATGTCGGTCTGGTCCTCGGAGGCGTAGACGCTCCACCAACCGGTCATGCAGAAGATGTTGATGATACCGGCGATGCCGTTGAACACGTTGTTCCAGCCGGCCAGCTGCGTGGCGCCCTCGGAGGTGACCCAGGTGGACTGGCCTAGGACAAAGAAGTGATAGGCGCTCTCGAAGTCGGACACGACGGCGATCATGATGTTGATGGCGACGATCACAAACGGCCATGCGCGGAACCAATGCGCCTTGCCGATCTTGCCCCACTGGTACTTAATGGCGATGAAGCCCCAGCAACCGGCCAGCGCCGCGTATACCTTGGCATAGTGGAACCAGCTGTTCTGGTACACATGGGTGGGGTTGGTGAGCGCCCACTCGGCGCCCTGTGAGACGCCGATGGCGATGGCGACGCAGTAGATGGTCATGGCCAGCGGAGCCGCGCCAAAGATGATCGCCGCGCCCAGCTTGGTGCGGCGGCCGACCTCGTTGAGCACGATCAGGCCAATAAAGACCATGGCCCAGCCGGCCCAGTGGATAAGGGTATCGCTACCCCAAACATCGAACAGCATGCTGCTCTCCTTTCACACGCCCGCGGCCCCTCTTCTGATCGCGGGCAGTTTGGCCAAATGCCGTCAGTCCTGGGGCATGCGCTCCGGATACTTGGCGGTATAGCCCTCGATGTGGAGTGTCGAGGCGATGATTTCCTTGACCGTCTCGTCGGGCACATCGGGGTGCGTGCGGATATACATCAAAAGACCCATGATGAGGGTGTAGAACGTTTCGTAGACATGGTCGATGCGCAGCTCGTGATGGGCGACAAAGTCCACCACGGTGGTGTCGCAGATGTACTGAGCCACGTGCTGAACCACGTTGTGCAGAAAGCCGCCGTAGAGTGCACCGCTGTTGGAGGTCAGAGTGTGCGGCAGTTCGTGGCCGCTGGCGACCAGACGCTTAAAGAGCGGGGCGACGGTGTCGAGCGCGCCCTCGATATCGCCGACGGTGCGGTTGGCATTCCACTGCTCGAGCTCGGAGATAAAACCGTCGATTGCCTCGTCCATGACGGCGGTGACGGCGGCGTCCATGTCGGCGAAGTAGTGGTAGAACAGCGAACGCGTGCAGCCGGCTCGCTTGGTCACGGCCGAGACAGATAGATGCGACACGCCCAGCTCGGAACTCACGGTGCGCACGGCGGCGAGGATCTCGCGACGGCGTTCGTCGCCCGTCAAGCGCTTTGTCGCGCTATCGGACGCAAGGGTGGCGTCGGCCACAGGGATATCTGCGAACGTGTCGTCCATGCGTTTGCCGCCTTTCATCCTCTTTTGCCTGACCGTTCGCCTAACAGTCTTGAATATTGTTGACGGTTCGTCAATACTATTTTTGACACAATGTCAACAATGGCGGGTGAACGGCATGGGGGCATGCCCGGCCTGCAAAAAAAGAGGGGCGCCGCGGTCTCGCCGGGCTGTGGCAAGAGAAGGGACAACCATGATTCTCAACGGACCGGGGATTAGCTACACCGAGCCCGACATCGGTTCGGAGTTCGTGCCGCCGCTGCCGGAGCATCCGCGCGAGGCCATCGTCAAGCTGTGCGAGCACTGCACCAACCGTCTGCTGCATCGCGACGAGCTGCTGGGCTACGAGTACTGGTCGTTTGCCGAGGCCGCGACCGACGAGCAGGCCGAAGTGCTCTGCAAGATGAAGATGCGCCGTCCCTATACGTTGCCCGAGATGGTCAAGCTCACCGGCATGCCCGAGGCCCAGATCGAGAAGATGCTCGACGACATGAGCTACACGGGTCTGCTCGAGTACAACTGGGAAAACCCCGAGCGCGCCAAGCAGTGGGTGCTGCCCATGCTGGTGCCGGGTTCTGCCGAGTTCCTCAACATGCGCGTGAGCCAGCTCGAGGAGCACCCGGTCTATGCCAAGTTTTTTGAGCAGGCGTCCAAGGGACCGCTGTCCAAGGCCACGCCGATGGTGCCGCCCGGTGGTGCCGGCATCGGCATGCATGTCATTCCGGTCGAGAAGGCTATCGATGCCGCGAGCACGTCGGTGCCGATCGAGCATATCGAGCATTGGCTCGACAAATACGATGGCAAATATGCCGCTAGCACCTGCAGCTGCCGCGCGAGCCGTCGCGTGATGGGTGAGGGCTGCGCCGACGACCCGGCCGATTGGTGCATCGCCGTGGGCGATATGGCCGACTACGTGGTCGAGACCGACCGCGGCCATTACGTGACGCGCGACGAGGTTTACGACATCCTGCGCCAGGCCGAGGACAACGGCTTTGTGCACCAGATCACCAACATCGACGGCGAGAACAAGATCTTCGCCATCTGCAACTGCAACGTCAACGTGTGCTATGCCCTGCGCACCTCGCAGCTGTTCAACACGCCCAACCTGTCGCGCTCGGCCTATGTCGCCAAGGTCGAGAAGGACAAGTGCGTGGCCTGCGGTCGCTGCGTTGAGGTGTGCCCGGCCGGTGCCGCCAAGCTCGGCCAGAAGCTCTGCAGCAAAAAGGCCGGAGGACAGGTGCCCGAGTATCCGCGCCAGGAGCTGCCCGATGCCACCAAGTGGGACCACACCAAGTGGTCGCCCAACTACCGCAACGATAACCGTATCGAGACGCACGAGTCCGGCACCGCGCCCTGCAAGACGGCTTGCCCCGCGCACGTTGCCGTCCAGGGCTACTTAAAGCTCGCGGCGCAGGGCCGCTATGACGAGGCGCTGGCGCTCATCAAGCGCGAGAACCCGCTGCCCGCTATCTGCGGCCGTGTGTGCAACCGCCGCTGTGAGGATGCCTGCACCCGTGGCCGTGTGGACGCCGCCGTGGCTATCGACGAGGTCAAGAAGTTTATCGCCCAGCGCGATCTTGATGCCGCGACCCGCTATGTCCCACCCGTGGTGACGCCGACGCGCGCCGGCGGCTTCGATCAGAAGATCGCCATCATCGGTGCCGGCCCGGCCGGTCTGTCCTGTGCCTTCTATCTGGCCGAGAAGGGCTACAAGCCCGTCGTGTTCGAGAAGAACGAGCGCCCGGGCGGCATGCTCACCTATGGCATTCCCAGCTTTAAGCTGGAGAAGGACGTTATCGAGGCCGAGGTCGAAGTTATTCGCCTGATGGGTGCCGAGTTCCGCTATGGCGTGGAGGTCGGTCGCGATGTGACGCTCGACGAGCTGCGCGCGCAGGGCTTTAAGGCCTTCTACGTTGCCATTGGCTGCCAGGGCGGCCGCCTTGCGGGCATTCCGGGCGAGGGTGCCGAGGACGTGACCGTGGCCGTCGACTTCCTTCGCGAGGTTAACAGCGGCAAGATCGATTCCCTGTCCGGCCGCACCATTGTGGTGGGCGGCGGCAACGTGGCTATCGATGTCGCGCGCAACGCCTGCCGTCTGGGTTCCGAGCACGTTGAGATGTTCTGCCTGGAGAGCGATGCCCAGATGCCTGCCAGCGAGGAGGAGCGTCGCGAGGCCATTGAGGATGGCGCGCACATCAGCTGCGGATGGGGCCCCAAGGAGATTCACCTGGACGAGGCCGGTCGCGTGTGCGGCATCACCTTCAAGCGCTGCACGCGTGTCTTTGACGACGAGGGCCGTTTTGCGCCCGAGTACGACGAGAACGATCTGCGCCGTGTCGATGCCGACCGTGTCGTCATGTCGATTGGCCAGTCCATTGTGTGGGGCGACCTGCTGGCTGGCTCCAAGGTGGAGCTCGGCCGCGGCCAGGGCGCCCTGGCCGATCCCCAGACTTACCAGACCGCCGAACCCGACATCTTTGTGGGCGGCGACGTCTACACCGGCCCCAGCTTTGCCATCGATGCCATTGCCGCCGGCCACGAGGCTGCCGTGTCCATCCATCGCTTTGTGCAGCCGGGCTCCACGCTCACCATCGGCCGCAACCAGCGCCGCTACACCGCGCTCGACCGCGACGATGTCGTGATCGAGAGCTACGACAACGCGAGCCGCGAGGTTGCGCATGTGGACCGCGAACGCGAGAAGGCTGCGCCGTTTAGCGAGTATGTTGAGACCTTTACCGAGGAGCAGGTGCGCGCCGAGACCGCCCGCTGCCTGGGCTGCGGCGCCTCGATCGTCGACCCCAACAAGTGCATCGGCTGCGGCCTGTGCACCACCAAGTGCGCGTTCGACGCCATCCATCTGGATCGCGACCGCCCCGAGTGCTCCACGATGGTCAAATACGAGCAAAAGCTTCCAAGCCTGGGCAAGTACGCGCTCAAGCGCGCCATCAAGATTAAATTCGGGAAGAAGTAAGAAACGCAACAAGCAGGAGAACGGCGCAGAGAGCGGTTGGACAGCGAGCGAGTCCCAGGCGTGGCGAGGTGCCTTGAAAGAGGAGGGCATAGGGCTTTTGCCCATGCCCGACGATTGAAAGGCAGATCGCCCGTCTGGGGCTCGCGCAGCGTCAAGCCGACCGCCGTTCGGTAGAACGGCGGAAGGAATTAAAAGTGCACGAGCTCGGAATCGTCTATCACATCATTCGCGATGTTGAGAATGTGGCGCGCGCTCATGGCGTGCGTCGCGTTTCGAGCGTCACGCTGCTGCTGGGCGAGGTCTCGGGCGTCGTCCCCGATCTACTACTCGACGCTTGGCGCTGGGCGGCGGATAAAAAGCCTATCACGCAGGGCGCGGAGCTTATCGTGGAGCCTGTCGAGGCCGTGACGCATTGCGAGGCGTGCGGCCGCGACTACGCGACGGTCGAGCACGGCAAGACTTGCCCCCATTGCGGCAGCGGTGAAACATACCTGCTGCAGGGCCAGGAGGTCATGATCAAACAGATCGAGACCCCCGACGAGGACCCGGCAGACGCTGCTCCTGACGGCCTCTCCGACGCCCCCGATGCCGTCGACGCCGCCAACCCTCTCCACATCGCCTAACATCTAATGTCTACATGGGCTAGAGTTCTAAACATATTTGCTTCGGTTAGTCAAGTCATGTCTGTTTAAACAAAATGGTGGCACGCAGACGCATTGGGATTCACCTAAAAGCGGTCTTAACGAACGGTGCACCTTTATATGTCTTTGAAAACAATCAGCAAATCACGTTTTAGCAGGCAATGAGCTATAAGCCAGCAACGTAATCAACTTGTAACAAACTTAGACGTTTAAACAAATAATCCAACCTTTTGCGGATTCAGCTATAATTCCACAATCCAAACAGGTATACTCCTTTCATGTCGTGTAGGAAATACGTAGACAAAAAGGAGGTTATGTGATGGTAAGTATTGTTCTTGCTAGCCACGGGGACTTGGCAGCTGGAATCAAGCAGACGGGCTCGATGGTCTTTGGCGATCAGCCGTCTGTTGCCGTGGTCTCGCTCGAGCCGAGCATGGGCCCCGACGACTTCCGTGCCAAGGTCGAGGAAGCAATCGCTTCCTTCGAAGACCAGGAGCAGGTGCTCTTCCTCGTTGATCTGTGGGGCGGCACGCCGTTCAACCAGATCAGCGGGCTCATCGAGGGCCACGATTCCTGGGCTATCGTCACCGGTGTCAACCTGCCTATGCTCATCGAGGCATATTCGCAGCGCTTTGACGCAAAGAACACTGCACATGCGATCGCAAAACATCTCGTGACTGAGGCTAAGGCTGGCGTGCGCGTCAAGCCCGAGTCTCTGGAGCCCGAGGAGAAGAAGCCGGCTGCGGCCGCCGCTGCTCCTGCAGGCGCCATCCCTCCGGGAACGGTCATCGGCGACGGGCACATCAAGATTGCCCACGTCCGTATCGACACCCGTCTGCTTCATGGTCAGGTGGCCACCACGTGGACCAAGCAGATCAACCCCAACCGCATCATCGTGGTTTCCGACGGCGTTGCTCACGACGAGCTCCGCAAGACCATGATCGAGCAGGCTGCCCCTCCGGGAGTCCATGCCAACGTCGTGCCCATCAAGAAGATGGCCGAGGTCGTCAAGGACACGCGCTTTGGTGACACCAAGGCCATGCTGCTCTTTGAGAACCCGCAGGATCTGCTCAAGGCCATCGAGGCCGGCGTCGACATCAAGGAAGTCAACATCGGTTCCATGGCTCACTCCAAGGGCAAGGTCGTCGTCACCAACGCCGTCGCTATGGGCGATGATGACGTCAAGACTCTCGAGGCCCTCAAGGCCAAGGGCGTCAAGTTCGAGGTCCGCAAGGTTCCTTCGGATTCCTCCGAGGATCTCGACGCCATGTTGAAGAAAGCTAAGGCCGAACTGGCCGCTCAAGCATAGTAAAGGAGGGTCCGATACATGTCTGCAATCACTATTCTGCTTGTTGCGATTGTCGCGTTGCTTGCCGGTATGGAAGGCATTCTGGATGAGTTCCAGTTCCATCAGCCGCTCGTGGCATGCACGCTTATCGGTCTCGTAACCGGTCACCTTCAGGAGGGCATCCTCCTGGGCGGTTCGCTCCAGATGATGGCCCTTGGCTGGGCTAACGTCGGCGCCGCTGTCGCGCCTGACGCCGCTCTGGCCTCGGTCGCTTCTTCGATCATCATGGTGCTCGCCCTCAACGGTGGCGCCACCGATTCGGCAAAGGCCGTTACCGCCGCCATCGCCGTCGCCGTCCCGCTGTCGGTCGCTGGTCTGTTCCTGACCATGATCTGCCGTACCCTGGCTACCGCTATCGCTCACGCCATGGACGGTTGCGCCGAGAAGGGTGACTTCTCCGGCATCGAGCGCTGGCAGTACGCTGCTATCCTCATGCAGGGCCTTCGTATCGCCATCCCGGCAGTACTTCTGTGCATCATCCCGGCCGAGGCTGTTACCAACGCGCTTAACGCTATGCCCGACTGGCTGTCCGGCGGTATGGCTGTCGGCGGCGGCATGGTCGCTTCCGTCGGTTACGCCATGGTCATCAACATGATGGCCACCAAGGAGACCTGGCCGTTCTTCATCCTCGGCTTTGTCCTTGCTGCCATCCCTCAGCTTACGCTGATCGCCCTTGGCCTCATCGGCATCTCCCTTGCCCTCATCTACCTTGGCCTTAAGGATCTGGCCAAGCAGGGTGGCGGCATGGGCGGCGGCTCCGGTGACCCGCTCGGCGACATTCTGAACGATTACGAGTAGGAGGGGAGTGATACATATGGCAGAGAACAAGATTCAGCTCACCAAGGCTGACCGCAAGAAGGTTTGCTTCCGTCATCAGTTCCTTCAGGGCTCGTGGAACTACGAGCGTATGCAGAACGGCGGCTGGTGCTTCGCAATGATCCCTGCGATCAAGAAGCTCTACACCAGCAAGGATGACCAGATTGCCGCTCTTAAGCGCCACCTGGAGTTCTATAACACCCACCCCTATGTTTCCGCCCCCGTCATTGGCGTTACCCTCGCTCTCGAGGAGGAGCGCGCCAACGGTGCTCCGATTGACGACGTCGCCATTCAGGGCGTCAAGGTCGGTATGATGGGCCCGCTCGCCGGCGTCGGCGACCCCGCCTTCTGGTTCACCCTTCGCCCGATTCTGGGCGCTCTGGGCGCTTCCCTGGCCCTGTCCGGCAGCATCGCCGGTCCGCTGCTGTTCTTCTTCGCGTGGAACATCATCCGTTACGCCTTCCTGTGGTACACGCAGGAGTTTGGCTACAAGGTCGGCTCCTCCATCGCCAAGGACCTCTCCGGCGGTCTGATGGGCAAGGTCACCGAGGGTGCATCCATCCTGGGTATGTTCATCATCGGCGCCCTGGTCGAGCGCTGGGTGTCCATCTCCTTCACCCCGGTCGTCTCCAAGGTCACGCAGTCTGCTGGCGCCTTTATCGACTGGGCTAACCTGCCCTCCGGTTCTGAGGGTGTCAAGGAAGCACTGACGATGTATAACTCCATCGGTGCTAACGCCCTTGATCAGGTGAAGGTCACCACGCTTCAGGCCAACCTCGATCAGCTCATCCCCGGCCTTGCCGCCGTGTGCCTGACCCTGCTGGTCTGCAAGCTCCTCAAGAAGAAGGTCAGCCCGATCGTCATCATCCTGGCTCTCTTCGCCATCGGCATCATCGGTCGCGTTTGCGGCTTCATGTAAGCACGTTTCGGCTTAAGACCGAGAATTGCTAGGCAAGGGCTTTTGAGCCATTGAAACGGACCGCACCCGGTGGGTACACTGGATGCGGTCCGATTGTTTTATTTGGAGGGCGAGGCGCGCATGGCGCAATCTCAGAACAGCACGGTCGATCTGGCAACGCCGGCAACCTGCCTGATGGGGCTTACCAGCCACGGTAACGTGATGGTGGGCAATAAGGCGTTCGAGTATTACAACGAGCGCAATCCCGAGGATTATATTCAAATCCCGTGGGACGAGGTCGACTATATTGCCGCCGAGGTTTTGCGCGGCACCAAGAAGATTACGCGTTTTGCTATCTTTACCAAGGACAACGGTCACTTTACGTTTTCGACGCGCGACGACAAAGAGACGTTGCGCGCGGTCCGCAAGTACGTCGACGAGGATAAGCTCGTGCGTTCGCCCGACTTTATCGATGTGACGGCCAAGGGCGCAAAGAGCATCCCCTCCGTTATCAAAAACCTTTTCCACAAAGGCAACTAGTCGTTGGGTAGTCGTCTTCGACGCTCTTAAACGACCAGTCATTAAAGAACGCCGCAGACGACTATCTCGAAGAGCGGCTATGCGCTGCATGGTAGTGGCACAAATCTGCTACACTAATACAACATGCCTCCGTAGCTCAGGGGATAGAGCACCGCTCTCCTAAAGCGGGTGTCGACGGTTCGAATCCGCCCGGGGGCACCAGAAAAATCGCAGGTCAGGAGTTATTTTTGCTTCTGGCCTGTTCTGGTTTTGGGACTAAGAATCGCTTTCGTTTGTAAATCTGGTAAGTAAATATTATGGCTTTCCGAGTTTTCCACCGAAAACAGGAAATCACCATTTTGGGGATAAAAGTTTTCAACACCTGTTAGCCGGTTCCATTTTGGTGAAGCGCCTCCCTCTTTTGGGTAAAAAATTTCACCATTTTGATGATTCGGTAGCTTTGAATTCTTTGATAAAAAGCCTGCTCAGAAGCTTGTGCCATACCCATTTTGGTGATCCCAATTAATAGAGAAATAGATTGTAAAGAAATAGGGACGGCAATGCCGTCCCCTTCGCTCGCGGAGCTCGCTGCGCGGCCACGTGCCGTGTCCTTGCCGCCGGCTACGCCGTCGATTGATACGCTCACTGCGTTCGCTGATTGATAGACTAATCCGTTTTATCGCTGACACCGGTCATAAGCGCAGCAATTGACATGTTGAATCCATTGGCAATTTTACAGAGATTGGAAAGACTGACATTTCTTCGTCCGACCTCTATCGAGGCGTAGTAAGACCTGTCCATGTCGATGCGATTCGCAAATTGCTCTTGTGAGTAACCAGACTTTGATCTGAGTTCTTTGCAGCGTAGACCAAAGGATCGTTGTAGCGGCGAGATATCCATGACAAAAAGAGTCATGGATTGTTGTATTTATGCCAACGGACTATATACAACAATCCCAGTTAAGGCGCATAATTATCTTTATTGGAAAGCACTCTGATGCCCAGTCGGATATGGCACGGAAAAGGAATGGAATAGCAATGACTCAGGGAAAGCATTTCGCTGCCGGTGGCGATCACTTCGCCGCACTGCCAAGCAAAAAGATTCACGCCCCGAAGGGGATCGCACGTCTGACCGTCACCGCGGCAACCATGGCCGCCATGACCGGATCGAGCCTCATCTCGCCGTTCGCGGCATTCGCCCAGACCGGTGACGGGGGCACACAGCATCCCGCCGTGATGTCGCCGATCGCCGCCCATGCCGGCGCGGCATCCGGTACCGGCGCGAAATCCGCCGCACAGACCATCGCGGACCTGCAGAAGGCGGTCGACAAGGCGAAGGCGAAGGAGGACGCCGCCAAGGCATCCTACGACGAGGCCGCCGGTTCCTACAACGAGGCTGTTTCCGCCCGCGACCAGGCCAAGGCATCCTACGATTCGGCAGTCAGCGCCGGCACGGCAGCCGACCGAGCGGCAATGGACGAGTACGCCCGTCAGGTCGCAGAGGGCAAGGACGCCGCCGATGCCGCCGGCAAGGACCTCGAGCAGGCGAAGGCGGGTCTCGCAGACGCCAAGGCGGATGCGTCCGAGAAGGACGAAGCGTACAAGTCCGCCATCAAGGCGGCCCAGAATGCCAAGGATGCCCTCGATAAGGCCAAGGCCGATGCCGTAAGCGCCACCCCGGAGGCAATCAGTGCCGCCGAGCAGGCCGTGCGCGATGCCCAGGCTGCCGTGGACAGGGCACAGGCCAATCTCGCCAACGCCAACGCGACGCTTGCCGATGCCCAGTCCAAGCTGGTTGCGGCCCAGTCTGCAAAGGATTCCGCCGATGCCGTCCTCGCCGCAGCCCAGCAGAACAAGGACGCGGCGGATGCGAAGGCCGCAACCGCCAGCGCCGCCTACGAGAAGGCGAAAGCAGACCTCGCCGCAGCGGAGGCAGGCGCGAGCGGCCCGGAGTACGATGCGGCAAAACAGAAGGTCGCGGACGCGGAGGCAGCCCTCGCCGCCGCACAAGCGGCACAGTCCCAGTGCGAGTCCGAGCTCAAGCAGGCACAGTCCGCTGCGGCAACGGCACAGACCGATCTGAATGACGCCCAGGCGTCCCTCGCCGCGAAGCAACAGGTCGCACTCGATGCCTCGTCCGGCGTGAATGACGCCCAATCCGCACTCGATGCCGCAAATTCCGACCTCGATGCGGCCAAGCAGGCGAACTCCGATGCCATCGCCAAGCTGGATGCCGCGAAGCAGGCCGTCAAGGACGCCGAGTCCGCAAAGGCAGCCGCCGACGAAGAGCTCGCGAACGCCAAAACCGCAAAGGATACCGCTGACGCGGCCGTGACCGCAGCCCAGCAGAAGGTCGACGAGGCACAGGCGAAACTCGACTCCGCCGACGCGCAGCTCAAGCAGGGAGCCATCGGCTTCTTCCGCGCTATGGGTGCCGATGATGCTGCGGGCATCATCCTGAATGCAAAGTACGCCAGCTATACCGAGGTGGGCAACGAGAAGGACGCCACCTCCCTCACCAACATGATCGACGCGATCAAGTGGATGAGGCCCTCAACGACTACCGCAAGAGCGTCGGCCTCCCCGAGCTACAGGTCACCTATAAGCTCATCGCGGCTGGCATCTCCAACGCTAACTATTCCGATACCGTGATCGCGCACTCCCAACAGTTCAACGGTACCGGTGACAGCCTCGCATGGAACTATGGAACTGATCCGATCAGGCAGTGGGTTGACCAAGAGAAGGTGTATTTCGACCAAGCGGTGGAAGCGCTCTACGGTGTCACCGGGCTTACCGGAAAGGACGCCTACGATTTCTATTTCGAGAAGGGCGGCTATTACAACAACCCTATCGATGCGTATATCGCCGAGAACTTCGGAAAATCTGATCCCTATGCGAGCGTCGGCCACTACATCCATGTCATAACCCCCACCCTCGGCGCTATGGGGTTCGGGGTTTGCAGCAAGGGAACCATGTACGGCTGGAAAACGGATAGCTTCACCGCCTCGTGGTCCGATTCGTCAAAGTCGCCCTGGAACACAGACCCCATCTCCGTCGACGAGTACGAGCAGAATCTGACCTCATACATCGACAGTCTCAAGAACGCCAAGAGCGCACTCGACGCGGCCAAGGCCGACCTCGCATCCAAGCAGCAGGCAGCCGCCGGCGCCGCCGCAGCCGTCAGGCAGAAGCAGGTCGCAGCGGATTCCGCACAGGCAGGTGTCGATGCCGCGAAGCAGGGTGTCGATGAGGCGCAGGAGACCGTAAACGCGACAGGGCGCGATATCGCCGCCAAGCAGCAGGGCGTCACGGATGCCCAGACCGAGCTGGATGCGGCGAAATCGAACCTCGAAGCCGCCAACGCGGCAGTCGTTACGGCAAAGTCGACCGTCCAGCAGAAGCAGGTTGCCTTTGATGCCGCCAACGCAGCCGTAACGACCGCACAATCCAAGCTGGATTCCGCCAAGACGGACACCGCTGCCAAGCAGCAGGGCGTCACGGATGCGAACGCCGACCTCGCGAAGTTCTTCCAGGACGTCGCCGACGCCAAGAAGGCGCTCGATACCGCAAAGAGCGCCTATGATGCGGAGGCAGCCGAGCAGACCGAGAAGGCAACCGTCCTCGCCGCCGCCAAGCAAAAGGCGGACGGCACCGCAAGCGCCCTCGCGGATGCCCAGCGTGCGACCGATGCGGCAAAGGCCGAGGTCACCGCCGCCGGCACCAAGCTCACCGGCTCCAAGTCCGATCTCGAGGGTGCCCAGTCGAACCTCGACCTCCTCACCGGTCTGGCCGCGAAGCTCACCGAGGCACAGCAGCGCGAGCAGGATGCCGCAAAGGCCGTCAAGGACTCCAAGGCCGCCTTCGATACCGCAAAGGCTGATGTCATCGCAGCCGAGTCCCTGGTCTCCGCAGCCGAGCAGGCGAAGGCGCAGGCAGACGCAAAGCTGGCGAAGCTGAACTCCATCGATGCCGGCGCGGCGCTTGTTTCCGGCCATGACGCGAACGCGGATGACACCCTCAACGCGCTTTTCGCCGCCGCAGTCGAGGCGCGTGCCAAGGTCGCGCCAGCCAAGGCTATCCTGGACGAGAAGCAGGCCGTGGTGGACGGGCTCCAGCCCGACTATGATGCGGCACTCGCCGCCTATGAGCAGGCGAAGTCCGACCGTATCGCAGCGGAGCAGGATCTTTCCGATAAGATTGCCCGACAGGAGGCGGAGAAGGCCGCAAAGAAGCAGGCGGCATACAGCCCGAAGCACCTCGCCGTCACGGAGGCCGCCCAGCCCGGCAGCCTCGCCCAGACCGGCGACCGCGCGGGCCTCATCGGCGAGACGTTCGCCATCGGCGGTACCGTCCTCGTGGCAGCCGGCGTCTTCCTCGATCGAAAGAAGCGTCGCGAGCAGATGTAAAAGCGAACCGGGCGTTGGACACCGGCCAGTTGTCAACGCCCGGCTTCATGGATAGGGGGATCGGTGTGAGAACAAAGGCTATTATCGTTGCGTTTCTGGTGTGCCTCATGGCACCTCAACTTGGATGCGCCAGCGTTGCAAAGCAAGAAAGCGGCTCTGCGGAAAGGACCACCACAGCGGTAAAGAATAAAGACAAAAAGAAGCCAAGTGAAGAAAAGGCGGCGCAAGCCTCTGGAGACAAGTCCGAGGAGAAGAAAGAATCCGACGACAAGGACCAGAAGTCCGATGACTCCAAGAAGGAGGATAACAAGTCTTCCGATTCCTCGAAGTCGGACAACAAGGGCGATTCCTCCCAGTCCAAGCAGAATTCCGGCAATTCGCAGAGTTCCGGCAGCAACAATTCCTCTTCCAACGGCGGCAGCCAGAAGAAGTGGGTTGCCGAGCAGGGCCACTGGGAGACAGATTACAGCCAGGTCTGGGTACCGAATGTAGTGTATACGCGCCATGAACGTTGGATGTGCTCTGTATGCCATGCAACGTTTAACTCAGCAGCCGAAATGGACAATCATGTTATCTCTACCTACGGTGATGCACAACACCCTAATGGAGCTTCTGCAATCAATGATTCGTATACCACCTCTGAGGACCAGGGACATTATGAACAGCAGGCTACGGGACAGCATTGGGTTGTCGACGTCGCCGGTCACTGGGAGTAATGTACATTTGTTCCCCTTCTCTTACGTTCGGTGAATACATATTTGTTCGCGGGCGGTCGGTTTCGGCCGCCTTTTTATGTGCTCAGTTTGGGAATAAACGATAGGAGAATAATCAATCAGGAGGCCGCTGTGGAAAACAAGAATGCCAGTAAAAAGAAAACCGAAGAGCCGATGAGCCTCAAGGATAAAAAGGGACAGGCCATTGCCGGATCAAAAAGAATTGCTGAGGAGCGCGCTGAACGTAGAAGACTAATGGGCCTTGACGTCTAGCTGATAACTCCGGTGATGTCTAAATTGTTTCCCGAAGCCTTTCGAGAAAGAAGATGAGGCCTCTCACCTTCTGCCTACGCTTCGCTTCGTCTATGCCCCTTCTGGGGCATGCAAGATGGGTGTGGGTGGCAACAAATGGGCCCATACGGGCCATTTGTTTTCCCACACATCTTGCTTTACCACCTCTCACGGCGGTAAAGTTTTCACGAGGCGTTTTCAAGTCGCGTCGGCGATTTTTAAGCACTCGAAAAGGAAAGCGAATCGAATAGCCGGTTTTGCACCGGAGGCCTCTCCGGTGTGCGATTCATTTTCGAGGAGCTGCCCGTGAGTACGAAACGTCCGTTCACAGTCAAGGCGACGCTGAGCGAAGAAGAAAAGAAAACGCTTGTTGCGTTTTCCAAAAAGGCCCAGATGTCTGAGGCCGAACTGATTAGGTATTTCCTGCGTCCCGACGATGCGGTGACTCGCGGGGTTAATCTGGCTGAAGATGAAGAGCGAACCGAGATGATTCGCATCCGGGTTTCTCCAAGTGAGAAAAAATCCATTGGGAATCGCGCCTCTGAACTCGGCGTGTCGATGTCGGCCTTCATGCGTCGCACCGCTCTTGTCGGGAGAGTCGAGAAAATCGATGTCGATCGGGCGTCGATCGACAAGATCTACCACGAGTTGCTGAAGGAAGGAACGAACCTCAATCAGCTCATGTATTTTGTGAACGCCCAAGGGCTTCCCGCGTACAATTCGAAAGCTGTTTTCCGAACTCTTGAAAAGGTTTATCAAGTTGGGCGTAAGCTAGACCGTTTCATCGATGAGCTCGAGAAACGCTATTTCGTCGGCGGTGATCAAAATGACCGTCATTAAGCAGAAGAGCGTTTCGAGTGAACGGTATGCGAAAAATGTCCGTGCTTACATCAACGGAAAAGATGCGATTGCGCGTGGTGGCTGGAACATCGAATGGAGCAATCGCTGGTTTTCGAAGATGGATAGAACCAGAAAGGTTTTCCATCACGACAGACCGTCGAGAGCCGGAGCCAAAAACGTAATCATGCTACATCAGATCCTCGCGTTTCTTCCGGAGGAATGCAGCTGCAACGGAGGCAAGATGACCCCCGATGCATGTTTGGCCTACGCGGAGCAATGGCTTGCGAAGCACTATCCGCATCAACAAGTGATTCTCGCGCTGCACGAAGAAAGCGATAAAGCGGGAAAACGCTACGCAGTGCACATGGCGATCAACCGTACCGATTTGCTGACCGGCAAACGTTGCGAGACGGGCGGGCGGCATGGAAAGTACGAACGCGCCTCATGGGTCCGAGAACTCGATAAGGACTGGAATCTCGCCCAACTTGAAAAAGGAAAGAAGAATTCGATAATTCGCGATCGCCAGCCGCGCGACACGGAAAAGGAGATTATCGGTCGCGGTGAGTACAGTTACAAAAACAATCTGCGTGAGCTGATCCATCTTGCAATCAATGAAGGTCGCCCGAAGAATATGGAGCAGTTCAAAAAACTACTTGCCTCATGGGGCGTAGACATTTTCATCAAGAACAATCGAGTCTACGCGACGGATCTCGATATCAAAGAGGCCGGCAATCCGAAGTGTACCTTCAATCTGACTCGTCTTGACGGACGCTTTGCGTTGAAGTCATTGCAGAGGGCTTTCGAAAATAACGTCAGGGAAGCCGAGCGAGCCCTTCCTTATGAGAAGCGCTGCGAGATATACATCCAACGTCTCAAGAAAGCGTATTCGGCGTGGGTCGAACAGGCGAAAGCGAGCAAAGGCGTCGCCTACAATCTGTTCCCTAAATTCATTGCACCGAAGTGTGACGAAGACCTGCTCGAAGATCCCGCCGTACGCGATGAACTTCTTGCGCGTCGCGGTTATGCAAGGGAGATTCGCAACCGTTACGCCGGCGCCGTTCCCGATGCCGGCGACGATCGCGTTCGCGCCGCCGGTCAGGCGCACAGCGGTAGCGCCGTGTCGCGACAGATGGACGATCGCGTTGTCGACCGTGGCGATTTCTCACGTGGCGACACGCCTCGCTAGCTTTGGATAGTTCATCGTCAGTGCCCTGGTGCGCTACCGTTCGGTGCCGATTCTGCCACGTCCGCAGTCTCGGCGAGGGTGAGGAGCATGAATTGAATGAAGAGAGCCAGTCGCTCTGATAAAATCGTCCTCGCTGGCGGCAGCCCTCGTGCCGGGCAGAGCCCTCCATCCGATGGGAGGTGATGCCCATGACCGATTTCACCGAGCTCGTGAAGCTCCTGACCGCTATGGTCTCGCTCCTCACGGCCCTTGTCGGCCTTTCCAAGGCACTCAAGCAGGGCCCGAAGCCCAAAAAGAAAGGCCACCGTCGCTAAGACGATGACCTAACTCTACTAAGCAACGGCTCTGCCCAGCTCACCACAACTTGGGCTGCCGTCGGCACCATTTTACCCTCCTGACGAGGAATTCGTCCATAATTCAAAAATCAAATTGTGCCTGCTATCGAAGCCTTGATTATCAACTTCATCCGAACACTTCCCACATTCATCCGCACATGTGCGGATGAATGTGGGAACCCGATACCCTGAGGGCCGGACCGGCCGGCCCCGGGAGATCGGAGGACGGCATGTCCGGAAAGAGGAAGAAGGGTTCCGCGAAAGCGGCCCCGAGGGCCTACGGAAGGCTCACGAGGCACGAGCGGGACACGGTCCAGAGGATGCTGGAGCGCAGGGCCTCGTGCAGGGAGATCGCCAGGGAGCTGTGCGGGTCGCCCTCGGCGGTGAGCGCCGAGGTGGCGTCGCACAGGTTCGTGACGGCGCCGAAGTCCAGGCGCGGCGAGCGCGTCGACGGCTCGGCCGACCTGTCGGCGGCCTGCCCGCGCCTGGCGGCGTGGCCGCGCTGCTGCAACGGGTGCGGCCGGTACCGTGCGATCGGCTGCAAGCGCCGCCCGCACGTATTCTGTGTTTCGTCAAGAGGATTTGAGCAAAAAGAGCATCGGAAATTGAGCAGTCGCAGCATCGGAAGCGCGCACGCTTTTTGAGCGGCTAGCCCTCCTGCATGAGGGCATGGCGGACGCGGTAGGACTCGCCGCGGAACTGGACGAGCCTCCCGTGGTGGACGATGCGGTCGATCACGGCGGCGGCCATCTGGTCGTCCCCGAACACCGACCCCCACCTGCTGAACTCCAGGTTCGTGGTGATTACTACCGACTGCCTCTCGTATGCGTCGGCGAAGGCCTGGAAGAGCAGCCTCGCCCCGTCCGCGTCGAGCGGGAGAAACCCGAGCTCGTCGATGACGAGCAGGCGGGCCTTGCCGATGAGCGCGGCCTCCCGGTCGAGCCTCCCGTCGTCGCGGGCGCGCCTCAGGCGCATCACGAGCGAGGACGCCGTGAAGAAGCGCGCCTCGAGCCTCCTCTCGCACGCCAGCGCGCAGAGGGCCGACGCCATGTGCGTCTTGCCGGCGCCGACGTCGCCCATGAGCACGAGGTCCTCCCTGCGCTCGACGAAGTCGAGCGCGAGCAGCGACTCGCGCCCCATGTCCTCCGGCCACGACACGGCCGACCAGTCGTAGCCGTCGAAGGTCTTGGGCGCCGGCAGCGCGCAGCGCCTGAGCAGCGTCGCGCGCTTCGAGGCCTCGCGGCTGGACCTCTCCGCCTCGAGGTAGCCCGCCAGGTACTCCACCTGCTTCGGGGTGCCGAGCCTCGACCACTCCTCCAGGACGGCGGTGGCGAGCGAGCACGACCGCCCGGCCTCCACGACCCTGCGGGCCAGCTCCTCGCTAGCTGCCATCGGCGACCGCCCCCTTCAGGAACCCGTCGTAGACCGACAGGTCGGCCCCGCCGGCCCCGCCGAGAGGGCGCGCGCAGAGAGGGGCGATGCCCCGCTGGCCTAGCCTAAGGGCGAAAACGGAATAGACGGACCGACCGTCCGGCTGAGTCTGGGAAGAGGTGCCGGGCGGCGGGCGGAGCATGGCCACCGGACCCATCGAAACACATCTCCACCGTTCCTTCAACTGGGAAAACGACGCCCCCGTGGCCTGAATGGGGCCTTGGGGGCGTTCGGCTAACTGCGGGAACGGCCTATCCGCTCAATGTGTTCGGCTGAGATCGGAAATCAACCATATTATGGGCACAGTCGGCAATTGGGTTGGATAGCCTCGCACCGGAGGAATCAACATGAGTACAAGTAGCTACAAACCGCAAAAAGGCCGTGGCCTCCCGTGGCCTTTAGACACGGACGCTCCATCGGTTGCCGATCAGGCCGAGACGCCTAGCGAGATGGAGGCGGAGCTTGACGTTCGACAGGATGAGATTGCAAAGAGCGAGATCCTGAGTGGAATCAACAGGCCATCCTACGACTCATTATTTGCGGTCGCGAAGAATCGCGTCCAGCTTGCGATTCTGATCATGATTTGCTCCTTCCAGACGTCCAAAGGGCCTAATAGGAAGGATGCCAACGGAAAAGAACTTACAAAAGGTCTTTTCATGCGTCAGGACAAGCTCGAAAAAAAGTCTGTTCGACTCAACCGACTGTATCGAAAGCTCTGGGCGAGCTGGCTCATCGAGGCATCATCATGAAGACCGATGGGGTGTGGGTCATCGTTTGGGCTCAGCTCGATATTCAAGCGCGTGAGGCCGGATGGGATCCGCGCGCGGACGCGGGCGGCGAGGTCGGACGTGAAAGCCGGACCGCAGAGGTATCGAGCGCACGCGGCCAGGGCCTCGAGGGCGCCTGGCGGGTAGGGAGATCCGAGCATGAGGCAGGACAACGCGCAGGCCCGCGAAAGGTTCACGAGCTCCCCCGCGACGCGGCTGGACCCTCGGCTGCCCCTCGTAAAGGATGCAGAAGACACGGTCGAGGTCCGACGGTTCGACCAGGCTGTACCGGCAGTCCGCGTACAGTGCGCAGCCCCTCCCGCGCGGGTCGCCGTCCGAGTCCTCATCCGGCTCATGATGGCGCACCTCAACCCAAAGGCCCTCCAATAC
Organism: uncultured Collinsella sp.; assembly: GCA_900550195.1. Classification (GTDB taxonomy): domain Bacteria; phylum Actinomycetota; class Coriobacteriia; order Coriobacteriales; family Coriobacteriaceae; genus Collinsella. The sequence goes on from URRB01000005.1 coordinate 122,472, forward strand.
GTCGTCGAACCCGAAATCGAGCTCCGCCTGGACGCTCTCGCCGAGCGCATCGCCCAGGGCGAGCTCCGGCACCTTCGTCACACGGCCGTCCAGCCACTCAATCTCTGTCATCGCGCGCATGGTGCAAGCCCCTTCCGACACGGGATTGTCAGCTCAACCCGACCCTTACCCATACGGACGAACATAACTCGCCAGGGGGAAGCCCCTGAAGGCCGTGCGCCACAACATGAGGCCGAATCCGCCCCCGGCTGGACAGGCCAACAACGAAGGAGCACACGGAACCGGCGCGGCGTTACAACCGTCCCGGCAAGCGTGTCACTTGGCCAAGTCATGATGCCGACAAACCCGGAAATGCTCCAACGGAGCGCCGAACGAGCGTAACAATATAAAGCCGTGCAACACGTGTTGGACGACCGGAACATCCCAAACAAAGGCCTGTCGGTCCCACCTTCAAGCCCAATAGCAAAATGTGCATCAGCGGATTTGCAGCGATACAAGTCTCAACCGTCACCATCACACCGCAGCGCGCCTAGTCCCACTCATCCTACTGCAAATGTCCCAGAACGAGAAAACGACCAGCTTAACATGCCAACCTTTATATCCGCACGCGCGTAATTCAACTCATAAGGACCGGCTATCCCTTACCTGTGACACAATCTCAAACGCACAGAACAGAATCATCAGTCCAATCATCGCATAAGAGGCAGCCGAACCTTCAAGCACTATTCCACAAAGAACAATCTCCGCGCCGCCAATAAGAACTGTTATCAGGCGCTCTGCCTTTTTGCTCTCGCCGCTCGCATAAAAAGGCGGCAAAGCGCACAAGATCACATATATCCCGGGAAGGGAATACAGGATCGATAGTCCAAGCCCCCCATCAACCGCAGTGTTTTGCGTAAGAATCAACTGAACCCAAACGGCAATTATCACTGAGCAGGTTGTCGATAAAAGAAGACTAGAAATATAGCACGCAACAAAGTCCCGTCGCATTCGAGCAGAGAAATCCGCGAACTCTCTTCGCCGCGTGGAAACAATAAGGTACACAGAAATTGCAATAGAACCAATCAGAGAAAACAGCGGAACAACCAGCAATTCAAGCTTATTACCCCATCGATCAACCATACCCCCACTCCAATGAGCGGGAATTGTATCAGGGAGGACTGACCAAGCCGTCCATAGAATCAGAAATGGAAGAATAGAGAGGATGAAAGATGATAACACTGCAGTAATTTTTTTTGAGGCTCTCATCGATTCCGCATCTCCTTGCGCGCCCACATTCCACTCCGCCTTAAATCAAGTATACGTTTTGGAACGGGATGTCACTCCGAACGCCTTACCCTCTTAGTGTGAATGCCGCTGCGGCATTGTTGACTCATCCTTAGTAATCGCGTCTATCCTCTGCAGCATCAGCCAAAGCAATCCGAGAGGAGCCGCACATGCATGCAGCGGAAATTCCTTTTTGGGGGGGGGTATCTCCCAGATTTACCCGCCGCCCGAAGGGGCAGTCGACAGTCGAGTACGTACTGATCATCGCGATCATCGTCCTGGTGGTGCTGATCGCGGGACCGTGGGTCTCGTCGGCGATCACAAACCAGTTCAACACGGTGGCGGGGACGCTCGGCAACGGAATCTCAAAGGGGAGCTGGGAGTCGGGCGGCACGGGCGGCGGCAACGGGTCGTTGACCGACGCCGACATCGTGGACTCCGTTCACGGGATAGCGTTCGCCGTGTACTCGGAGGACGACCACAGCCTCATGTTCTACAAGCGCCGCGGGGTCCCCAGAGTCGGTGACATGCTCAACAGCCGCCGCGTGGCGGCGGTGTATACGGGGTTCGAAAATGGATACGCCACCGCGACCGTGGGAAACGACGGCAAGACGACTGCCCCCTGGTGGCCTAACAGAAATAATATCGTGGCCGTAAAGGCCATTGACGATGGCATAGAAATCCACTCGTTGGCATTTTGCTTTCAGTACATGGAGAACTGTAAGAGCTTTGATCTGGCAAAGTTCGACATGTCGAACTGCACAAATCTGCAGCACGCATTCGCGTATTGCGGCAATGCGACTTCCTTCAGTATTTCAAGCTGGGATACGTCCTCGGTCGTCGAATTCGACTCGGCGCTCAAAAACCTTTACAAGGTCGAGGAGATTGACATCTCCGGATGGTCAACGCGGAAAGCCGGCGATTTACGTCTCCTTTTTTCCACCGACAGTTCGCTGAAAAGCGTGAAATTTGGACCAGGGTGGAAGACCTCAGATGTTATGGATATGCTCGGCATGTTTAGCTATTGCAAAAATCTAAACCTCGACTGTTCCGATTGGAATGTCCCAACCTATGCCAATCATAGTGACTTCAATCACTGCGCCCCCGGCGTTATCCTCCCGAAGGCGTGGCAGTAGGTCTGAAGAAACAAAACGGCAAGCAGTTTATGTGGCGCGGGCACCCGTGCCGCCGTTGCCTCAGCGGCACGTTACGGGCTAGTCGGTTTGATTTAACGTACGCTCTGCATGCAATATCAATCCCCATGCGAAGGGAGTGTCGCATATGCATGCAGCGGCAATTAACCTTCGGGGGGCGGGTATCTCCTAGGAATACCCGCTCCGAGGCCAAGGAGCCATCGAGTACGTTCTGGTCATCGCGATTATCGTCCTGGTTGTGATGATAGCCGGCCCTTGGGTCTCGTCGGCAATCAGGAACCAGTTCAACACGGTGGCGGGAGTATTGGTAAACGGGACAGCAGGTGGGACTTGGGAACCGAGCGGTTCCGGCAGCGGTAACGGCGCGGGTTCCGCGACCGTCCAGGCGGCGCTCGCCAAGGACGCGAAGGACACGCGAAGGACTGGACCCACGGTGAGCAGAAGGCAGTTGCCGAGGACATCGCCGCCAAGGGCGAGGCGTCGCCCGCCTACGCCAAGGCGAAGGCCGCGATGGATGCCGGCACCGAGTTCTCGATGAAGCTCACCGATGGCAAGACGCTGACTTACCGCATTATCGGCATCAATCATGATGACCCTGCAGGCGGATCCGGCAAGGCGGGCCTCACGTTCCTCACCACCACGACGGGCATTTGGTCCCCCATGAACGCGATTGACACCAACGCCGGCGGTTGGGAGAAGTCTGAACTCCGTCAGAAAATGAACTCCGGCAAGATCTGGAATCTGATGCCCTCCGATTTCCAGTCCAAGGTGAAGGCCGTCAAAAAGCTATCGAACAATGTCGGGGGCGGTGATGAGAACAAGAACGCCGCCGTGACGGCTACCTCGGACAAGCTGTTCCTGCTCAGCTACTCTGAGATCGCCCCCCACCTCCTATTGGGCATTCTATCCCTGGACTTCCTCCGAGGGCACCCAGTACGAGGCCTTCAAAGGCAAGGTGACGGAGAACTATAATCCCAACTCTGCCATTGCCATTGGCAGCGGTTGGTGGGAGCGTTCGGTATTTCCGAACGCCTCGAAGGGCTTCCTCCATGTCGACAGCAGCGGCAATCCGTCGGACAGCAACTCCGCGCCGGGCTGGTTTTGCGTCTCCCCCGCCTGGTGCTTCTAGCTTGTCTAGCGCAAAGCCCGCGTTACCCCGCGCGTGCTTTCTTTTGGCGACCGAACGAACGGCTTCAGGTTCATGGCACGGGTAGTCGGATTGAAGAGAAATGGGGTCATACAGCGGCTCTCAGAGCGCCTGCCGCACTCCCCCGCCATTACCTCTGCTGCGTCCTCGTATAGAGTCCATCCTGCTTGGTGTTTCGAGTTCGGGGCGTATACGGTGGGTGGATAATGGATTCACTTCGATGACGGCGTTTACGGGAGCGACCATGGCGATGCGCGAGATCGCGGTCAAGTTCGATGAGGGCGAAATGGCCTTGATTCAGGGCCATGCGGACGCCACGGGCATGACCTTTTCCGAGTTCGTGAGAAGGGCCGCGTTCGAGAAGGCTGAGGACATGGCGGACATCGAGGCCTACAACGAGGCTTTGGACGGGGACGGCGGCACTCGCTACCCGATGGAAGAGGTCGTGCGCATGGCGGTGGAGGCTGAGTGATTGTCCACACGCGTTGTCTGTCTCGGCTCTAAAGGCTTCTCTTGGGCGGGGTTCGGCTTATAGCCGGGTCCCGCTTTTTTGCGGCTTTCAGTTGTCTTTCTGAAGGTATGAAATGGCTGCCTCGATATGAATACGGTCGGCATTCGAAGCGGACGTTATAGCCGCGCTAATAGCGCATGACTTTCTCCCCTGCCGTCATCGTTGCCGCAGCGGCAAGACCGTTGCAAATACTTGGAATAGCCCTACGCTCGGCTCGTATTGCAAACCCCGAGTGAAGGGAGCCGTATATGCATGCAGCGGCAATTAACCTTCGGGGGGGTCGCTCCTGAAACGACCCGCTTCCGAGGGCAATCAATTATCGAGTACGTCCTGATCATTGCCGTCATCGGCCTGGTCATCGTGTTCGCGGGACCCGGCGTGGCCGGAGCCATCCGAAACCAGTTCAACCTGGTCGGCAACACGGTGAACAATGGGACGGTCGGCGGCGTCGAGGGAGGCGCGTCCGGTGGCGGCTCCGCAGGCGCCGATTCCGCGGCCGTCCAGGTGGCCATCGCCAAGGACGCGAAGGACTGGACCCTCGACGAGCAGGAGGCGGTTGCCAAAGACATTGCCAAGAACGGTACATCGTCTATCGCCTACGCCAAGGCCAAGGCCGCCATGGATGCCGGCACCAAGTTCTCGATGAAGCTGACCAATGGCAAGACGCTCGAGTACCGTATCATCGGCATCAACCACGACGACTTGGCCGATGGTAGCGGCATGGCAGGCTTGACGTTCGAGGCGACCAACTCTGCCTTGGGTAGCCAGAGAATGAACGCTACGGACACCAATGCCGGTGGTTGGGATAAGTCCGAGCTCCGTACCCGCCTCAACAGCGGTGACCTCTGGTTGCTCCTGCCCAGCGAGCTCCAGTCAAAGGTGAAACCCGTCACAAAGACAACCGATAACGTTGGCGGTAACGGGGGCGGTGCCCCCTCGGCGACGACCGACAAGGTTTTTCTGCTCACGGCAACCGAAGTATACGGGGATATGCAATCTGACGGCATCCAGTACGAGTGCTACAAATCCAAGGGCGTGACGGGGTCGAACTATTCCGGTGCATCAGGCTATAGCCACTGGACTCGTTCCGTGAGACCGCGCAGCTCCACATCCTTTCGCTATGTTCAAAGCGGCGGTATTTGCTACAGCTACAGCGCGACGGACTCGTTTTATGTCCTCCCCGTTTTCTGCTTCTGATCTCTTTCATCGCAAAGCCCCCGCAATCCTGCGAGGGCTTTTCTTTTGGCGATTACTCAAACAATTCGAGGTTCATTGTACAGGTAATCGGGTTGAGGAGAAATGGGGTCATACAGCGGCTCTCAGAGCGCCTTCCGCACTTCCCCGCCATTACCTTTGCGGCATCCTCGTATGGAGTCCATCCTGGTTGGCGTTTTGTTGTAACCGCTCACTTGTCCACAGATCAAGTGAACTGCTGGAATAAATACAGCGACACACTAGTTCGTTACAGTCGCCATATCTGCGTAAATCGCCGCGATAAATACAGCCTGTACTCGTCTGTATACCAGCTACGCGTATGTAGATTCATGTCGCTTTAATAAATCGGCTCAAGCGCGTGCAAAACGCGCAAGTAACCGCAAAAAGCGATTATCGCGCAGGTAGATTTTTGGCACCCTGTTGCTTAATCAAAATTAAGCAATTGCTTAAAACAAAAAAGGTCAGGCACTAGGTGCCTGACCTGCAAACTTCTGGTCGGGACGACTGGATTCGAACCAGCGACCCCTTGACCCCCAGTCAAGTGCGCTACCAAGCTGCGCCACGTCCCGAAGCTTTTCTTTGTTGCTCTGCTCTCGCTCGCAACAGGGAGTATATTAACCCGAAACTTTGTCCTTGTGCAAGAACTTTTTTACAAATTTTGAAGCAAGTCCAAAATTGTATCTGCGAGCTGGGGTTTTGTTAGCACGGGAAGTTCTTGCGTGCCCGCTGTACTCACGATCCAGGCCTTGTTGGTATCGGTTCCAAAGCCCGAATCGGCGCGCGAGACATCGTTAGCGATAATGGCATCGCAACCCTTGCGGGCGAGCTTTCGCTGCGCGTACTCCACGACGTTATCGGTCTCGGCCGCAAAGCCGATCACGCACCGCTCTCCCTTTTGGCGCGAAAGCTCGGCCAAGATATCGACCGTCTCGACTAGTTCGATGCGATCCAGGCGTTCGTTGGCCTTTTTGAGCTTATGGTCGGCAGGGGATGCGGGGGTGTAGTCGGCGACGGCCGCCGCGCAAATGGCCGCATCGGCCGTCTGAAAGGCGCCCACTGCCGCCTGCAACATCTCTGCGGCGGTCTGTACGCGCAAACACTCCACACCGCGAGGAACATCGAGCGATGTCGGCCCCAGCACAAGCGTGACCGCAGCACCGCGGCGAGCGGCCTCCCCCGCCAGAGCGATGCCCATCTTGCCCGACGACCGGTTGCCAATAAAGCGCACGGGGTCGATCGGCTCGTGCGTGGGGCCGGCGGTGATCACGATGCGCTTGCCCGCAAGATCCTGAGGTGCGGAGTTGAGCACCTGGCAGACGGCCTCGACGATGTCCTCGGGCTCGCTCATGCGTCCCGTGTCCACGTCGCCGCAGGCAAGGTAGCCGCTGCCGGGCCCCACCACATGGACGCGACGGTCGCGCAGCGTGGCCATGTTGGCCTGCGTCGCCGGCGCTTTCCACATGCCATTGTTCATGGCCGGCGCGATCACAATGGGTCGTGGCGTTGCCAGCAGCGTGGTGGAGATGAGGTCGTCGGCGATGCCGTTGGCCATCTTGGCGATGATATTGGCCGTCGCGGGCGCCACGACCACCAGATCGGGCTCCTGCGCCAGCGAAATGTGGTGGATGGGGTCGGAGGGGTCGTCGAATAGGCCCACGGCAACGGGCTCGTTGGTGAGCGCACGAAAGGTGAGCGGGCCCACAAACTCGGTGGCATGCTCGCTCATAGCGACCTTGACGCGCGCGCCACGCTTTTGCAACAGGCGCACGATGTTGCACGACTTATAGGCGGCGATCCCGCCGGTAATGCCCAGCAGGATCGTTTTTCCCTCAAGTTGCATTGAATTGTTGGATGCCGGCGTCATCGCTAGGCTTCCTTGCTCGGGAGCACCAGGAGGCGGTGGCAGTACGGGCAGTGTGTAATCTCGCTACCATCGTGGTTGAGGTCGCTCATGGACGATGCCTGCAGCGCGGTGTGGCAGACCGTGGGGATGTTGCCCTGGATGGTCTCGACGGCCAGGCCGCGGAACTGCTTGAGTAGACGCTCGTAGTCGGTGAGCACGTCGGCCGGCAGCGTGGCGGCAAGCGCGGTGCGCTCCTTAGTGGCGGCGTCAATCTGAGCCTGCAGGTCGGCAGCCTTGGCGCGGGCAGCCTTGGTATCGGCCTTCACGCCCTCCTCGAACTTGGCGATGATTGCCTGCGCGCGGGCCTCGCGGTCGAGCGCCTCCTTATGGGCGACAACGACGTCCTTGCGGGTGTGCTCAATCTTGTCCAGACGCTTGGCCAGGGTGGCGAGTTCATTCTCCAGGTCCTGAACCTCGCGGTAGTCGGAGCCGTCGACATGGCGCTTCTTGGCAGCCTCGATGGCGTTGTTGGTCTGAATCTCGGTGGTGTTGAGATCGTCGAGCTCAATGTCCAGATCCTTGCGCTGGGCGTAGAGCTTGGTCATCTCAGACTTGAGCTTCACATAGGTCTTGCGCTTGGAAGCGAGCTCCTTGAGCTCCGGCATATTGGCAAGTTCGCTCTTGTTGCGGGCGAGCTCCAAATCGATCTGTTGCAGCTTGAGTAGCGTAGCGCCGGCGCTCATAAGTTCTCTCCTTTTGTCACAGTCCACCATTGGCAAGGGTTCAGTATTTTAATCGCATGACGGGGGTCGACCCCGGCGTCAACTGCAGAGTTCATCAATATATCAACGAACGGCTCCTCGGAGCGGTCGTGGCCGAGCAAGATCGTCGGCAGCCCGCGCAAGGCAAGGTCTTGCGCCACGTGGTAGCCCGCTTCGCCCGTCACGACAACGTCCGCGCCCGCGGCGATGGCGAGCTCTCCAAAGTCGCCCAGGGAGCCGCCCAAAATGGCGACGGTGCGGCACGGGCGATCGGCTTCGCCCCACACACGCGGGTCGCTGCCAAATGTCGTTGCGGCACGGGCGGCGAGGTCACGCAGGCTGCAGGGGTCGTCGAGGGTCGCGAGTGCACCCAGGCCGGTGAGTTCAGGCTCGTCCACATGTTCCAGCGAGCTCATGGGCTCAGCGTCCAGCAGCTCGCTCAGGCAGGTGCGCGCCTCGTGTGAGCGGTCCAGATTGGTATGGAGCGAAATGATGCTCACGCCGCAACGCGCTGCCTCGTAGAGCGCCGCGCTGCATTGGGGGCGCGTGGCATCCGCCGGACAAAAGGCCTCGGGTGCCTTGATGTATATAGGATGATGCGTCAGCAGCACGTTGGCGCCGGCTTCTTGTGCGCGGCGAACATTAGCCTCGGTCGCATCGAGCGCGCAGACAACGCCGGTAATCTCCGCGGCAGGGTCGCCCACGGATAAGCCTACGTGGTCCCAGGGCTCGGCATCCGTCTTGGGATAGCGTGCCAGCAGGGCACGCTCGAGCTCGGCGACGATCATGCGGCACCCACGATCGAGAGCAGCGTCTGGGCAAACTCGTCCAAATCGCCCGGGTCCACACGGTCATCGAAGGAGATACGCAGTGCACCCAGGGCCTGTTCGTGGCCAATACCCATGGCGCTTAGAACATGGCTGGGGTCCATACTGCCGCTCGAGCATGCCGAGCCTGCCGATACCTCAAAGCCGGCGGCGTCGAGCTTGACGATGAGCTCCTCGGAGTCCATGCCGTCGACGTAGATCGAAACCATACCCGGCAGACGATCGGCCTGTGCGTAGTCGCCCATGGTGGCATGAATACGCGGATGAGCCGTAAGCGTGGCGTAGAGCTTGTCGGATAAGGCCTGCAGTGTTGTACGCTCCTGGGCAACATTCGGTAACAGCGCGGAAGCGGCAGCGGCAAAGGCCAGCTGCGTGCGCAGGTCCTGCGTGCCGGCACGTCGTCCGGCTTCCTGTCCTCCGCCAAAGATGCGCGGGCGCAGCGGGGTGCGGGTCTTAACGTAGAGCGCGCCGGATGCCACAGGACCGCCAATCTTGTGGGCAGCGACGGACATAGCATCGACGCCCAGCTCTGTGACATCGAGCGGAATATGCAAGTAGCCTTGGATGGCATCGGTATGAAACAGGGCGCCGGCAGCATGTGCGGCGGCGGCCAGCTCGCGGATGGGCTGCACCACGCCGGTCTCGTTGTTGGCAACCATGATGCTCACGAGTGCCACGTCGTCGCCTAGTAGCTCGACAAGCGTGGCAGGCTCAATGTAGCCCATGCGGCAGGGCTGCACCAGGTCGACGCTAAAGCCTGCGGCACGCAGCAGCGGCAGGTTGTCCAGAATCGAATCGTGCTCGATGGCAGATACGATCACGCGGTTACGCTTACGGTCGCGCTGACGTGCACCCTCGGCAAGACCGAGTAGCGCCAGCTGGTTGGCTTCGGTGCCGCCGTTGGTCAGAACAATCTCAGACGGGCGAACGCGCGCGCCAAAGCTGCGGGCGATCTCGCGACGTGCAACCTCCAGACGCGCGGCAGCCTTGCGGCCGAGCGAGTGCAGCGAGTTGGGGTTGACGCCTGCTAGCTCGCTATCGTCGTACTCACGCTGCGCAAGGCGCGCCTCGGCGCGCATGGGCGTCGAGGCGGCGTAGTCAAGATTCACGGGTATGCGGTTTTGACCTGCGGTCATAAGGGTTTATGCCTCCTGTGCAGCCTCGTTGCCCAGCTTCTGCAGCAGCGCAACCTCGGCAGTGGGATCTTCGGACTTAAATACGGCAGAACCGGCCACCAGGACATTTGCGCCGGCCTTGACGACCTCGGCAATGTTCTTGGAAGAAATGCCACCGTCGACCTCGATGAGGGGCGAAACGCCGTGACGCTCGCACATGGCCTTGAGCTCGTGGAGCTTAGCGATGGTGCCCGGGATAAAGCTCTGGCCGCCAAAGCCTGGGTTCACGCTCATGAGCAGTACCATATCGACGACGTCGATGATGCTCTCGAGCACGCACACGGGGGTGGCGGGGTTGAGAGCAACGCCGGCCTTGACGTCGCGCTGCTGTAGATGCGTGAGCGTGCGGTGCAGGTGCGTGGAAGCCTCGTAGTGCACGGTGATCATGTCGGCGCCTGCGTCGGCGTACCAATCGACCGTCTCGTCGGGGTTCGATACCATCAGGTGCGCGTCGACCGGTACATCGGTGGAGCGCTTGACGGCCTTGAGGATGTCAGCGCCAAAGGTGAGGTTGCCGGTAAAGTGGCCGTCCATGACGTCGAAGTGCACGTAGTCGGCGCCGGCGATCTTGTCGAGGTCGCCCTTGAGGTTGGCCATATCGGCCGAAAGGATGGACGGAGCGATTTTAATGGAACCCATGGTAGAAGCCTTTCTGCGCTAGTCGGTGAGTCCGTAGAACTCTTGGGAGGGTACGCGGTCGGTAAGAATCTCGAGCGCCCTATCCAAAGTAACACCGTTGTAGAGCGTTTGCTCCACGGCAAAGGTGAGCGGAATGTCTACGCCCAGTGAACGGGCAAGCTCGCTCACGCTGCGGGCCGCGACGGCGCCCTCGACCACCATATGCGTGCGCGTCTGATACTCGTCGAGCGACACGCCGTGGGCAAACTCGTAGCCAAAGGTGCGGTTGCGCGAATGCTCCGAGGTGCAGGTGGCAATGAGGTCACCCATGCCGGCAAGTCCCATGCAGGTCATAGCTTGACCGCCGCGGGCGTGCACCAGACGGCTGATCTCGGCCAGGCCGCGCGTCATGATGAGGGCGAGCGTGTTGTCGCCTGCGCCCGAACCGGCGGAGATGCCGCACACGATGGCGATGACATTTTTCATGGCGCCGCAGACCTCGACACCGGTCATGTCCTGCGACAGGTAGATGCGGAATGCCGTGGACAGGAGCAGGTCCTTAAAGGTCTCCCCTATCTGCGGATCTTCGCTGGCGATGACGGCGGCCGAAAGCCCGCCGCGGCAGATCTCCTCGGCATGGTTGGGGCCCGAGAGGGCCGCCACACGCCGCTCGTTGCCGATCTCGCTGGCGATGACCTCGCTCATGAGCAGGCCGGACTCGGGCTCAATGCCCTTGGTAAGGCAGAGCACCGGGGTGTCGGCGGCGATGAAGGGCGCTGCCTGATGGCATACGCTGCGCAGGTGTGTGGAGGGCACGGCAAAGATGATGGCGTCGGCGGCGTCGAGCGCTTGCGCCAGGTCCGTCGTGGCGACGACGTTGCCGGGCAGCTCGTAGTCCACCAGATACCGGGGGTTGCAGTGCTCGCCATTGATGCCGGCGGCCGTCTGCTCGCTATGGGCCCACATGGTCACGCGCTCGGTTCGCGCGGCGGCAAGGCCGGCGACGGCGGTTCCCCAGGAGCCGGAGCCAATCAGCGCAACATTCATGACTCTCTCCTACTTATCGTCGGGCTCGGTGACGCGCTTGGTAAACGAGAGCTTGGACTCCTTACCCGTCATGAGTTTTTTGATGTTCGCACGATGGGCCCACACCACGGTGATGCCGATCAGCGCCATGCAAAACTTAAGTCCCAGGCTGCTGTACGGAAAGACCGCGCAGACGGCAATGGGAAGACCGATGGCCGCGGCGAGCGAGCCCACCGACACGAACTTGGTGATGGCGACGGCCACGATAAACATGCCCAGCAGCGACAGGCCAATAGGCCAGTACCAAGCGAGGATGACGCCCAGACCAACCGCGATACCCTTGCCGCCGTGGAAGTTGAGATAGGGCGAGAAGATATGGCCCCACACGGCTGCCAGGCAGATGACGCCGAGCATCCAGTCGCCGGCGGCGCCGGGGGCCATAATGCTCACGGGGAAGCCATAGCCCAAGTCGGCAATGAGCGGACGCGCGATAAGGACGCAGATGGCGCCCTTAAGGCAGTCGAGCAGCAGCGTGAGCGCGGCCACCTTGGGGCCGGCCACACGCAGGGCGTTGGTGGTGCCGATGTTACCGGAGCCCGCCTTGCGGATGTCCGTGTGGTTGAACACGCGGCCCAGGATCAGACCAAACGGAATCGCCCCGATAAAGAACGAGACCACGGCGCAGATGGCGGTCAGAAGAATCGGATTATGCATCCTTTTGCTCCTTCTTCCTAAAGAAGAGTCGAATGGGCGTGCCGGCAAAGTCGAAGGTCGAGCGCATGCGGTTCTCTACGTAGCGCTGGTAGGTGTCGTTGACCAGGTCGCTGTGGTTGACGAAGAACGTGAACGTCGGCGGGTTGACGCCCGTCTGGGTCACGTAGTGCATACGCAGGCGGCGCTTGCCGTCCACCACGGTATGACCGAACTCGCGCAGGTCGGTGAGGAACGTGTTGAGGCGTGAGGTGCTGATCTTCTGCGAGCGCGTCTTCTCGGCAGCGTCTACCATTGCCCAGATCTTCTCGACGCTGCGGCCAGTGAGGGCAGAGATGCGCAGGTACTGGGCCCAGGGAGCCATAACGCCCAGACGGCGGTCGATGGTCTCCATGCAGGCCTCGCGCTTACGGTCGTCGTCGAGCAGGTCCCACTTGTTGAGCAGCACCACGATGGCGCAGCCGCGCTCGATGGCAAGACCCATGACCTTCTGGTCCTGCTCAGTGACGCCCACGGAGGCATCGACGACGAGCAGCGCCACGTCGGCGCGGTCGATGGCACGCAGGCCGCGGACCATGGAGTAGTACTCGATGTTCTCGTACACAGTGCTCTTCTTGCGGATGCCCGCGGTATCGACCATGCGGTAGTGCTTACCGTTGCGCTCCACGACGGTGTCGATGGCGTCGCGCGTCGTGCCGGCGATGTTGGACACGATAGAGCGGTCGGCGCCCAGGATGCGGTTGAACAACGAGGACTTACCGGCGTTGGGGCGGCCGATGATGGCGACGTTCAGCGCGTCGGGGAACTCGTCGGCGATCTCGTCCTCCTCCTCGGGCAACAGGGCCACGATGTCGTCGAGCAGGTCGCCCGTGCCGTGGCCGTGCAGGGCCGAGAGCGGCGTGGGCTCACCGATGCCGAGCGAATAGAACTCCCAGATGCTGTCGTTCTCGCGATCGGGGTTGTCGAGCTTGTTCACCAGCAGAAAGACCGGCTTGTCGCAGCGCTTGAGCATGCGAGCGACCGACTCGTCCTCCTCGGTGACGCCGGTGCGGCCGTCGACCACAAACAGGATGACGGCGGCTTCCTCGGCGGCGGCGAGGGCCTGGTCGCGAATGGACGTGGCGAAGACGTCATCGCTCTTGAGCGGTTCGATGCCGCCCGTGTCGACGATGGTGAACTCGCGGCCGTTCCAATCGGCCGTGTGGTACGAGCGGTCGCGCGTGACGCCGCGGGACTCATGGACGATGGCGTCCGAGGTCTGGGCCAGGCGGTTAACGAGCGTGGACTTGCCCACGTTGGGGCGTCCGACGACGGCGACGATAGGTTTCATCTGCACTCCTTTAATGGGTAGGGTCAGTGGAAGTGTTAGAGTCGGCAGGCACAATGCCAAGGAAGTGCTCCAGGGTATCGAGCAGCTCATGCGGCATGGTCGACACCACATGAACCTCGGCGCCGCGACTGGTAAGGCTTGCGAGTAAATCGTCACGATGATACTCGTCAAGCGTCATGCCGTCAGCGTTGAACATGAGCTTAGGCACAAAGAGCATAACCCCCGAGAGGTCCTGCGGCAGCTGTTCCAGAATGTCGCAGGCGACGATGAGGCCGGTCACGTCCACGTTGCCGCCAAAGTAGCGATTCTTGATGGCCGTGACGGTGCCGGCGAGCCCCTGCGGCGATTCCACGAAACGTGCCACGGTGTCGCGTGCGCTGGCGCCCGAGAGGCACAGCAGGTGCTGGCTGCGAGCGGCGATGGCCTCGCGGACGCGGGCCAGTTGCTCGGCAGCGGCGGCAAGCACATCGTCCGTCTCGTCTAGGTATGAGCGGATCATGCCGATACCGTCGTAGTACTGCGGATAGCCGTCGTAAAAGTCCGCCTCGGGCGGATCGATGCCGGCGTCCAGGTAGAACTCGTCGCTCATCTGGAAGGTGTGGCGGCCAAAGCGCTCGAAGGCGCGGTCCTGGTAGGGACGGATCATGGCAATGGTCTCGCGAGCCAGTTCGGGCTTGTCGCTGTATGACCAGCTAAAGCGGTTCTGATGCTTGGTAAAACCGAGCGGCACAATGCCCAGGCTTGTGATTTGCTCGTGCTCCTCGCAAAAGCGCAGGGTCTTTTCCAGCTCCTCGCCGTCGTTCATGCCGGGGCACAACACGATCTGCGCGTGAATCTCGATGCCGGCGGCCATGATGGCCTCGAGTACGTCCATGCCGCGCTGGGCGTTGCGGCCCATCATACGACGGCGGACGTCGGGGCTCACGGCATGGACCGACACGTTCATAGGGCTCATGTTGCGTTGGATGACGTTTTGCACGTCCTCGTCGGTGAGGTTCGTGAGCGTGACGAAGTTGCCCTGCAAAAAGCTCAGGCGGTAGTCGTCGTCGCGAATATAGAGCGTGGAGCGGCCGCCCTTGGGCAACATGGTCATAAAGCAGAACACGCAGGCGTTTACGCAGGTACGCATGCCGTCGAAGATGGGGCCATCGAACTCCAAACCCCAGTCCTCGCCCGGGAAGCGGTCGAGCTCGACGGGGGTGACGGTGCCGTCGCGCGGGTCGAAAACCTCGAGGTCGACGGTGTCGTCGTCGGCCTCCCAGAGCCACACGATCATGTCGGTGAGCGCCTCACCGTTGACCGTGAGTACGCGCATGCCCGGCTCGATACCCACATCCCACGCGGGCGATTCGGGACGCACGTTCTTTACGAGCGCGCCCTCACCCGGCTCGGGGTCGCGGCTGCGCCCGTAATCGGCCACCTCGGCGGCGTATGCGGGTACGGTCTGGTCCATGATTAGCGGCAAAGCTCCTTGATGCGCTCGACGGCGCGCTCGATGTGTTCTTGCGGGGTGGAGGCTCCGGCGGTGATGCCGATGTGGTGAGCGTCGGTAAACCAAGCGGTCTCAAGCTCTGAAGCTTCCTCGATGTGATGCGTGCGCTCGCAGGCGTCTGCGCAAATCTGCGCCAGGCGGCGGGTGTTGCCCGAGTTCTTGCCGCCCACGACGACCATGCAGTCGCAGCGGTTGGCAAGTGTGGCTGCTGCCTGTTGACGCTCACTCGTGGCGGCGCAGATGGTGTTGATCACACGCAGCTCCTGCACGCGCGGGGTGATAGCTGCCACGACCTCGGCGAGGTTCTGCGCGGTCTGGGTGGTCTGCACGACGAGGCCTACCTTGCCCTTGAACGACAAGGCGTTGGCGTCGGCGGCACAGCTCACGACCAGCGCATCAGTGCCGGCGTGGCCCAGGATGCCCTCCACCTCAGGGTGACCTGGCTCGCCTACGACCACCACGCGGTAGCCCTCGCGCACCAGGCGCTCGGCTGCCATATGGACCTTCTTCACGTAAGGGCAGGTGGCGTCGACGACGTTAAGGCCACGCTCGCGAGCGGCATCGATCACCTGCGGCACCACTCCGTGCGCGCGAATGATTACGGTGCCCGATGCGGCGTCGTCCAGGTTCTCGGCCAGGCCAACGCCTGCCTCAGCAAGCTCGCGCACCACGATGGGGTTATGGATGAGGGGACCCAAGGTATGAACCTGAGTGCACTCCCCTGCCTGCGGCGCGGCGGCTAGCGCCATATCGAGCGCACGCTGTACGCCGTAGCAAGTACCGGCGTGGGCGGCGATCTCGATGGTAGGCGCTGTTGCCTGGTCGGACGCGGTCGCGGCAGTGTTCGTAACGTTCTCGCTCATGGCTAGAACCTGCCCGGATGCTCGGCGCACAGCTCGTCTCGCATAGCGTAGACGCGGTTCATGGCCTCGGACTCAAACCATTCCAGGCGCTCCGTGCGCTTAAGCCCGGCCGGTGCGTCGGAAAGCGAGACGGCCTTGCCGGCGCGGATCCAGCACTTCTTGGGACGCATGATCTTTTTGTCCGAGGGCGTGATGTCGGACCAGCCGCAGATGGCGAGCGGGTTAACGGGCGCCTTGCCCATCTGAGCGATGAGCGCAAAACCGCCGTGGACCTCGGGCTTGATCTCGCGTGAGCGGATGCGCGTGCCCTCGGGGAAGATCAGAACGTCCTCGCCGCGCTGCAGCGCATGCTGGGCGGCGCGCAGGCACTTCATATCGGCAGTACCACGCTCCACGGGGATGCCGCCTACGCGGCTAAAGGCCCAGCGCACAATCTTGCTCTTGGCGAACTCGGACTTAAAGATGGGACGAATGCGGCGCCCCCCAAAGAACAGCGCCGTCTCCACGGCCAAGAGCTCGGCCATCGAGGTGTGGTTGCAGATGACCACGCTTCCGCGGCCTTCCTGGCGCTCAAACAGCAGATCGGCGTCCTCGACCTTCCAGCGCCACATGAGCTTGGAGAAGGCCCAAAGGATGGCCATGACTACGACGACGGTGCCGCGGATGATCGCCGGGAACTCGGCGTAGGGGGCGTTGTAATAGTCCTCTGGCGTCTGCTTAAACAGGCGCATGGGCTACCTCCTTTGGTTAATGAGGTCCTCGATTATCGAGACGACCTCGTCGATGGTGTGGGCGGTGGAGTCGACGTGCACGGCGTCCTCGGCGGGCACGAGCGGGGCGACCTCGCGGCTGCTGTCGAGCTTGTCGCGCTGCTTAAGGGCGTCGAGGGTCTCGTCGACCTCGGCCTCGAGCTGCTCGGACGTGAGCGGCTGGGCATCGTTTTGGTGGCGCTGAAGCACGCGGCGGCGGGCGCGCTCGCGCGGGTCGGCTGTCAGGAAGATCTTGACCTGCGCGTTAGGGAACACGACGGTTCCGATGTCGCGACCCTCGGCTACGATATCGCGGTCCTCGGCGGCACGGCGCTGATGGATGAGCATGGCGGCGCGCACGCCCGGATAGGCCGAGACCTTGGACACGTTGGCGTCAACCTGCGGGGTGCGGATGGCGACCGAAGCGTCCTGGCCGTCAACGGTCAGGCGCGTGTCCTCGCCGGTGCCGTTGGTAAAGCGGATCTCGATCTGCTCGGCGAGGGCGTCGATGGCCGCTTCGTCATCCAGGTCGATGCCGCGGTCGAGCGCGGCGAAGGTGACGGCGCGATACATGGCGCCCGTGTCGAGCTTGTTAAAGCCCAGCTGGCGGGCGATCTCCTTGGCGATGGTGGACTTGCCGGAACCGGCGGGGCCGTCGATGGCGACGATCATGCAATGCTTCCTTTCGATGATTGACGTGCTGGTATGGTTCGCGGGCGTTAGGGCGCGGCGGGTTGCCTAGCCCGTGTAGCGCTCGCGGTAGGTGTTGCGCTTGGGTGCGGAGCCGTGGCTGCCGTGGTGACGCGTGCGGCTGGCGGGCGTGTCTTGGGGCTTGCCGCCTTTGCACTTGGCGCTCGCCTGCTTGGGCGGGATGCCGCCGCTTTTGAGGATCTGCACCTCGCGGTCGGTGAGCTCGCGCCACGAGCCCTTGGCCACGCCCTCGAGCTCCAGGCCGGCAAAGTTGCAGCGATGCAGACGGATTACCGGATGGTGAATCTTGCTCAGCATGCGCTTGACCTGGTTCTTGCGGCCCTCGCGGATGATGACCTCCACGGCGGTGGTGCCGGGCTTGACGCCCTGGGGAGCTACGGCCTCGGCCTCGCGTGCGGTGATGACTCGGCAGATTGCCGGCTGGCAGAGGCCGTCGTCGAGCTCGATGCCGCGACGCAGCGGTTCCAAGTCGCGATCGGTCAGGCGGCCGTCTACCAGTGCCTGATAGGTCTTGTAGACGTGCTTGCTGGGGTGCAGCAGATCCTGCGAAAGGTCGCCGTCGGTGGTAAAGAGCAGAAGGCCCGTGGTGTCGCGGTCCAGGCGACCCACCGGGAAGAGCCCCGGAAAGCGGTCGCGCGGCACCAGGTCGGCCACACAAGGGCGCTCCTGCGGATCGCTCATGGTGGTGAGGTAGCCGGTCGGTTTGTAGAGCATCAGGTACACGGCGCCCTGGTTGAGCTTGACGGGCATGCCGTCGACCTCGATATGGTCGCGGTCGACATCGACCTTGGTGCCCAGTTCGGTCGCGACCTGGCCGTTGACGGTCACGCGACCGGCGGTCATCAGGTCCTCCGAGCCGCGGCGGCTCGCCACGCCCGCGCGCGCCAAAAAGCGCTGAAGACGCATGGTGTGCGGGTAGACGGGCTGGGCGCCGGCTGCGGGCGCTGCGGCGTCCGTGGCGCTTGCGGCGCGCGTCTCCCCTGCTTCGTTAGTCCTCGTCATGCATGTCCTCCGAGGTATCGTCGACAACCAGGGTATCCTCGTCCTCGACTGCCTCAACATCTTCAACATCGATATCGATCAGTTCGCGCTCTTCGTCCAGGTCCTCGGCCTGCTCCTCGAGCGTGGACTGAATGCTGCGGCCGCTCAGACGCTCGCGGATAAACTGTCGCGACTGCTCGTCGGGGGCAAACTGCTCCAGATCGGGCAGGTCGCGGGTGGAGCGCAGGCCGAACTTTTCCAAAAAGGCGTTGGTCGTGCCGTAGATGATTGCCTGACCGCGCTCGGGGTCGCGGCCGAGCTCGCGCACCAGACCCTTGTCCACGAGCGACGCGATGACGCCGTCGGAGTTGACGCCGCGGATGCCCTTAACAACCTCACGCGTGACGGGCTGGTGGTAGGCGATGACGGCCAGGGTCTCGAGAGCCGCCTGCGACAGCTTTTGCGTGTCCCAGCTCAGCACATAGGCCTCGACCACATCGTGGTAGGCGGGGTGTGTAAACAGACGCCAGCCGCCGGCGACCTCGCGCAGCTGAAAGCCGCGGTTGGCCTCCTCGTACTCAACCTTGAGCTCGGCCAAAAGCAACGCGCACTCGCCGGGGGCGATGTCGAGCGCGCTTGCCAGCGCAGACGCGCTCACGGGGTCGCTCGACACCAGCAGTAACGCCTCGAGGGCGCCTTTGAGGCTGTTTGCCTCCAGCGTGGAAAGGTTCGACATGGTTGCGGCTCCTATTCGGTGAGCCCGGGGCCCTCACCGGGCACGTATGCCTCGGCGCCCTCGACTCGGTTAATGCAGATGGTTCCAAAGATCTCGTCCTGGCTCAGCGTGAGCGAGCCGCGCTTGGCGAGTTCGAGCATGGCCAAGAAGGTGACGACGAGCTGCTCGGTGGTGGCGTCGCCGTCCAGCAGCTCGCGGAAGGTGCAGGTTTGGTGTGACATGGTAAAGCGGTCGACTGAGGCCACGGTCAGGTCGAGCGGTACGCGATGCGGCGCCACATGCTCGGCCTCCAGCAGGAAGGTCTGGCGCTTGCCGTCCAGGTCGGCACAGATGACGGCCAGGCCGCGCAGCGTGATGCCGGCCAGGTAGTCGGGCATGAGGCCCAAGAACTCGGGATCGGGGCCGGCCACACGCGGGTGCATGCGGCTCTCGGCCTGCATGCGAGCACCAAGGGCTGCCGCCGCGCCTTTAAACTGCTTGTAGGCAATCAGGCGCTGGATCAGGACCTCGCGCAAGGCGTCACCGTCGAGCGTGCTGAGCTCCTCGAGGTCTTCGTCGAACTCGTCATCGTCGTCATCGGCTTTGCGCGGGGCCTCCTGCGGCACCAGAGAGGCAGCCTTGATGTCCAAAAGGGTTGCCGCGACTAGCAAAAAGTCGCTCGCCACGTCCAGGTCCAGCGCCTCGATGCGCTCGGCCTCGGCAAGGTACTGCTCGGCCACCTCGCTGATAGAGATGGCGCCGATATCTACTTTTTGGCGGGTTACCAGCTGCAGCAGCAGGTCGAACGGTCCGCTGTAGACCTGCGTCGACACACGATACGACATATTCGACCTCCTTTGACGGCGCCTTCGCGGCGCGGTTTGGGTGCATGTTACGACCGCTTTGCAGGGTCGACCTGTAAGTTTACCTTAGATGCCGGCGATTGCGAAGTTGAGCAGCTGCTCAGCAAGCGGATACACGGTAACGTCGAAATAGCGGCCGATTACATCGATGCCGGTCCACATAGGCAGCAGGTATAGAACCAGGATGAGTATGGGCATAGCGTATTGCTGCAGGCGGTAATAGTTGTTGAGCGCTTTGCCCTTGAGGAAGGGCACGATGATCGACGAGCCATCAAGCGGCGGAATCGGGATGAGGTTAAAGAACGCGAGCGACAAGTTGACCACGATAAACGTGGCGCCGAAGTTCATGATTTGTGACGCCAGGGCAAAGGACATGCTGGTGTAGAGGCTGCCATAGGCCAGGCGCATGAGGACCGCGGCAAGACACGCGAGCGCGATATTCGATGCGGGGCCGGCTGCGCTCACCAGGACCTCGTCGCGCTTGGGGTGCTTGAGGTTGTTGAGGTAGACGGGCACAGGCTTGGCAAAGGCGAACACCGGGCCGCCGGCGGCAAGCATGAGCAGCGGCAGGATGATGGTGCCAAACGGGTCGATATGGTTGAGCGGGTTGAGCGAGACACGACCGCGTGATCGGGCTGTCTTGTCGCCGAGAGCCCAGGCTGCGGCGGCGTGCGCGCTCTCGTGGATAACGATGCCCAGGATGACGGCGACCGCGCTGGCGAGCAGGTTCATGAAGTAGCTGCTGGACATGGCGCTCCCCTAGCGGATGCGGCGCGAGGCGCGCGTGAGCAGGTAGTCAATTACAAACAGGATCACAACGACGATGGCGTAATCTAAGCGGAACACGCCGCCAAACGGTGAGGTGATGACTCCGTAGCCGGCGATGGCGCTCGGCAGCGCGCGCGAAAGCTCAACGACAAAGCCCACGATCTGCAGCTTGGCGGTGAGGCCGCTAAAGCACAGAAGCACGGTCATCGCGCTCATAAAGATGCCGCAGATGCGACAAGTGATGGCGATGATGCTCATCGCCACGGCAGCGGCCTTACGAGAGTTCACGCGCGGTCTCCTCTTCGATCTGGGTGGAAAGCTCCAGCCATTCGTCCTCGAGCTTGGGCAGCTCTTGCTTAAGGCCGTTATATTCCCCCAGCGCGGCGTTGAACTTGTCCTGATCGGCATAAAGCTCTTCGCTGGCCATCAATTCCATAAGCTCGTCATAGCGGG
The DNA here is from genome assembly GCA_900550195.1 of uncultured Collinsella sp. Classification (GTDB taxonomy): domain Bacteria; phylum Actinomycetota; class Coriobacteriia; order Coriobacteriales; family Coriobacteriaceae; genus Collinsella. Next base: position 143,651 of record URRB01000005.1, read on the forward strand.
CGCGCTTTTTGTCGAGCTCCGCCTCGATCTTCTTGAGCTGGTTGCGCACGCCCTTGAGCTTTTTGTTGAGCGCAGCGCGGGCCTGGGCCTCGGCGCGCTTTTGCTCCTTGGTCTTTTTGCCCTCGGCAGGCTTGGGGGCGGCGACGGGGGTGTCGGCCTGGGCGGCGCTGGCCTTGGCGGACTTGGTCGTGGCCGGCGCGCTCTCCGTGGACGCCTCGGCGGCGGCGCGGGCTGCGAGGTCCTCGCGCTTGTAGAGGTAGTAGTCGTAGTCGCCGTCGTAGACCGTGACTTGTCCGTCGCGGATGTCGATGACGCGGTTGGCCACGGCGCGCACCAGGTGCTCGTCGTGGCTGATCAGCACGATGGTGCCGGGGAAATTTTGCAGGGCGTTCTCGAGCATGTCCACCGAGTCGATGTCTAGGTGGTTGGTGGGCTCGTCCAGGCACAGGAGCGCCTCGGGGGCCACGAGCATCTTGGCCAGGGCCAGACGCGCTTTTTCGCCGCCGGAGAGGACGCGAACCTGCTTCTCGATGGAATCGTTGTCGCTAAACAGGAAGGCGCCCAGTAGGCTGCGCTGCTGCGGCACGGTCCACTTGGGCGTGACGGTGTCAATCTCTTGCAGGACGGTATTGGACTCCGTCATGCCCTCGAGCGCGTGCTGGGCGTAATAGGCCACGCCCACGTTGGTGCCCAGGTCGCGGGTGCCGGTGGTGGGCGGCTCCAGTCCGGCGATGATCTTCATGAGCGTGGACTTGCCGGCGCCGTTGGGGCCGACGAGTGCCACGTGCTCGCCGCGGTAGAGCTTGAGGTCGATGTCGCTGTAGATGTGCTTTTCGCCGTAGGACTTGGAGACGCCCTCGAGCCCCACGACCATGTCGCCGGAGCGCGGCGGATCGGGGAACTTAAAGTCGATGTGCTTGTGGCCCTCGGGCAGGATGACGAGCTCCTTTTTGATCTGCTCGATCTTGCGGATGCGTTCCTGGGCCTGGGCGGCCTTGGTGGGCTTGTAGCGGAACTTGTCGACAAAGACCTGCATATGGGCGATGTCGCGCTCCTGGGCGGCACGCTTGGCGCGCATCTGCTCCAGGTTGTCCTCGCGCTGTTTGAGGTAGCTGCTGTAGTTGCCGGTGTAGGTGGTCACGCGACGGTTCTCGAGCGCGGCGACGTGGTCGACGCAAGCGTCCATGAAGGCGCGGTCGTGGCTGACGATGAGGACGGCGCCGTCGTAGTTGGCGATAAAGCCGCGCAGCCACTGGACGCTCTCGAGGTCCAAGTGGTTGGTGGGCTCGTCCAGCAGCAGCAGGTCGGGGTGGCGCAGGAAGAGCTTGGCGAGCGCGATGCGCATCTGCCAGCCGCCCGAGAACTCGGAGCATGGGCGCTCAAAGTCGGTGACCTTAAAGCCCAGGCCGGAAAGGATTTTGCGGGCGTTGCTCTCGAGCTCGTAGCCGCCCAGGTGCTCAAAGCGGTCCTGGACCTGGCCGTACTCGTTAAGGAGTGCGTCGACGTCCTTGCCCTGCTCGGAGAGCTCGGTGATCTGGGCCTGCAGCTCGTTAGCGCGCTCGCCCATGCGGCGGATTTCCTTGGCGGCGGCCATGACCTCGGCAAGGATGGTGGTGTCCTTGTGCTCCAGATTAGTTTCCTGCTCTAGGTAGCCCACCTGGCAGTCCTTTGCGTACTGGACCTGGCCGGAGTCGGGACTGTCGATGCCCATGATGATTTTGAGCATGGTGGTTTTGCCGGCGCCGTTGTGGCCGACGAATCCGAAGATGTCGCCCGGCATGACGTCGAGCGTCACATCGTCCACCGCCCGCTTCGCGCCGAACGCCTTCACCACATGGTTGACCGAAAGCACCGGAGCGGCCTTCTTCTGTTCTGCCGTCATGCGCGTTTCCTTCCCTATCCGTGATCCGTTCGCGGCTGTTGACCTTCCCGCGGTTGTTTGTTATATTTATGCTATAACAGATGGAACAAAGATGCAAGAGCCGTTTGCCGGAAAGCAGCGAGGCGAACGAATCTGCGAGTCGATGTTTCACGTGAAACATTCGTTCGTTGCATCAGTCGAAGAAAGGGAGTCGCCATGAAGCGAATCGTTGTCTTCCTAGCAGTCACGTTCGGGTTGACGTGGGCGTACGAGTTCGGGGTGGTCTACCCCGTCTCGACCGGGGCCTTGACGGACATACCGCCCATCGCTGCGCAGCTCGTCACGGGGGCAGCCATGTTCTTCCCCGCCATCGGCGTGCTCATCACGCGCCTCGTCACACGCGAAGGCTTCCGCCATATTCTTCAAATCCAAGGCATAGAAACGAGTCTGCGTTTCC
>URRB01000006.1 GCA_900550195.1 uncultured Collinsella sp.
CGGTCTTTCATGCAGCAGGGGCTCTCAATGTTTTTATGTCCTGCTCATATCGTCTGTGCCGGCACCTGGGGACAGTCCTTATGTCAAGAGATTGGTGCAGGAGGGATAGGTTGCCTTTCGCCGATCTAAATAAGTTGCGGTGAGATAGTTCTTGAATTGGCCTTTTTGGGGCTAAACAGGAACTATCTCACCGCAACTGCGTTGAGCTTTTTGGCAGCTGGTTTACTTGCTCGCGAAGAGCCAGATCAGGATGATCGCCAGGATTGCGGCGACGATGCAGACGATGGCGCCGGTGAATTTGATGCGTGAGTCGCGGGTGCGCTCTCGTACGTCGTCTTCGGCGGCCTCGAGCTGGTCGACTTCTTGCTCGGTCTCGGCGTGTTCGGCTTTGTCTCGGGCCAAGGATCCTGCAAGCGACTCAGTGATCTCTGGGTGGTCGTGTACCTCGGTCGCCTGTTCGATAATCGACTGCGCATGCGCGGCATCTGCTTGGGCGTTGGCGATGCTCTGCTCTTGGTCGCGGCGTGCCTTGTCCTCGGCAGCGATCTTCTCGCGCAGTTCGCGCTGGCGCGTCGCGGCGGCAGTCTTCGCCGTCTGCAGCTCGTCGCGCGCGGCATCAGCCTCAGTCGTCACGGCTTGGTGCGCGCGTTTGGCTTCGGCAATGGGGGCTTGAGCCTGCTCGACAGCCTGCTCGGCTGCGGCAAGCGAGTGCTCAAGGTCGGCGGTGATGCGCGGGACATCTTCTTCGGCTTTACGCAGGGCATCTGCCGTGTCGGAGATCTGCATCGAGAGCTCGCTGGTGCGCACCGTATAGTTGGCGGGATTTGCCGAGGGATTGCGTTGCAGCTCGGCATACTCATGACGCAGCGTCTCGAGCTGGGCGCGCGTGGCGTCGACGGTTTGTTGTGCGGCGGCAATGCCGGCGTCTCGCTCGGCCTTCACCTTGTCGCGGATGCGCTTGGAATCCTCAAGACGTCGAACGAGGCGGTTGCCGGTCTCGCGAGAGCTCGCCTCGCGGGCCTCCACGGCGTCGAGCGCGGCCTTCAGGCGGAGCTCAGTCGCGTCATCCTCTGTCTTCATTTGTTCGAACTGACCCTTGAGCTCTGTCGCTTTGGCGGCGTGGGCATCACGGTCAATCTCGGCGGCCGCTGCAGTCTTTTGGGCCGTGGCAATCGCCTGGCGCTGGTCGGCGACGATCTGGTCGTAGCGGCCTGCGATATCCTGGCGCGTCTCGAGTTCCTCGGCCTGATCGGCAATGCGCTGCTCAAGTTCGGCCAGGTGGGCGCGGGCATCGGCAAGTGCCTTTTTCGCGGCGTTCATCTCGCGCATGGCCGAGGCGCCCTGGGCAATAAAGGTGCCCACGGCGTTCGCGGTGTTCGAGACAGCGGTCCCCAGATCGCGGTTCGCGGCAGGGGAGTGCGAGGCGGTCGGGCGAGCGGTGTCAGCGGCATCCGCATCGGCAGCCTGCGGCACGGAGATGTTGCCGGTGCCGCCCTCGACCACAGAAAAGCCTGCTGCGTGCGGGTCGACCGCATCGGCGCCAATCGTGGGGTGCTCGAGCTGCAGAAACGAGGGCATGGTGCTGCCCTGGTCGGCAACCGGAGTCTCGCCGGGTACAAAGGTCGAGGCCGCCTCGGCAGCCTCCTCTTCCTCGGCGTCAACGTCAGCGTCGGCCACGGCGTCTTTCATCGCTTTGACGGCATCCATCATGGAGTCCATGACGGCGTCGAGCTCTTCTTCCGAAGATACCTCGATGGGGCCCGCTGCTTGCGGGGCGGGGTCCGTGTCAGGTTCGGCATCGCTCGGCTCCGGCTGCTCGCTTTCATCATGCTCGACAGTATCGTCTGTGTCTGTTGCCTTATCCGCACCGGCGTGCGCATCTGCGGTGGCGGGCGCATCGGTGGAGGCGTCGACGCAGGTAGGAGTATCGCAGTCGTCGACGGCGTCTTCGGAATGATCAATATGCTGCTGAGTCTGGGGGTCCAGCTCGTCTGTCATAGGCATGTGCTCCTCATCGTTGTTTGTCACCCTATGATAAAGTCTCGCGCCGACATCCCACGCGCTGCAGCAAAGTTTCAAAACGTGTTCGATGGCTCGATCTGATAACAATAACTCGGCCGCTTTATCCAGTTTGTACTTGACAATCCCTTCGCCGAACGACGTGGTGCCGTTCGCCTACCGCGGTCTTTTATTTTCGCTTGAACACGCTAAAGTTGCATCTCAGCTTTTGGCGCGTGAAGTTGGATACGCGCAGTCGGCGGGCGTGCCCGTCGCGATTTGAAAGGACTTTGTATGGGACTTTTCACTGGTAAGACCGTGATCGTCACCGGCGGCGGCAAGGCCACGCTTAAGGACGGTTCCGCTGGCTCCATCGGCTACGGCATCGATATCGCATTTGCCAAGGAGGGCGCGAACCTCGTCATCACCGGCCGCAACGTCGCCAAGCTCGAGGCCGCCAAGGAGTCTCTCGAGGCCGAGTACGGTGTCAAGGTTCTGCCTGTTCAGGCCGATGTCTCAGCTGGTCAGGACAACGAGGCCGTCGTCCAGAACGTCATCGACAAGGCCATTGAGGAGTTCGGCCGCATCGACGCCGTCGTCAACAATGCTCAGGCCAGCGCCTCGGGCGTGACCATCGCCGATCACACCATGGACCAGTTTAACCTGGCCATTTACTCCGGTCTGTATGCTACCTATCTGTACATGCAGAAGGCCTATCCGCACCTGAAGGAGACCAAGGGCTCCGTGGTCAACTTTGCCTCGGGCGCCGGCCTGTTTGGCAACTACGGCCAGTGCAGCTATGCCGCTGCCAAGGAGGGCATCCGCGGTCTGACTCGCGTTGCCGCCAACGAGTGGGGCAAGGACGGCATCAACGTCAACATCGTGTGCCCGCTTGCTTGGACCGCTGCGCTCGAGAACTTCCAAGATGCCTATCCCGAGGCGTTCAAGGCCAACGTCCACATGCCGCCGGCGGGTCACTACGGCGACGTCGAGAAGGAAATCGGCCGCGTTGTCGTTCAGCTCTGCGGTCCCGACTTTAAGTACATGAACGGCGAGACCGTCACCCTCGAGGGTGGCATGGGCCAGCGTCCGTAGGGGTTACGCGGTTTTACCAAACCGCGTAACAGCTCGACGCTGCGCGGTCACCAGAGCGACAACTTGTCATTCAAAGAGGGCGGCATGACCAGAAGGTCTATGCCGCCCTCTTTTCATGCCAATTTGTTCGCCCTGGCGACCGCTCGCTGACGTCGCCAGAGCATCGGCGTTGCCTTGGCTGTTGGAGATGATCTCGTAGTCGTTGGGGACGTTCTTAAATGACTAGCTATAAGGGACACTCTTGCCGGCACTTGGGGACAGTCCCTAAGTGCCGGCAGATTGGGACACTTCTTTGCAAGATGGCGCTGAAGATTGTCCTCGACGACTAGTCGTTTAATGCATCAGTTTCTGTCGAGTCGGTGCTTCTTGCGGGTTGCCCGTATAATGGTTTGCGTATGAACCGCAACCAAGGAGTTCCAGTTTATGGACCAGAGCCTTTTTAAATTCGACCTGATCGCCGAGGATCCGACGACGCATGCGCGTGCCGGCGTGCTGCACACCCCGCACGGCGACATCGAGACGCCGATCTTTATGCCCGTGGGCACCAAGGCAAACGTCAAGGGCATCCCCACCGAGACCGTCAAACAGCTCGGCGCCCAGATCGTGCTTGCCAACACCTATCATCTGTCCATGCGTCCCGGCGAGGACACTATCGCCGAGCTGGGCGGCCTGCACAAGTTTATGAACTGGCACGGTCCTATCCTCACCGACTCGGGCGGTTTCCAGGTGTTCAGCCACAACGACGCCGTCAAGCTCACCGACGAGGGCGTGCGCTTTATCGTCAACGATTACGACGGTCGCCACGTGTTCTGGACGCCCGAGGACAACATGGAAATCGCCATGAAGCTCGGCTCCGACATCTGCATGCAGCTTGATCAGTGCCCGGGCTATCCCGCCACGCGCGCCTACGTTGAGCGCGCCGTTGAGCTGTCGAGTATGTGGGCCGAGCGCTGCTATAAGGCGCATACCCGCGACGACCAGGCGCTCTTTGGCATTGTTCAGGGCGGCATGCACCTAGATCTGCGCCTGCGCTCGCTGCGCCATTTGGAGGAGTGCGGCGACTTCCCCGGTTACGGCATCGGCGGCTACTCGGTGGGCGAGGACCACGAGACCATGTTCGAGACCCTGGCACCGCTCGTAAGCGAGTACATGCCCAAGCACAAGCCGCGCTACCTGATGGGCGTCGGCAACCCCACCACCCTCGTGCGCGGTGTGGGCGTGGGCATCGACATGTTCGACTGCGTGCTGCCGACGCGCACCGGCCGCATGGGCACAGCGTTCTCGAGCGAGGGTCGCCTCAACTTCCGCAACGCGCGTTTTGCGCACGACGACGGCCCCATCGATCCCACCTGCACCTGCCCGGTGTGCACGGGCGGCTACAGCCGCGCGCTCATTCGCCACATGGTCACGCAGAAGGAGATGCTCGGCGGCATTCTGCTGTCGATGCACAACATCTACTACCTGCTCAACCTTATGCAGCGTGCCCGCCAGGCCATTATCGAGGGCCGTTACGGTGTATTCGTGAGCGACTGGATGAACAGTCCTGCTGCGGTGGATTACTAAGGGCGACAGGCACGCTTGCAGAGCGTGGGCAACGGCAAAGGTTGAGCGGCAGCTGCTCGTCACATTCGCTGACGCCGGCTGCGCGACCGCTGACCGATGCCTTGCAAGCGCTTGATGCAACGTGGGTACCATACCGAATAGTTGATGTTCGGGCGGGTGTTTGGCGCATGGCGTCGACCCCGCCCGCTTTTCTTTTTCTCGATAGGAGTACCCATGATTAAGAATGAGAACGTCGAGCGCGAGCCGGCCTACGACGAGACGTACCGACGCGGTCCCGTGGTCATGCGCGGTCCCATGATTCCTAAGGACAACACCTACGCCAACCTGCTGGCGCCCGAGGAGTCGACCGACTGGTTGCATGCCGATCCGTGGCGCGTGCTGCGCATTCAGGCCGAGTTTGTCGATGGCTTCGGCGCGCTTGCCGAGCTTGGTCCTGCGGTGACCATCTTCGGTAGCGCCCGCACGCCCAAGACCGATCCGCTTTACAAGGCGGCGCGCACCGTCGGGCGCAAAATCGCCCAGCGCGGCGTGGCGGTTATCACCGGCGGCGGTCCCGGCATCATGGAGGCGGCCAACAGGGGAGCGGCGAGTGTCAACGGCAAGTCAGTTGGCCTGGGCATTGAATTGCCGCACGAGCAGGGGCTCAATAAATACGTGAACCTCGGCATGGACTTCCGTTACTTCTTTGTGCGCAAGACCATGTTCGTCAAATACAGCTCGGGTGCCATCGTGTTTCCCGGAGGTTTTGGTACGCTCGACGAAATGTTTGAGGTGCTCACGCTGGTGCAGACACACAAGGTCAAGCGCATGCCGCTCGTTTTGGTGGGAACCGAGTACTGGCAGGGCCTGTTCGACTGGCTCAACGGCCCGGTGATGGACGCCGGTATGATCAGCCCGCTCGATCCCGAGCTCGTGCATATCACCGACGACCTCAACGAAGCCGTCGACATCGCCCTGAGCGGGCTGATGTAGGGCGCTGTGACTGTTGTTATAGTAATGTGAACGGCATACTGATGCTATTTAACATCAGTATGCCATCAAAACGGGGTATACTGATGCAAAAGACGAGGCGAGGAGGTCGCGTATGTCTACTGCAACGGTTAAGCCTACGACGGTTCGCATCGAAGAGGGGCTCAAGGAACAGGCGACTGAGTTCTTGGATTCGGTCGGCCTCAGCCTCAATTCCTATCTCAATCTTGCCGTTCGGCAGCTTGTAAATCAGCGAAAGATTCCTTTTGAGATTGTAGGAAGGGCGGAGGTGCCCAACGAGGCGACGAGGCGTGCCATGGTGATCGCCGAGGCTCATGAGTTGGGGATTTTGCCGGACGATAGCCCGTCATTCAACAACGCTGATGAGCTTATGTCATTCCTCGATGAGGAATAGCGATGTTCGAGATTAAAGTCGAGGCTCAATTTAGGGCGGACTACAAACGAACGATGCGCATGCATCCGCAGCTAAAGAGTGAGTTTAAGGCGGCAGTCGCAGAGCTTGCAGCTCACGGCTCGCTTCCCGCGGAATATGGCGCCCATGAGCTTTCAAACCCGGGCGGAAACTACAACGGCCACATCGATTTCCACCTATCCGATGGCTTGGTCGACGTGGTCGTTCTCTACTTACCGCATAAGACTAATCCTGTGATCCGGCTGGTCAGAATGGGCTCGCATGAGGAGCTGTTCCAGGGCCCGCAGGGCTGATTGCCGATTTCTAAGTTGCGGTGGAATAGGGATTGGTTGACGGCTAATAAGTCAAAAACAGTCCCTATTTCACCGCAACTGCTGGGGGTACCCCGTTCGTCGCCGCGGCCTCCGGTTCCACTTTTCGCTGAATTTCGCTCAAAAGCTCGGCTGCGACTTCGCTGCTTTTGAAACGAATGCTGCAGTCTTCTTTCTTTGGGAAAGCCAGCAACGGAATAGCTCCGTACCAGACAGTTTCCTCGTCAATCACTGATGCGCACAGGCGTCCTTCGGCTTTGATGAGATAGTTGACGTTCATCTCGGCAAAAATCGCTTTCACGTCATCGCGTGGAGTTGAAGCAATAGAAATCTCAAGGGCAATTCCACGGGTAGCGGCATCCGCGAGTGCAGCGGCGAGCTTTTCAAGGCATGCGGCGGACGCGTAGGGTGCGGCTATAAAAATGCTTTTCGATGCGTTCTCGATGTCATTCACTAAAGCCTCCACGGCTCTTGCCGACCTAACGAGGATGTTTCGATCGTCCTGTCTGTTGTCGTTTGCCGCAAAGACTTCATACCCCAGCTTGGCGTAGGTCTTGAGCCTCTTTTGGTACATGCGCGCGAACATGGGTATCGACAGGTCAACATAGTCGAATATCTCAACCCGCTGTTTGCCCTCGTGGCTTCTGTGTAGCCTACCTGCCTGCTGCGTTATGCTGCCGTCCCAAGATATTGGAGTGGCAATGAGCAAAGTGTCAAGGTAAGACAGGTCGAAGCCCTCGCCCAGAAGACTTTCAGTTGCGACGATGATTCGATGATCATGCTCAAAGCTGGGAAGACTCTTCAGTATTGCTTTTCTTTCTTTGGCGTCGATTTCTCCGGTTAAGAGTATGGGTTCGTGTCCACGGCTTTGAAGTAGCCTGCATAGCTCTTCGGCATGCTTTTTTCTTTTAGATAGCACAAGCGGATGCCGGCCGTTTGATGCGGCCTCGAGGGCGTCCTCGATAATTGCTTCGTTTCTCGCGGCGTGTACACACAGGAGATCGAGAATTTGGTTAAAGGATGCTCCTGGTCCGTAGGTGGGTAATCGAATTCCGGTGAAACGCGGTCTAACAATGCGCTGAATCCCCTGTTGGATTGCTTGCGTTTTTGGATCGACGACATAGCGAACCGGGCCGCAGAGCATCGAGAGTGCCCGCGTGAGTCCGTCCGAACGCTCGGGCGTTGCGGAAAGGCCATATACATATTTGGCAGGAGCGGACTTGAGGACAAGCTCAAGCTGTGGCGCGGCCGCATGGTGGCATTCGTCACAGATGATGAGACTGTAATCGCGAACGAACTCCTTGGCTAATGACTCGCCGGTTTGGGGATCCTTGCCGGATAGCGACTGGAATGAAGCAATGTCGATGAGACGGCTTATGGCGGTCTTGCCTCCTCCGATTTGCCCAATGAGCGGAGGCTGTCTTTTGCTGATTCGTCCCTTTGGGGTTCGGACGGGCTCTCTGTTGTCCGTGATGTCGAGAAATCGTTCGAGTTGGGATTTCCATTGGGCAATGAGCGCAGTTTTAGGAACGATGACGAGCGTTGGAAGACCAATGGCAGCAATAAGATAAGCTCCGATGACGGTTTTGCCGAACCCCGTCGGTGCGGACATGATCCCGTCTTCATAGCTGAGCATCTGTTCAGCGACAATTTGCTGTTCAGGGCGAAGAGTCCCTTTAAATGCCATCGCAATTGGATGGCTCGACTTGCGTTTGTCTGAATAGTGGGCAGAAACGCCGGCTTCTTGAAGCAGCCGCTCAAGTTGAACCTTGCAGCCTCTGGGAATCGCGACGTAGCCATCTCTAAGTTCGCTGAGGTCTATGAACCGCGGTTTGCCGAATACCGATTGATGCATAGATTGTGCGCGGAAGAATTCTGGGTTGGCAAATGTTGCAAGCCTGCGGACTTCCATTTGAGCTGCGGGACTCAGAGATTTTTCGGGGATATAGAGCATATCGGTCTGCGTGACGGACAGCGATGACGGGAAGTCCCGCGGTGTGAGCGGAAGCCGCTTTCGCAGTCTCTGGGAATGTGGCACACCGGTGTTTGCCGCCGCAACAGCTGCTATTCCATGTGACCTATTTTCGATGCTCTCGATCAGATTTTGCACCGTCACGCGCGGGATTAACTGGATTTGCGAAAGGTAAAGCCATTGATCGGGAAAGGGCTCAAATTGCTCGTCAACAAATACGCTGTTCCCTTTTCGCTGCGCTTTTCCTTGAAAAGGCAGCGCTATGAGATTTCCAAAGCCGCCCTCAGGAATGGTGGACTGCGCGGGCAGCATTCGGTCAAATGCTTTGAAGGTGATTGTCTTGTTCAGTATCGCCGCTTCGGTGATAAGGCTGCTTCCAAAATCTCGTGCGGTCTTTGCGCTGACGAGCTCTAGGAAGAAAAACCAGACATGTGCGCCGTCGCCCGATCTCGATCGCTCAACTGCGACATCGATTCCGTGGCTTTTTGCGACATGTCGAATGGCTTTCGTCGCTTCTTTCCAATCGGCTCCGTCAAAATCGATGACCAGGACTTTCGTGTTACTGTCTTTATCGAGCACATATTGGCCTATAACGTCTCGAAGCCTATCGTCATTGCCTCTGAAATGGGCGATGATCGCGGCATCGCTCAACTCGGGGAAGACGCGGCTGCTGCATTCCGTGCATTTGACTCTCTGGTGGCTTGCTTTGGGGCAAATGCCTGACTTCCACTCATTTGCGCAGGCGGGCGTATAGCCAATTCCTCCGTCTTTTCTGCGGTACCCATGAGCGTAGACATCTTTGCGACCAGTAAAGAGATTGCGGAAGAGCTCGAGTTTGTCGCGCGCTGGGCTTGCGCTGGTGACGATATCTTCGATCTGCGCCCGTCTATCGAAAGAATCGCCAGCTTTCTCCCATTCTTCCAGCGTTGTATAACGGATGTCTGGACCGCTGCTGCAGATAACGATTTGCTTGCGCGGATCCGAAGCGTGGACGACCGTTTTATTGAATTTGAATAGGGCGCTCCCGAAAAGGGCGTATTGATGCGTGCCGTTGCTCATTTGAAAGCCATTCTTATCAGCGTTCATTGGGATGAGGGTACGTCATTTCAGCTTTATGAGATACGCGACTTCGATTTTGGTTCGGTAATAGTGGGGTACCGATCCGTGAGTGGCAATCAGCCGGTGCCAAAACGTGCGGCGGCTGTTGTTAAAGGTTTTTGACGGCTATGGGGCGGGTTGGCGGCGTGGGGAGGGGTTTTCGAATGACCCCGTGGTCAAATAACGTCAAATGTGAGTACTGCTGTTAATGTAGTCTCATAACATTTGGCAAGAATAGAATACCAATTCGACATTATTCTATATATCTAACCCACCAAACACGGCATTTTGAGCCTTGGCAAGGCGTGAAATTAATCGAAACGATCGATTCCGGCGAGATTTTGCTGCTACTAATTTGGTGGCAGTACTCATATTTGCCATTTTTGTCCAGTGGGTACCGCGAGGGGGTCTGTTCGACTGGCCCAACGGCCCGGTGATGAGCGCCGGTATGATCAGCCCGCTCGATCCGGATCTGGTACACATTACTGACGACCTCAACGAGGCCGTCGACATCGCCCTGAGCGGGCTGATGTAGAGTAGCTAAAATGGGACGGGGCTAAAAAGACTGGTCTGAAACGTTTGATACCAGTCTTTTTAGCCCCGTCCCAAACGAACTGCTTCTAAGTTGCGGTGGAATAGGGATTGATTGGCGGCTAATAAGCCAAAAACAGTCCCCATTTCACCATAACTGATGTGGGCGTCCCTAGTGAGTTGGCTGGTAGCGGGGGCAGTAGCTGATGGCGATGGCGTCGATGCCTACATGGGTGGCGATGGTGCAGCCGATGGGGCCGGTGCCGGCGTCTACATAGTCTTGGCCTGCGAGCGCTTGGCTGACGAGCTCTTGCTCCTCGGCGGCGCCGGTCGTGAGCACGCGCACGCTTGAACCCGGATGCTCAGCCAAAAACGCGAGGCAGTCGGCCATGGTGTTGACGACGATGCGCTTGGCGCCGCGGCCCTTCTTGATGGCCTTGATCTCGCCCGATTTCCACTCCGGCGAAACGGCCAGGCGAATGTTGAGCATCTGCGTGAGTTGGCCGGCGAGCTTGGGCGCGCGGCCGTTCTTAACGAGGTTCTCGAGCGTGCGGGGAATCAGCAGCAGGTGGGCGTCGGGCAGCGTCGCGCGGATCTGCGCCTCGGTCTCGTCCAGGCTGCGGCCGTCCTCGCGCATGGCCAGCGCGTACTCCACCAGCAGGCCCTCGGCACCCGAGCCGGTGCGCGAGTCGATGCAGCGCACGTCGAGTTCGTGCGTTTCGGCCGTCAGGCTGGCGTTGGCATAGCAGGCGGACCACTCGCTGCACAGTGAGATAAAGATGGCGCTATCATGGCCGTCGGCGAGCACGCGGTCAAAGAGTGCCTTGAACTCGCCGGCGCTCGGCTGCGAGGTGTGCGGCAGTTGCTCGGAGCCGGCCATGCGCGCGACGTATTCCTCGGCGGTAATCTGCACCTGGTCGAGCAGGTCCTCGCCCTCGATAATCACATGCAGCGGAATCACGTAAATGCCGAGCTCTTGAGCGTGGGCGGGGGAGATGTCCGACGTGGAGTCGGTTATGATGGCAAAAGACATAATTGCACCTTTCGTTGGGGCGCTTGCGCGCCGCCTTCTGAGAGCAAAGTGCGACAAGTATAGTAGAGTCGTTCCACATTACTAGGTTCAATTGTTGAATAGTCAACAGTTTGAAGTGTCGGTGTGGAAATCGTCAACTGGGGAAGAGGAATGCCGATGGAGGCGTTGGAGATAGGCAAACGGCCGGTCGTGTTGTTCGATTTTGACGGCACGGTGGCAGATACGGGCCGGGCAGTGATGACCTCGACGCGCAAGACGCTGGCTGCGCGCGGGTTTTCGGAGGCGCAGATGGGTGATCTGCGCCGTATGATCGGGCCGCCCCTGTGGAAGAGCTTTCACGACTTTTACGGCTTTTCCCGCGAGGAGTCGCTTGTGGTGGCCGACGAGTACCGCGCCTTTTTTGATGAGCTGGGGCCGGAGGAGTACCCCGTGTTCGATGGGGTCCCCGAGCTGCTGGATGGGTTGGCCGCCCAGGGCAAGCGTATGGCCGTGGCGACGTCTCGCATGGAGGCGAAGTGCATCGATATGGTTCATGAGCTGGGGCTTTGCCAGTTCGAAGCTGTGGTTGGCATGAATCCGCCGCAGGGACGCGAGACCAAGGCCGATTCGGTTCGCGATGCCCTGGCGGCGCTCGGCGCGACGGCCGACGATGCCGTGATGATCGGCGATCGCTTTAACGATGTGGAGGGCGCGCACGCGATGGGCGTGCCGTGCATCGGCATCTATTCGGGCGCGGCAGCGCCGGGGGAGCACGAGGCCGCGGGCGCCGATGCGGTGGTGCACTCGGTGGCCGAGCTTGCTAAACTTTTCGCTATCTAATAGACATAATGTGAGGGGCGGGCGTACCCGTCGCTCATTGGTAAGGAGGTCGTTCATGAATCAGGTGGAGCAGAGCGTTGCCGAGTATGTCGACGAGGTCTGGGAGGATGTCGTTGCCGATATCGAACAACTGGTGAGCTATCCGTCCGTGGCCGTTGCTGCCGATGCGGAGCCCGGTGCGCCGTTTGGCCGCCCGGTCCGTGACGCGCTCGATTGCGCGCTCGGCATTGCGCAAAAGCTCGGCTATCAGACGAGCGACGACGGGGGCTATGTGGGAATCGCCGATATCCCGGGTCGCGGCGACAAGCAGCTCGCGACTATCTGCCACGTGGACGTGGTTCCCGCTGGCCCCGGTTGGAACACCGACCCGTTTGCGATGGAGCGCCGCGAGGGCTGGCTGCTCGGTCGCGGCGTGATTGACGACAAGGGTCCGGCGGTGCTGTCGCTCTACGCCGGCGCTTATCTGCTCAAGCACGGCATTACCCCGCGCTATGCTTTCCGCGCGCTGCTGGGCTGCGATGAGGAAGTGGGCATGTCCGACGTTCACCATTATCTGGAGAACCACGCAGACCCCGACTTTTTGTTTACGCCCGATGCCGAGTTCCCGGTCTGCAATGCCGAGAAGGGCCAGTTTGGGGCGACGTTCGTGAGCTCCAAGATCGACGGCGGGCGCATCGTGTCGTGGAGCGGCGCCGAGGCGAGCAATGCCATTCCGTCGCAGTCCATCTGCGAGCTCGCGATTGCCGCCGATGAGCTGCCGGCGCCGGTCGAGAACGCCGATCGCCTTGAGATCACGACACTCGATAACGGGCATGCGCAGATTTTTGCCCACGGCATTGGCGGTCATGCCTCGATGCCTGAGGGCACTATCAACGCTGTCGGCCTGATCGTGGCGTATCTGCGCGAGGCCGAGGACGCGTTTGGCGCCCGTGACAAGCGCCTGTTGACGCCCGCCGAGCACGAGTTTGTCAAGTTTTTGGCCTTTGTGCATGCGGACGCCTATGGCCGCGGCCTGGGTATCGATGCGACGAGTCCGGCGTTTGGCCCGCTTACCTGCAACGCTGGCGTCATCCGCGTGGCGGATGGCCATATCGAGCAGGTCATCGACGTGCGCTTCCCCGACAGCACGAGTGCCGATACCATCCGCGAGCAGCTCGATCCGCTCGTGGGCCGTTTCGGCGTGACGTGCCAGCTGGGTCGCGCGAAGGTGCCGTTCTCGGTCTCTGCCGATGATCCGGCCGTGAAGGCGCTTATCGATACCTATAACGAGTTCACCGGCAAGCATGCTGAACCCTTTGCCATGGGCGGCGGCACGTACGCGCGCAACTTTGCCCGCGCCGTCTCGTTTGGCCCCGAGGAGACCGGCCTGGAGCTGCCCTCGTGGGGCGGCCAGATGCACGGCCCCAACGAGTGCGCCAACGAGGAACAGCTCAAGCAGGCGCTCAAGATCTATATTGTTGCGATCCTCCGTTTGAATGAATTAGAGCTTTAAGGTCTCGCGGTTTCCCAATCTAAGTTGCGGTGGAATAGTTCCTAGAATGGGCCATTTGATGGCCAAGCAGGAACTATTTCACCGCAACTTTGTTTTTATTGGTGTAAAAGGCGGGTCATGCTTGGTGGCGGGTTTGTTATTCGTTTGTAAAGGCCGTGCTGCGCTTGCGGTAAGGGTCTATCAAATGCCCGTAAGAAACCGTAGTTGGCGCGGACGCTGCCCGGTCGGGGCCGTATCTTTCCAAACAGCAAAGCGGGTGGGGTGCCCGCGAGTCGCATGTATGAAAGGAAGATCATGCTCGATCAGGCTTATTCTCGTCGTCAGTTTCTCGGCCTCGCTGGTGGTTTTGCCAGCATCGTCGGTCTCGGTCTCGTTGGTTGCGGCGGCTCCGGCGCATCCGATGCCGCCGACAAGGGTAGCGCCGCTGCTGCCGAGTCCGTCTCCGGCGAGGTGACTTACGACGGTGCCTCTTCGTTCCAGGCTCTCGTCGAGGCCGCTGCCGAGAAGTTCATGGATGCCAACCCGGACGTCTCCGTTTCCGGCTCGGGTAACGGTTCGGGCAAGGGCCTGACCGCTGTTGCCGCCGGCACCGTCACCATCGGCAACTCCGACGTCTTCGCCGAGACCAAGCTCGAGGCCGACCAGGTCAAGAACCTCGTCGACCACGAGGTTGCCGTCGTGGGCATGGGCCCCGTCGTTTCCAAGAACGTGACGGTCGACGACCTGTCCCTCGAGCAGCTCAAGGGCATCTTCTCCGGCCAGATCACCAACTGGAAGGAGGTCGGCGGCGACGACGCCAAGATCGTCGTTCTCAACCGCAAGGCTGGCTCTGGCACCCGTGCCACCTTCGAGGCCGCCGTTTTTGGCGACGAGGCCGTCGACTTTAAGGGCGACGCCGAACTCGACAAGTCCGGCGATGTCCAGACTCAGATGGGCAGTACCGACAACGCCATCTCCTACCTCGACTTCTCGCACTTTGATGACTCCAAGTTCAACGCCATCAAGGTCGAGGGCGTCGAGCCCAAGAGCAAGAATGTCACCG
Source organism: uncultured Collinsella sp. (assembly GCA_900550195.1). GTDB lineage: Bacteria > Actinomycetota > Coriobacteriia > Coriobacteriales > Coriobacteriaceae > Collinsella. The sequence continues at coordinate 14,357 of URRB01000006.1, forward strand.
ACGACTCCTTCAAGATCTGGGCTACCGAGCACATGTACTGCGCTAAGGATGCCGACGAGGCCACCAAGGCCTTCCTGGAGTTCATGCTTTCCGATGACGTCCAGGGCAAGCTCGTCGAGGAGCAGGGCTTTATCCCCGTCTCTGCCATGAAGGTCGTCAAGGACGCCAGCGGCAAGGTCTCCGCTAAATAAGTAATCGCCCCGGAAAGGTTTGCAATGGCAAAACAGCTGCCAAAGCGCGACCTTGAGAACGTGGGCCTGGGCGTCACGGGCGCGTGCGTTGCGCTCGTGACGCTTGTCGTTGCCGCGCTCATCTTTATGGTCGCCCAAAAGGGCCTCTCGGCTTTTCTCAAGGACGGCGTTTCGGTCGTCGAGTTCTTCACCGGCACCAAGTGGGACCTGGCCAACACAGCCGAAAGCGGCCTGCCCTACACCGGCGCCCTGCCCCTGATTGTCACCTCGTTTGCGGTCATGGTGCTCTCCACGCTCATCGCGCTGCCCATCGCCATCGGCTCTGCCATCTTTGCGGTCGAGATTAGCCCTAAGTTTGGCTCTAAGATCTTTCAGCCGCTCATTGAGCTTTTGACCGGCATCCCCTCGGTCGTCTTTGGCCTGATCGGTTTTCACGTGGTCGTCGGTCTTATGAAGAGCGTTTTCCACGTGAGCACGGGCCTGGGCATCTTGCCCGGCGCCATCGTGCTGGCCGTCATGATCCTGCCGACCATGACCACGCTTTCGGTCGATGGCCTGCGCGCCGTGCCCGACAGCTACCGACAGGGCTCGCTCGCGCTGGGCTATACCCGCTGGCAGACCATCTGGCACGTGGTGCTCAAGTCCGCCATGCCGTCGCTCATGACCGCGGTCATCCTTGGCATGACCCGCGCCTTTGGCGAGACGCTCGCCGTGCGCATGGTCATCGGCGGTATCGAGGCCATGCCGACGTCGCTGCTGTCGCCGGCGTCCACCATCACCACCACGCTCACCACGTCTATGGCGGTCTATGCCGAGGGCTCGGCCCAGGACGATGTTCTGTGGGCGCTCGGTCTGCTGCTGATGGGCATGAGTCTCATCTTCATCCTGATCATCCACCTTATCGGCCGCAAGGGGGCGAAGGCTCGTGGCTAGCACGCGTATCCACATCGACGAGGCGAGGCTCGGGCGTGTCCAAAAGCAGGACCGCTTCGCCACGGGCGTGTTGACGGCGATCGTCGCCATCGTCATGCTCATCGTCGTCTCCATGGTGGCCTATATCCTGTTCGAGGGCATCTCGACGCTGTTCCAGCCGGGCTTTCTCACGGAGCCGTCGCGCGCCAACGGAACGCAGGGCGGCGTGCTCTACCAGCTGTTCGACTCGTTCTACCTGCTGCTGATCACCCTGATCATCTCGGTGCCCATCAGCCTGGGTGGCGCGGTCTTTTTGGTTGAGTACGCACCCGACGGACCCGTCCGCGACATTGCCTCCACCGCCATCGAGACGCTGTCCTCGCTGCCTTCCATCGTTGTCGGCATGTTCGGTTTTCTGGTGTTCTCGGTGTAGCTGGGCTGGAAGTACTCCATCATCTCCGGCGCCGTCGCGCTCACCATGTTCAATATCCCCATTCTGGTGCGCGTGATCCAGCAGGCGCTCGAGGACGTGCCGCAGGCCCAGCGCGATGCGTGCCTGGCCATGGGCCTCACCCGCTGGGAGGCCATGCTGCACATCCTGATTCCCGAGGCCATGCCCGCTATCGTGACCGGCATCGTGCTTTCGGCCGGCCGCGTCTTTGGCGAGGCCGCGGCGCTGCTCTTTACCTCGGGCATGAGCTCGCCGGTTCGCCTCAACTTCTTGAGCCTTAACCTGTCGAGCCCTACTTGCGCCTGGAACGTGTTCCGCCCCGGTGAGTCGCTCGCCGTGCATATCTACAAGATCTATGGCGAAGGCAGCCCCGAGGCCCAGCAGATCGTTTGGGGTACCGCGGCACTGCTGATGATTTGCGTGCTGCTGTTTAACGTAATCGCCCGCATTGTGGGCAAGCAACTGGCAAGGAAGATGACGGCCGAATGAGCGAGATGAATGTAACGCCCGCAACCGAAGCGGCATCGTCCGACACCCGGGACTTCCTGTCGAGCGTGGGGGAGAGCGAGAAGCGCGTGCGCGTGAGCGGCAAGGCCGTGAGCGACGAGGTTGTGCTCTCCACCAAGGACGTCAACGTGTACTATGGCGACCACCATGCACTGCACAATACGTCGCTCGACTTCCACAAGGGCGAGATCACGGCGCTCATTGGGCCTTCGGGCTGCGGTAAGTCGACCTTCTTGCGTAGCCTCAACCTCATGAATCGCGAGATTCGCGGCTGCCGCGTGGAGGGCGAGATCAACTATCGCGGGCGCAACGTGAACACCAAGACCGAAAACACCTACGAGCTGCGCCGTTCCATTGGCATGGTGTTCCAGCAGCCCAACCCGTTCCGCAAGTCCATTCGCGACAACATCACGTTTGCGCCCAAGCGCCACGGCATCACCGACCGTGACGAGCTCGACCGCATGGTCGAGGAAAGCTTACGCGGCGCGGCGCTGTGGGACGAGGTCAAAGACAAGCTCGATAAGAGCGCCTATGCGCTTTCGGGCGGTCAGCAGCAGCGTCTGTGCATCGCGCGCACGCTGGCGCTCAACCCCGACGTGATCCTGTTTGACGAGCCCTGCTCGGCGCTCGACCCCATCTCGACGTTGGCGATCGAGGACCTTATGTCGTCGATCGTTGCCGACCGCGCCATAGTCATCGTGACGCACAACATGGAGCAGGCGTCGCGCGTGTCCAACCGCACGGCGTTCTTCTACATGGGCGATATGGTCGAGTACGACGAGACTGACGAGATTTTCCAACGACCCAAGGATAAGCGGCTGAATGATTACCTCACCGGCATGTTCTCCTAGTCCGGGACATGCTTGAGGCCCGCGGCGGCCACGGTTGCCGCGGGACTGATTGGAGAAGCGGGTCATCTCTTGTGGGAGATGGCCCGCCTTTTACTCTGCGACCGAAACGACCACCACAAAGGGGACAGGCGCCTTCGTGGTGGTTTGGGGTGGGGCTCGCTGCTATCATGGACAACGTTGAATTTCTACGAAGGAGCAGGGCATATGGCGATTCTTTTGGGATGCGATTCCGTCAGCCTAGAGTTTCCCACCAAGCATATTTTCGATAGCGTGACGCTCGGCGTGGGCGAGGGCGACCGCATTGGTATTGTCGGTAAAAACGGCGACGGCAAGTCGACGCTGCTGAGCGTGCTCGCTGGCACGCTGGAGCCCGACGACGGACGCGTGACGCACCGCCGCGGCACGACGATCGGTCTGCTCGGCCAAAAGGACAACCTGGTCGATACTGATACCGTGCATCATGCCGTTGTGGGCGACGCCCCCGAGTACGAGTGGGCGTCGAGCCCCCGCACGCGCCAGATCCTCGTCGGCCTCATCAGCGATGTGCCCTGGGAGGGCACGGTGGGCGAGCTTTCGGGCGGTCAGCGCCGTCGCGTGGACCTCGCGCGCTTGCTGATCGGCGATTACGACGTGCTCATGCTCGACGAGCCCACCAACCACCTGGATATGCGCACCATCAACTGGCTCGCGCGTCACTTAAAGGCCCGCTGGCAGCGCGGCCAGGGTGCCATGCTCGTGGTCACGCACGACCGCTGGTTCTTGGACGAGGTCTGCACCAGCATGTGGGAGGTCCACGACGGCCAGGTCGATCCCTTCGAGGGCGGCTATTCGGCATACATCCTGCAGCGCGTGGAGCGCGACCGCATGGCCGCCGTTACCGAGGAGCGCCGTCGCAACATGGCGCGCAAGGAGCTCGCGTGGCTGAGCCGCGGTGCCCAGGCTCGTTCCACCAAGCCCAAGTTTCGCGTGGATGCCGCTCGTGAGCTGATCGCCGACGTGCCGCCCGTGCGTGACGAGCTGGAGCTCAAGCGCCTGGCCGTGAGCCGCCTGGGCAAGCAGGTTATCGATGTGGTCGACGTGGACGCCGGCTATGCCGATACCGACGGCGCGCCCAAGCAGGTACTCTCCGACGTGACCTGGCTCATTGGTGCGGGCGACCGCTATGGTCTTTTGGGCGAGAATGGCGCTGGCAAGTCGACGCTGCTTGATGTGATCCAGGGCAAAATTGCGCCCACGCGCGGCCGCGTGAAGATTGGCCAGACAGTGCGCTTTGGCGTGCTGTCGCAGCAGCTCGAGGAGCTCGAGCCCTACATGGGCGACACGATCCGCGAGGTGCTCAGCCACTATAAGAAGTACTACGTCATCGACGGCAAGGAGACTTCGCCCGAGAAGCTTTGCGAGCGCCTGGGCTTTACGACGCAGCAGCTCTGGAGCCGCATCGGCGATCTTTCGGGCGGCCAGCGCCGTCGCCTGTCGCTGTTGCTGACGATTCTGGACGAGCCCAACGTGCTCATCCTGGACGAGCCGGGCAACGACCTGGATACCGACATGCTCGCGATTGTCGAGGACCTGCTGGACGGCTGGCCCGGCACGCTGATCCTGGTGACGCACGACCGCTTTTTGATGGAGCGCGTGACCGACCAGCAGTGGGCGCTGCTCGACGGCCACCTGACGCATATGCCCGGTGGCGTGGACCAGTACCTGCGCCTGTGCAACGCTACCGCCGAGGGCGAGCCCGTGGGCGCGCCGAGCGCCAAGACCGGCACGTTCGACACCGGTGCCGCGGCAGCTGCGGCCGAAAAGCCCAAGTCGAGCGGTCAGCCCAACGGCCTGTCCAACGCCGAGCGCCAGAAGCTCCGCCGCGAGGTGAGTTCGCTCGAGCGCAAGATGGAGACGCAGCGCACCCGCGTTGAGGAGGCCGAGGCAGCAATGGCCCAAGTCGATCCCACCAACTACACGGCGCTCGGCGAGCAGCAGGCAAAGATCGACGAGGCTCACGCCGCCATGGACGAGCTGGAGATGGCGTGGCTCGAGGCGAGCGAAAAGCTCGAGGGCGAGGAGTAGACGAGGATGATCAAGGCCGCATTTTTCGATATCGACGGCACGCTGCTGAGCTTTAAGACGCACCGGATTCCGGCGTCGGCGCAGCAGGTGCTCGATAGCTTTCACGAGCAGGGGATTGCGTGCGTGATCGCCACGGGTCGCCCGACCTACCAGATACCGGACTGGCTGTTCGACCTGGGTTGGGATGCGTACATTACGCTCTCGGGTCAGCACTGCTTTGATGCCGAGGGGGTTTACCGCAGCTGTCCGATCGATCCGGACGACGTCGCGGTGATTGTGGACCAGGTGGCGCAGGGGCGCTACGACTCGCTGTGCATGCAGGGCGAGAACTCGTTTGTGAACCGCCTGTCCGAGCGCGTGGTGACGGCTGGCAGCAACGCGGGAATCGTCTACCACGAGGAGCCGTTTGAGCACGCCTTTGACGCACCGGTCTACCAGTTCTGCGCCTTTGTGGACCCGGCCGACGAACATATCGTGACCGACGCCGTGTCGCATTCGCTCACCACGCGCTGGTGCGACCTGTTCTGCGACATTATTCCCGCTAACGGCGGCAAGGACCTGGGCGTGGCGGCGACGCTCGAGCGGCTTGGTATCGACGCGAGCGAGGCGATTGCCTTTGGCGACGGCGAGAACGACCTGTCGATGTTCTCGGCCGTGGGCACAAGTGTGGCCATGGGCAACGCGCAGGACACGGTGAAAGCTGCAGCGACCTATGTGACGACTGCCGTGGACGACGACGGCATCTACAACGCTGCGAAGCACTTTGGACTCGTGTAGCTGCGGGCCGGCACCTGGCACCTGGGGACATTCCTTGCGGGGCGTCCCCATTTTGTTTTCGTCCCGCACGTTTTGTGAAACGCGGCTAACTTTTAGGCAAAGTAGTAAGACATGGGCAACTTTTGCGGTAAAGTTAGCCGTGGAAAGTATCCAAAGGCTAACTAGCAATCATTGCGAAAGGCGGCCCATGGCCCTACGTGAATCCGGAGAAGACTATCTCGAATCGATCTACGTTCTGTCGCAACGTCAGGGCATCGTGCGCTCGATTGATGTTGCAGAGTACCTTGGCGTAACTAAGGCAAGCGTTTCAAAAGCTATGGCGACGTTGGAGAACAACGGCTACGTCGAAATGGGCAAGCGAGATGTTCATCTGACGGAGCGTGGTCTGGAGGTCGCTCGTCAAATGTGGGAGCGTCACTGCTTTTTCGTGGGGCTGCTGGAGGATGCGGGTGTTTCGGCTGAGGTCGCGTCGCAAGAGGGCTGCCACATGGAGCACTGCCTAAGCGAGGAAAGCTTCGAGAAGCTGAGGGCGATGCTGGGACGGGAAGATGCGGCGGGCCCAACAACGGAAGCCTAACTGACTTACAGTGGCGCGGAGTTCGCGCAAAGCGCGAACCAGCGACCGGGACCAGTAGCCCCGCCAACCAAGTCCAACTCAGACAAGGAACCCCGCCAGCAAGCGATGCCCAAGAACCTTCAGCTGTGTCAATGCAGGCCGGGACCGGGTTTGGTTTTGAAAACACTCCGCAGCGCGAGGCCCGTCTTTCCGTTGCTCCGCAGGAGCAGGAAAGACGGGCCTCATGCGCGAGGACGTTTTCAAAACCAAGCCCGGCCCCGACCGGAGGGACCACGAGTGCTACAGGTTCTTGACACCCATCGCGCGCATGGCGTTCAGGATGGCGATGATCGCCACGCCTACGTCGCCGAACACGGCAAGCCACATGTTGGCGATGCCCAGCGCTGCCAGCACAAGGATCAGCAGCTTAACGCCCAGCGCAAAGATGATGTTCTGCCAGACGATCGTCATGGTCTTGCGTGCCACGCGGATCGCGCGGGAAATGTTGGACGGCTTGTCGTCCATGAGCACGACATCGGCGGCCTCGATCGCAGCGTCAGAACCCATAGCGCCCATGGCAATGCCCACATCGGCGCGCGTAAGCACGGGCGCATCGTTGATGCCGTCGCCCACAAAGGCGAGCTTGCCCTTGCCACTCTCGGTTGCAAGCAGCGCCTCGACGCGCTCGACCTTATCGCCCGGCAGCAGCTGCGCGTGGAACTCGTCGAGACTGAGTTGCTTGGCCACAGACGCCGCAACCTCCTCGCGGTCGCCCGTGAGCATGACGGTGCGCTTGACACCGGCGGCGTGCAGGTCGCGAATCGTTTGCTCAGCATCGGCCTTGACGGTGTCTGCAATCACGATGTGGCCGGCGTACACGCCGTCAACGAGCACATGCAGAATCGTTCCGACGACCTCGCAATCGGGCGCTTCGACTCCGGCCGCGGCGAGCATCTTTGCGTTGCCAACGACGACGTGCTTGCCGTCGATGGTTGCCGTCACGCCATGGCCCGCGTCGTTGGCGGAGTTGCTAACGCGCTTGGGGTCGACCTCGCCCTGGTAGGCGACACGTACGGACTGCGCGATGGGGTGATCGGAGAACGACTCAGCAAGGGCTGCGACTTCGAGCAACGACTGCTCGGTATAGCCGGCCTCGGGGTGTACCGCGACCACCGAGAACGTGCCGTTGGTGAGGGTGCCCGTCTTGTCAAAGACGACGGTGTCCACGTCGGCGAGCGTCTCGAGGTAGTTAGAACCCTTGATGAGAACGCCCAGCTTGGATGCGCCGCCGATGCCGCCAAAGAAACTAAGCGGCACGCTGATCACCAACGCGCACGGGCAGCTGACGACCAAGAAGGTCAGGCCGCGCAGAATCCAGTCGGACCAGGCACCGGTGACCAGGCCACCGCCGAGCGCGAGCACCGCGGCAGCGCCGGTGACGGCGGGCGTGTAGATGCGGGCAAAGCGCGTGATGAAGTTCTCGGTGCGTGCCTTCTTTTCGCTGGCATTCTCCACGAGCTCCAGGACGCGTGCGACGGTGGACTCGCCAAAGGGCTTGGTGGTGCGCACGTGGATGAGCCCCGTCATGTTGATGCAGCCGCTGATGATATCGTCTCCGGTTTTGGCCGGGCGGGGGACCGACTCACCGGTAAGGGCGGCGGTGTCGAGCTGGGTTTCGCCCTCGACGATGACGCCGTCGATAGGCACGCGCTCGCCGGGCTTGACCACGATCACGGTGCCGACCGCGATGTCATCGGGGAAGACCTGCTCGAGTGTGCCGTCGGGCTGCTCGACGTTAGCGTAGTCGGGTGCTATGTCCATCATGGCACTGATCGACTTGCGGCTCTTGCCCACGGCGTACGCCTGAAACAGCTCGCCGACCTGGTAGAACAGCATGACGGCGGCGCCTTCGGCCATGTGCGGGTCGGTATCGGGGAAGAGCACCATGGCAAACGCGCCGATGGTCGCGACGGCCATGAGGAAGCTCTCGTCGAAGGCCTTGCCGCGGCGGATGTTGTTGAACGCCTTCTGGAGCACGTCGTAGCCGGCAATTAGGAACGGCACCAGGAACAGCACGAAGCTGGCGTAGATGTCACCCGGGGTACCGAATGCGGCGGTAAGGGCATCGAGTTCGTCGAGGGCATACACCACCGCAAAAATGCCCAGTGCTACCAGGATGCGGTTGCGCTTATGCTCGAGTGATTCTTTTTTCTTGCGCTTCTTCTTTTTCTTTTTGGGGTCGGCGGTGGCCATGACTCGTATCCTCCCATTTGAATGTATGAACACCCGCTCATATAATTTCGCGAGCAAAGGCCGCGGCAAGCGCGGCCTTGCGGGTTGGCGTAAACTTGGGCTAGAGAATGATCTCGCAGTCCGGCTCGGCGTCGGCGGTGAACTCCACAACGCGGTCGAGGACCTCGTCGAACTCGGCTTCATCGGCCTCGAGCGTCAGCTTCTGGGTCATAAAGTTGACCGAAACGGACTTGACGCCATCGAGCTTGGCCAGCTCGTCCTGAAGCTCGCGCGCACAGTTGGCGCAGTCGATCTCATCGAGCTTAAACTGCTTTTTCATGGTGGGTTCCTTTCCCTGTATTTGCGGCTTGGGTGCAGGCCGCGCTGGTACCGTGGTTGGTTGCTATTCGCAGATATGGCTCATGCCCTGGTTGAGCATGGTGTAGACGTGGTCGTCGGCGAGCGAGTATAGGATATTGCGCCCGTCGCGCCGGAATTTAACCAGGTGCGACTGCTTGAGTGTGCGCAGCTGGTGCGACACCGCGGACTGCGAGGTTTCGGTCGCTTCGGCGATGTCTGCCACGCAGAGCTCGCGGCCCATGAGGGCATAGAGGATCTTGATGCGCGTGGTGTCGCTGAAGACCTTGAACAGGTCGGCGAGGTCGTAGAGAAGCTCCTCGTCGGGAAGGTCCTCGGGCGAGCAGGTGGTGGGGATCGCGGGTTCGGTGGCCTCGATGTCGGGTTTCGTTTCATCAACGCGGATGCTCATTGCAATATCCTTTCATATGAACATGCGCTCATATAACTAATTTCCAATTATATGAGCGCATGTTCATATGTCAATACAATTTGCGTTAATTTCGATGACTGCTTGCCGCCTCTGCGATTTTCTGTGGGTTGGGAGACATCGACGCAATGTTCGCCAACATATTTCGAGATGTTCGGCCAGCATGCTAAGAAAGCCACCTTGAGAAGCATTAGAACTGTTCATATTTGTACTTTATCGTGTTAAATACCGCGAGAATCAGTTCTTCCTCTACGGGAGTTCCTGCAGAATCAGTTTTATCTAAAGTTATATCGAGCATTGCTTCAGCCAATCTGGTACATCGGTGGCCGAATAAGTCGAAAAATGTAGGTGGACATCCGCAGAGATCGCCTTTAGAAGAGCGAATTCTCAATTAGATCAATAATCGTGTCGTCTTCCGTGCGGTTTTCATCGATTTTTGCGAACATGTCGCATTCCCAAGGCCCATTGATTTCCTCAGCAAGGGCCCCGACATGTTGCATGTCGTCGGGTTCGGGCACATCGTTGATGCTCGGGTCATCAGCTTGCGGATATTGGCTTGCAATTTCGCGCTTGGCGGCCTCTTCTTCTTTGAGTGTCTCCAGGACGCGGCGACCGTATTCGAAGTAGCGCCGCAAGACAAATTGACGAAGATTTTCTTGCAGGATGGCGAAGTTATCCGGGAGTCGACCGGGCCAGATCTTCTCGCGAATGCGAATCGCTTCCATGACCCGCCTAAAAGCGGACTGCTTGAAAAACGAATGACGATTAACCGTGATAACGGCATATCCCATGTTTCGCAGCGTGTTTCGGCGCTCCTCGTCAATTGATTGCTGCTCGGGTTCGTCGTGGTAAAAGCCGTTGTATTCGATATCGGTCATCGAATTTTCGAGCAGCGCGTCGAGGTAGAAAACCGTCCGTCGCGTTAGGGCGGCGTATCTTTTGGGGACTGGGATCGGATAATCCGTTTTGATAGCGCGTATGGCTAAGCCACCCATTGACTTGGGCATTGTCAGCATCATGACAAACGCCGTTTCGAGTGGGGAGCGACAGCCTTCGCGTACATAAGAAAGTGCCTTAAGCGCTTTATTAGATCCACGATACCCCGATGCCTCTGAAAAGAAGGCTCTGAGCTCTTCAACGCTGGTTAGGGCTGGGCGCTCGCGATATTGAGTTTCGTCGGACGTTCCAAGCGCGTAGGAGCCGCAGATTTCAAAGTAATACTCAACGAGCTCCGAAAGGTTGAGGTCGGCTGTTGCTTCTAACGCGCACAGCTTGATATCGACGATGTAGACGTTCGGCTCGAGTTCTAAGTAGCTTTCTGCATCAAACGTATAGCGCGTGCAGTGGCAGATGCAGCCCTTGCGGTGCCTTTTGGCATTATTGGAAAACGTCAGCACATGGACGCGTTCAGAATCGACATTCTTTCTGTTGAGCCATGCTCGTGCCGCTTCCAGGTCGGACGTGGTCGGCGTAGACACCCTGATCTTTTCCATAGGTGTGGGACCGGTCGCGTAGCTTGCGAGCGAGTTGGCTGTTTGGTATACAGCGCGTGCCGTGGTATGTGACAGAACGATTCCCATACGCGCATGATGGCATAGCGGACGCCACATACGTCCGAAACTTCGGGCAACGGTATTGGGGCGCGGCTTATCTTCTGCGAACGGTGGGTTTTGAGCTGTCGTATTGAGGGAGCAGCTTTGGCTGGGGAGGTTTCTGCCGGCTGCCCCTTTTTGATGAACTTTAGTTGCGGATTCGTAGCTTCTAAGCGTTTTTGCCGACCGCTCAGATGCCTCACCAACATAATTTGAGTTATTCGGCCTTATCCTATACAAATGGTGCGATCGCAACGTCCTATTCGAATTGATTCAGGTAGATTTATGGGGCTTGGTTGCGAAATTAAGGCGATTTTAGCTTCGATTGCGGTTCAAGGGGCCTTGACTAGTGGTTCAGCTGGCCGAACAACTCGAAAAATGTAGGTGGGCCAACCTGCCGACTATGTGAAGCACGCGTATTTGCTCGTTTTGATGAAAACTAGGGTGCAGCCATAAGGCTGCACCCTAGTTTACTGCGTGTCGGTGTGCCCAGACGGATTGCGCTGTGCCTGGCAGGCGCTCCCGCAGATGGATCGGTTATTTCGCGAATAGGTTCTTGAGGTTGAACTCGGCCTGAACCGTGCGGAGCATGAGGTCGGTGTCGTCGAGGCCCAGGTGCTGCTCGTTGGCGTCGGCGGCGAGGGTTCCACGGCGGCGCGCCCAGTTCTCGAGCGCGGCGGGCGCGGATTCGCGGGGGAGCGAGCGGACGTCGGCATCCAGGCTGCGGCAGATCTGGCGCGAGTCGATGACGATGATCTTGCCGGCGCGGCGTGCCTCGGCGTAACCGTCCAGGTGGATCTTGAACCAACTGTCCTCAAAGGCGGCGTTGTGCGCCATGTACGGGTACTTCTTCATAAGCTTGAGCAGCTGCTTCTGCAGTTCCTTGTTCTCGCGGAATGGCTTTTTGCCGTCGATGTCGTCCCAGGTGATGTGGTGGATATTCGACAACGGCACATCCTCGCCGCGGTAGATGTCGGGCAGACCGCAGTAGTGTGCCTCGGCGTCGTGCGGGACGGCGTCGCTGGTGAGCTCCATGATTTCCCAACCCACATTGATGATATAACCGCGCTCGGGTGCACGGCCGGTGGTCTCGATGTCGATACCGAGCACGGTGCCCTGGATGGGCTTGCGGGCGTAGGCCACGCCGAGCGCGTCGCGGTCGCCGCGGATCTCGCGCATGACCGACGCGGCGGTGCGCTTTTGCATCTTACCGATGGCCGCGCAGGTGTCGGCATCGGACAGGCCGCGCGAAAGCGTCGCGGGCGTCACGTTGCGTAGGCGTGCCTCGCCGATCTGGTCGCACAGGTCGCGGTTGCGGTCAGCCAGGTCGCGCACGGTGGCAAAGTCGAAGCTGGGGTCGCCCTCGGCGGTAAAGTATTCGGTTTCGAGCACCTTAAGGGCCTCCTCGCCCTTCTGGCGCTCGGACTCCATGGCGCCGTGATCGCCATAGATAAACATGGGAATAAACGGCTGGCGCTCGTATTCGAGTGCTTGTGAAACGTTCATATAACTGCTCCTTGGATGGGCCGCGTCGTGCGGCTCAGGGTCATTAAGATGTGGCGAGATGATAGTTTACCATGGGCAACTATTGGCATCGCGCCTAGGACAACTACAATACCCTAGTTGACCGCTAGGACTTTTACAATGCTGCCGAAAGACACGAAAGGTTCCATCCGTCATGGATTTGCTGATTGATATTCTGCTCGACGCCGGCAAGGACACGCTCTCGCTGCTGCCGTTCTTGTTGGTGACGTATCTGGCCCTCGAGACCTTGGAGCACGTTGCGGGCGACCGCGTTAACGGGGCCATCAAGCGCGCCGGCGCCGCGGGTCCCGTGGTTGGCTCGTTGCTGGGTATGGTGCCGCAGTGCGGCTTTTCGGCCATGGCGGCAACGCTGTACGCCGGTCGCGTCGTGACCTTGGGCACGTTGGTGGCGGTGTTCCTTTCGACCTCCGACGAGATGCTGCCGCTGCTACTTGCCGAGCAGGTTCCCGTGCAGACTATGGCGATGCTTTTGGCTTCGAAAGCGCTGATCGCACTGGTCACGGGCTTTATCGTAGATGCCGCCATTCGCGGTCTGCGCCGCAACGCTCGCGCGCATGCGGCGATTCGCCGTACCGTGCTGGGAACCGCGGCCAACCCGGCCCACGTGAACTGCGCGCACGACGACCACACTGGCGGTGACATCATCGACGAGGTGGCCGAGGCGGGCGTGAGCGCCGACCACATCCACGAGTTGTGCGAGCGCGACCATTGCGGTTGCGATGATGATGAAGATGAACACGAGCGCGACCACGGACACAGCCATGACCACGGTCACACGGGCGAGCATGAGCACCACCACGGCCATGGGCACGACCACGGTCACTCCCACGAAGGGACGCCTGTCCTGTCGATCATCCGCAGCGCGATCTCGCACACCGTGCAGGTCTCGGTATTCATTTTTCTGGTGACGCTGATTCTGGTCGCCGTGCTCGAGACCTTCGGCGAGTCCGCGATCGAGCAGTTCCTGCGTGGCAACGAGACGCTCGCCGTCCTGGGTTCGGCGCTTGTCGGCCTGATCCCCAACTGCTCGGCGAGCGTGGTCATTACGCAGCTGTACCTGGAGGGCGCGCTACAGCTGGCACCGATGCTCGCCGGCACGCTTATCTCCGCCGGCGTGGGCTACCTGGTGTTGTTCCGCACCAACCGCAGTGCCCGCGAGAACGTCATGTTCCTGGTCATGATGTACGTCATCGGCGCCGGTTGGGGAATCGTTCTCTCTGCCTTTGGTCTCTAAGCCCAAAAATCTACCTTGGTTAGCGCAGCAGCTCGGTGAGGCTGCGCTTAAAGCGGGCCCGGTCTTCGCTGGTAAATGCCGCCGGACCGCGAGTGCGACCGCCGGCGCGGCGCACCTTCTTTTCCTCGTGGCGAATAAACAGTTGCATGTCGATGGTCGCCTTATCGTAGACGCGCCCGCGCACGCCGATGGCGGCGGCATCGCGCCCGAGCACCATGCTCGCCAAGCCAATGTCCTGCGTCACGACTACATCGCCCGCCTGCAGGCGTTCGACAATGGCAAAGTCGGCGCTGTCGGCGCCCACGCTCACATCGAGCGTCGTGACCCAAAATCCGCGTCGCGCATGCTCGACGTCGCGCGGATCGTCGCGGCGAATGTGGCGTTCCAGGTTCTGTGTGCTGTTGCCGGCGATAACGACGGCGACGCCCGCCCGCCGCGCGCAGTCAATCGACTCGCGCGTGACCGGGCAGGCGTCTGCATCAATAAAGAGCGTTCGCGGCATCTAGTGCACCAGTTTGCCAAATTGAATAGCGCGAACAATCAGCGTTACGCCAAACACCAGCAGTGCGGCGCCGCTAAAGATGGCGAGCATCTTGGCCGACCACAGCGGATAGATAAACACGAACATGCCGGCGATGATGGAGAGCGCGCCGCTCAGGATGGCGAGGGCACGGTTGGACGAAAGCTCGGACTCCAGAATGGACATGACACCTTCGACGATCCAGCCAAAGCCGGCCACGATAACCACCATCGTGGTGAGCGTCGCGGTCGAGAAGGCCTGGTTGCGCAGGATTATGACGCCGCCCAAGATAATGAGTAGGTTGGAGATGATGCTCGTCACGCGCCAGCCGGTGGGCAGCAGTGGCTCGAAAACAGCGGTAAACAGCCTGATCGCGGCCGTGATCACAAAGTAGAAGCCCAAGACGGTCGTTAGGAAGACGAGGGACTTGGCGGGCGCAAACAGCAGTGCGATGCCGGCGACGAGCGCCAAGACGCCCGTGATGGCGTAAATCCAGCGCACGGCCTTGACGGCCTTGCCTGCCATGCTTTTCTCGTCAAATCCAAACTGGCTCGATTTTTGGTCATCGTTCTTAAAGATGCCCATAATGTCTCCTTTCCGTGCGGCGTAAGCCTTGATCGTTGCAACCAGTATCGCCTAAAGGCGCTGGCGTATGGGTCGGGGAGGGCGAAACGTAACCCAAAGGCCCCGAATTGTTTCCGTTGTTCCCCACGTCGCGATTTTCTATTCAACAGGTGTAGAACATTGCAGCCCTGTTCGCTATTGCCTACGTTTTAGGTTAGATTTTCCTAAGAACAATTGCCCGAAATTGGGGGTCCCTATGAACGAAACAGTTCCCGCGGCGCCGTCGAGCGCGGAGTCGATGGCAAAGCAAGGTTGCGAAAAGCTCGGCCTGGACACGTTTGACGCGCTGGTCCGCCGCGCCCGCACGTGCCGCCGATTTGACGAGTCCATGCGCGTGCCGCGCGAGTTTTTGCTCGAGCTGGCGGAACTGGCGCACCTGGCTCCGTGTGGTGCCAATGCTCAGCGTCTTCGTTTTCATGCGGTAAGCGGTGCAGGGGACTGCGCGCGCGTGTTTGACGAGCTTGCATGGGCCGGCGCGCTTAAGGACTGGTCGGGTCCTGCCGAGGGCGAGCGCCCGACCGGCTACATCGCGATTCTTGCCGAGCGCGCCGTTCCGGGCAAGCCCGCCGCTCCTATTACCGAGGTCGACACGGGCATTGCCGCGCAGACGATGATGCTCGCCGCCCGCAGCGCCACGCCCGAGGTGGCTGCCTGCATGTTCAAGGCCTTTACGCCCCACGCGATCGATGCCATGGGGCTCGATAGCGACAAGTATGAGCTCAAGCTGATCATGGCGTTTGGCGTTCCGGCCGAGACACAGGTGATCGATGCGATCGATTCCAACCCCGACGGCTCCATCAATTATTGGCGCGACGAGGCGCAGGTGCACCACGTACCCAAGCGCCCGCTTGTCGACGTACTGGTGTAGTTGAGCGTCACCGCGGTGTGATCCGGCGGTAAACCACCACAAAGGTACCTGTCCCCTTTGCGGTGGTGCGAGGGGAGGACGTGTGGCAGATTTGTATTTGGTGCGGCATGGGCAGACTGAGCTCAATGTGCAGAACATTTTGCAGGGTGGGCACGATTCGCCGCTTACGGCGCGCGGGCGCGAGCAGGCGCTGGCGACGCGCGCGGCGTTTGAGGCGCGTGGCGTGACCTTTGACCGTGTGTATTCCTCGCCGTTGGGCCGGGCGCGGCATACGGCTGAGCTAATTGCTGGTGAGGGCCGCTCGATAGAGCTGGTCGATGACCTGCGCGAGTGGCATTTGGGCTCGCTGGAGGGTACATCAAATCGCGAGATGCCGCCGCAGCCCTGGGGTGATTATCCGGTGGCCTTTGGTGGCGAGTCTGAAGGCGAGCTCCAGTCGCGCATGGTCGCGGCGCTGTCCCACATCATGGCCAGGCCGCAGCACGACTGTGTGCTGGCAGTCTCCCACGGCTCTTCCTGCCAGGAGTTTCTTGAGTATGTGACTGGCAGGGGAGAGCTACCCGACAACGGTGCCGTGCTTCATTTTGGCTATTGCGACGGTGCGTTTTCGCTCCTTGATTGGTAACGAACGAAAGGACCCCTATGAATAAAGACCTGTATCTGGTTCGTCATGGGCAGACAATATTCAACCTTAAGCGCATTATTCAGGGTTGGAGTGACTCGCCGCTCACGCAGCTGGGATGCGACCAGGCGGCGCGTGCCGGCATGTTCTTACGTGCGCGCGGCATTGAACCCGATCATGCCTACACCTCCACACTTCATCGCACCGAGCAGACTATCGCCAACCTGTGGCCGGGCTTGGCGTACGAGCGCCTGGACGGTCTGCGTGAGTGGTTCTTTGGCGACTTTGAGGCCGAGCGCGTGATGCTTATGCCCGAGCGCCCGTGGCGAGATTTCTATCGTCAGTTTGGCGGCGAGGGCCAGATGCAGGTGCGCGAGCGCATGGCGGCGACGATAACCGATCTTATGCGACGTCCGGACCACGAGTGCGTGCTCGCGGTGAGCCACGGCTCGGCTATCAAGGAGTTTTTGGACCACGTGCGGGGCGCGGCGGCCGACGAGCGCGAACGCGTGCCGGGCAACTGCTCAGTGCTGCAGTTTGCGTTTGACGATGCGGCCGATACGTTTGAACTGGTCGAAGTCTTTACGCAGGAAGACTACGCGCGCGAGCTGGGGCTTGAACCGCTCGTGGCTACTGCGGGTCCGCAGCGCGGATAACGCGAGCGCGGCGGCACGGGTCGTCGGCATAACTTCTCGACGCAAAAGGGGCGGAGATGCATGTACCTGCTGCATCTCCGCCCCCTGTTTGTTGGGCTGCCGATTTTTGTGCTGGACGGTCTGGTCTTGCTAGAACCGCGCGACCTGGTGCGTGAGCAGACCCGTCGGAACCTGCGCCGCGCCGCCGCTGACCTGCGCGGCGGGGAAGAGCGCAGCTACGGCAAAGTTGAACGGCTCTTTGCCCGTGTAGGTGCCGGCGGCACGTGCATCGTCGGCCAGGAGCTGTGATGCCTCGACTAGTGCGACAGCGTAGGCAGGGTCGTCGGCCAGTGCCGGCTCCGGCGCCTGGTCGAGCATGGCGCGGATGGCCCCGACGGCGTCCTCGCGCTTGACCTCCCACACGCGGTGCGTAATGCCGGCGGGGTCGGTGACGGCATAGAGTGAAGCGCCCTCTTTTGTGGCGCCGAGGATGATATCCATGACGGGAGAGGCTTCGTAGACAAGCGTTACGGGACGGGGCTGTACCTTGAGGTCGGCGATTGCGCGCGCAGCGGCGGTCGTATCGGCGGCAACCGCGTCGCCGCCCGCCAGCGCACCAACCGGGCAGATCGCCACGACACCCGTCACACGTCCCGGCTCGCCCGAGCATTCGTACACGTAATACGCCGCACCCGGGTCCTTGAGCATCAGACCATCGGCAATGGCTCCGCGCAGAGCATCGTTGCCGCTCAGGATGCTGCCCATTGCAGGCAGCGCCTCGAGCACGCGGTCCTGAGCCGGGCGGATGCAGGGAAACGGAAGTGCTTTCATGGGCGGTCCTAACGCACGAGTCGGTTTGTTCGCGGCTTATTATGCCCCAACTTGGCCGCTCGCGTCCCAGAGCACGTTATCGGCGAGCGCGATTAGCACCTGCTGACAACGAACGATATCGGCGTGGGGCACATATTCGTTGGGCTTGTGCGCGAGCGCGAGCGACCCGGGACCGTAGCTCATGCAATTGCGGTTACCTGTCTTGCCGGCAATGACGGCGGTGTCGGTGTAGCCGGTAAAGAAGCCGACGGTCGTGTCCGCGTCCGTCACGTCATCGGCGGCACGCTTGAGCGCTGCTGGAAGGGGAGAGTTCGGGTCGCGCTCGATGGCGGGGCGGTCGCCCGTCACGGTGTAGCTGCCATGGCAACCGGGAACGGCGGCTTCGGCGACGGCGATGGCCTGCTCTACCATGCGCGTCGCGGCGGCCGTATCGGTCGGAGGCGTCAGACGCATGTCGACCCAGACTTTGGCGCGGTCGGGTACGACGTAGGGGCGATATCCGCCCTCGATTTGGCCAAACGTGATGGTCGAAGGCCCCAGCTCATCGTGCGCGGGCAGCGCCATAAACGCGCGACGGAGCGAACACACGACCTCGGCCATGGCAGCGACGGCATCCGCGCCCTTCCAGGGCTGGCTCGCATGCGCCGTCACGCCAGTCATTTCAATCTCGAACCACGTACGCCCCTTGTGCGCCACCTGGATCTGTCCGTCGGTGGGCTCGGTGTCCAGCACCCATTCACGCGAGCCGACCCAGCCAGCATCGATCGTGGCCTCTGAGCCGCGCATAAAGTCCTCCTCGTCGACCGAGCAAATGAGTGAGAAGCCACGGCGGGGCAGCGCGCCATCCGCCGCCACGCGCTCGAGCGTATGGACCAGTGCGGCAATGGCGCAGGCCAGGCCACCCTTCATATCGCAGGCACCGCGGCCATAGAGTTTATCGTTGCGCACGATCGCTCCGAGCGGCGGAATGTCCGCGTCCCAGCCATCGCCCAGTGTAACGGTATCCATATGGCAGATATAGACGAGCCGTGGCTCGTCGCTCAGTCCCGGCACGGTGACCATAAGGTTGCGGCGCCCGGGCAGCACCTCGAGTTCCTCAACCTGCACGGCATCGAGTACCGGATGGCTCAGCTGCGCCAACCGTTCCTCAACCAACGCTTTGATATAGCGTTCAATCTCGCCCTCATACGCACCTGGGTCGGAACTGTCGATCCGCACGAGCCCTTGCGTAAGCCGCCAGGCAAAATCTGTATCAACCATAGGCACCTCACAGATAGTTAGGTCAACATACAGATTGTATGCCAAGAAGCGGCTCGGTGCATTTAATGGAGCGCTCACAAAAACGGGGGCGCCTCTCGTGCGAAAGGCACCCCCGCGGGCATTCAATGTCAGTGACGGGCAGGCCACATGGGGAGCTGCCCGTCAGGTCAGTCGGCGCTACTTGATCACGCGCACGCGATACATCGACGGAATCTGCTTGAGCGCCTCGATGGTGCTGCTGTCCAGGTGCTCGTCGGTGTCGAACATGGTGTAGGCGTTCTCGCCGGCGGACTCGTTGGTCATACGCTGCACGTTGGCGTTGTCCTTGGCCAGGATCGCCGTGATCTGGCCGATCATGTTGGGCACGTTGGCGTGCAGGCAGGCGATGCGGCTTGCGGCGCGCGCCTTGCCCATGCTGCAGGCGGGGTAGTTGACGCTGTGAGCGATGTTGCCGTTCTCCAGGTAATCCTTGAGCTCGCTGATGGCCATGTCGGCGCAGTTGGCCTCGGCCTCGCCGGTGCCGGCGCCCGAGTGCGTGGTGATAAACGTATTGGGCATCTTGACGGTCTTGGGCGTGGCGAAGTCGCAGCTAAACCAGCTGAGTTTGCCCGCGCGCAGGGCGGCGTCGACGGCGTCTTCGTCGATGATGGTCTCGCGTGCGTAGTTGATGAGCACGGCGTCGGGTGCCAGCAGGTTAATCTGCTCGGTGCTGATCATGCCGATGGTGTCTGCCTTGCTGGGCACGTGCACGGTGAGGTAGTCGCAGCCGCGGCACAGATCCTCGAGCGTGCCCACGCGCTGCACCTCGCGGCTCAGCACCCACGCGTGCTCGACGGAAATGAACGGATCGTAGCCGTAAACGTCCATGCCCAGATCGACGCAGGCGTTGGCGACCTTGGAGCCCACGTTGCCCAGACCGATAACGCCGATGCGCTTGCCCTTGAGCTCGCGGCCCACAAAGGCCTTCTTGGCCTTCTCGGCGTCGACCTGGATCTCGGGGTCGTCGGCGTTGTCGCGCACCCAGTTCATCGACTGCACCACGCCGCGGCTCGAAAGCACCAGCATGCCCAGGACGAGCTCCTTGACGGCGTTGCTGTTGGCACCGGGGGAGTTAAAGACGACGACACCCTTCTTGGCGTACTCCTCGACGGGAATGTTGTTGACGCCGGCACCGCAGCGGGCGATGGCGCGGATGCCTTCGGGCAGCTCGTAGCCGTGCAGGTCGGTCGAGCGCATCAGGATCGCGTCGGCCTCCTCGGCGGTGCTTACAAACTCGTAGCCCTCGCCAAACTCGACTTTGCCGTCTTTAGTGATGTCGTCGATGGTCTTAATCTTGCGCATGAAAAACTCCTTGGCAGGTTTGTTTAAAACAAGTGGTTTGAAGCGGCTGGTCGGCCCGCACGTTGCGGGCTAGTTAGATCGCGGACTCAAACTATGCTGCGCTTCGAAGTCCTTCATGTACGAGGCCAGTGCCTGCACGTCTTCCATGGTTACGGCGTTGTAGACGCTGGCGCGCATGCCACCCACCAGGCGATGACCCTTGACGTTTTGAATCTGGTGCTCGGCCGCGCCTGCGACAAAGGCCGCGTCGAGTCCGGCGTCGCCGGTGCGGAAGGTGACGTTGGCGATGGAGCTGCTGTCGGCCTGCGCGGTGCCTTGGAACAGTTCGCTGTGCTCGAGCAGGTCATAGAGCAGGTTGGCCTTGGCCCAGTTGCGCTCGACCATGGCGGCGAGTCCGCCGGTCTCTTCGACCCAATGGAACACCTTGCCGCACACGTAGATGCCAAAGGTGTTGGGCGTGTTGAGCATGGAGCCCTTGGCGGCCTGGGTCTTAAGGTCCATGTACTGCGGCGTCTGCGCAAAGGCGGGGCTTTCGGCGATAAGGTCGTCGCGCACGATGACCACGGTCACGCCTGCGGCGCCGGCGTTTTTCTGCGCGCCGGCGTAAATGAGCCCGTAGCGCTCAACGTCGAGCGGCTGTGACAAAAAGCAGCTCGAGACATCGGCGACCAGCGGCACATCGCCGCAGTTGGGCAGCTCGTGGTACATGGTGCCAAAGATAGTGTTGTTCTGGCAGATGTAGACGTAGTCGAGCCCGTCGCCCGCGGCCTCGGCGGCAATGCGCGCGTTGACGTCGGCCATGTCTGGGATGCGGTCGAAATT
Source organism: uncultured Collinsella sp. (assembly GCA_900550195.1). Classification (GTDB taxonomy): domain Bacteria; phylum Actinomycetota; class Coriobacteriia; order Coriobacteriales; family Coriobacteriaceae; genus Collinsella. The sequence goes on from URRB01000006.1 coordinate 35,579, forward strand.
GGTGTCCTCGGAGCTCGCGAGCAGCACGGCCTCGCCGTACTTGGCGGCTTCTTTGTATGCCTTGTTGGCAAAGTTGCCGGTCACGATGTAGCCGGCGCGCCCGCGGCGCATGAGGTTCATGGGGATGCCCGCAAACTGCAGCGTGGCGCCGCCCTGCAAAAACAGGACACGGTAGTTGTCGGGGATGCTCAGCAGACGACGCAGGGTTGCCTCGACGTCGTCGATAATCTGCTGGTACATGCTAGATCGATGGCTCATCTCGAGCACGGACATGCCACAACCGCGGTAGTCCATCATCTCGTCGGCGATCTCGGCGAGCACGCTGGTAGGCAGCGCGGCCGGGCCAGCTGAGAAGTTGTGCACACGTGCCATCTTCTAGTTCCCCCTCGTAGTCGTTTGAACGTTCGGGATACTTTAGCACAGTGGAGCGCCAGGCGCGACCGCATCACGGTAAAACTCGACTGCGCCGCTATGATTTGCAGGATGGTTACATGGGGGAGGGGTGCTTTACTCCTCAGGCAAATCCAAATCTGCGAGCGAAGGCATGAGGCTTTCTAGGCGCTTGATCTCTTCGTCGCAAATTAGCTACCTCCTGCCCGCTACGACGCGAGCGTGGCGATGACGGCTTCGTCGCCGGCGTATATTAGGGTGTTGCCGTCGGGGATGATCGTTTGGCCTTCGCGCTTGAGCATCACCACAATAAACGGATGCTTGCCTTGCGGCACATCGCGCAGGCGCTGGCCGGCCAGGTGACCGTGGGGCGTCACGGTGACCTCGCGCAGCGTAACCTCGGCACGCTCTTCAAACGTCGGGGCAGCCATCACCAATAGGTCGCCTTCCTCAATTACGGTATCGCCGTTGGGCAACACCGGGTGCGCACCGTCGCGCAGTACCAGGACCACCAGCATGTCCGTTGCGCTGCCAATGTCGGCGAGCGAGCGTCCGGCAAACGGATGTCCAGCGCCTACTTTGAGCTTGACGAACGACATGCCGTCTTCGTCGCGGTAGTCGTTAAAGGTGCGACGCACGTCGCCGGTCGCATCGATCATATCGAGCTTCTTCGCCACCGCCGGCAGCAGCGAGCCCTGCACCACAATGCTCGACACGGCAATCGCAAACACCAGGTCAAATAGGTCGTGTCCGCCGGGAACGCCGGCCACCACGGCAAAGAGACTAAAGACGACCGAAGCCGCTCCGCGTAGGCCCGCCCAGCTTACGAGCGCGACCTGGCGGGGATTCGTCTTAAAGGGCGCTAGGAGCACGCCGACGGCGATGGGGCGGCTCACGAAGAGCATGAACGCCATGAGTGCCAGGCCCGGCAGCAGCATCTGCGGCAGGCGTGCGGGCGTCACGAGCAGGCCGAGCAAGAAGAAGATCGTCATCTCGGCCATCTCGGTGAGGGTGTCAAAGAAGTGCGCCATCTCGACTTTGCCGGTGATGTCGCTGGCGCCCAGCACAATGCCGGCCAGGTATACAGCCAAAAAGCCGTTGCCGCCCAGGTAGCTCGGCAGCGCGTAGGCGACGATGGCCACGGCGAACAAATAGATGGTCTGCGCGCCCTCGGCCGTTGCGTGCGCGCGTTCAATCAGGCGGCCCGCGGCCCAGCCGATGGCGAGGCCCAGGCCCACGCCCAGGATAATCTGCTTGGCCAGCAGCACGGGGATGTTAATGTCGCCGCCGGCCGCGAGTGTGGCGAGCACGGCGGTGAGCATGTAGGCGACGGGGTCGTTGGAGCCCGATTCGACCTCGAGCAGCGAGTCGGTGCCGCCCTTCAGCGAAAGGTTGTGCTCGCGCAGCACGCTAAAGACGCTGGCCGCGTCGGTGGATGCCACGACCGATCCCAACAGCAGGCCGTCGATCCAGTCGAACCCCAGCGCGAAGCGGGCGAACACGCCGGTGATGCCGGCAGTGATGACGACGCCGAGCGTGCTCAGCAGCACCGCCGGCACAGCGACGGGTTTGGCACGGTCGATATTGGTGTTAAAGCCGCCGTAGAACATGATGAACAGCAGCGCCGTGCTGCAGACGGTTTCGGTGAGCGCATAGTCGCTAAAGTCGATATGCGCCGGGCCGTTGACGCCCAACAGCATGCCGAGCGCGATAAAGATGAGCAGGGTGGGGAAGGGGAGCTTTTTGCCGACGGGTTTGATGGTCAGACACAGAATGATGACGAGGCCGATAAAGAGAAGGATCTGGTTCATGGATGGTGTCCGCTCCTGGTTGGTTGGCGTGGCACGGTCAGTTGCCTGCGGTTATTTGTACCCAAAGATGGTGGGTTTATGGGGTTGGATTGCGGGCGTGCGCGATATCGTCATAGACGGCTGCCGTCTTTGCCTCTGCTCGGAAACCCTTTCCAGCTTTATTGCAACGGAGTACAATGGGTAACGTTTAAGTTCAACTTGAAGTTTTAGTTGCGGCGCCGGGCTTCGGCCGCAATGCAAGGAGAGGCGTACCATGGCGATCTATGTGACATCTGATGCTCACGGGCACGTGCGTGCGCTTGACGAAGCCCTGTCTAAGATCTCGTTGACGTCCGACGACACGCTGTACGTGCTGGGCGACATGATCGATCGCGGGCCCGATCCGGTCGGCGTTATTAAGCTCGTGCGCTCGCTGCCCAACGCCCACGTGCTCAAGGGTAATCACGAGCAGATCATGCTCGATGCCATCATTGGCCAGGATCCGCTCGATGCCGAGACCTGGGATATCAACGGTGGTTGGACGACGCGCGAGCAGCTCAACGACATGGAATTTGAGGCATACGAGGAGCTCGTGCGATGGATGGCCGCGCTGCCGCTCTACGCAGTGGTCGAGACCGAGGAGCGCCCGTATCTGCTGGTACATGCTGGAATCGAGATGAAGGCGGCGCGCGCGTTTTTGCTTGAGCATGGCGTCGATTGTGCCGATGGCGTTGGAGCGGTGGGTGCCGATCGCGAGCTGCTGCAGCAGATGCTCGCGGTGCAGTCGTCCGATGACCTGCTGTGGATTCGTCATGGCTATTGGGATGCGTCGACCGGGCTGCTTTCTGCCGAGGGCAAGGGCCCGGTCGTGGTGAGCGGTCACACGCCCACGGTATCGCTTGGGCGCTATTGCGAGGTCGGTGGTCTGGCGGGGCTCGATGAGGAATCGGGACGCGGGCAGATCGTGCGCTTGGGCGGCGAGGACACTGCTGGTGTGCCCGATCGCATCGACATCGACTGCGCCGCCGCCACCGGCTCCGAGTTCGGCCGCGTGGGCATCCTGCGCCTGGACGACGGGGCCGAGTTCTACGCGAACATCAACCCGGGCGAATAACCTTGTTCCGCCGATCTACCGTAGCTAATTTGGGACGGGGCTTTTTTGACTACTTTCGGAGAGTAGCGCCTTCTTGCTCGGTAAGCGCTAGAAATGAGGAGCGTCTGCGTCCTCGACAGCGCGAAAATGCTCGAAAAACCGTCGCAACGGAGTCAAACGACGTCGCGGCGGTTCTTTTTTGGCTGCCCGCTTGCTAAGTGAGTAGACTTTTTTGGAAATGCCGAGCACCCAACATATTTGCCTCAATAAAACCGCAGGTCACAGACTTGCGCTTTGTCGGTGTGGTCGGGGATTCGGTAAAAGTCTACTCACTTAGTTTTGCGTGATGAATATTGTCCGCAACGAGACCCCAGACGGGGTGATTCCATCGCAAATTCCGGTGACCGGGCAGCTAATTAGGCGCCGTATGGGTTGCGGTCGCGTTCGATGCGTTGGCGGATGCGGCGGTACTCGATTATCAGCAGCACCAGGAGTAGGGCCATGATGGCTAGGTAGCTCACTACAGCGCCCATCAGACCCAGCAGCTTAATCAGGATCACCGGCAGCACCACGCTTACGGCGAAGCAGATCAGGTAGATCTTGGTGACGTCTCTAGCGTGGCGTAGCACCGTGATGATGGCGTAGATAAAGTCGATGGCCGCGGTGACGCCGCCGGCGACGACCATCAGCAGCGCCAGCGTACGGTAGCGCTCAAAGCTGAGGCCGTACATAAAGCTCATGAGGGGAATACCGGGACCTGCCATAAATGCGGCGCACATGCCGGTGATGACCACGATCAGCGCCATAACGGCAACAATAATCAGGTCAAAGCGACGACGCTTGCGAGGATTAGCCCAAATGTTCGACAAGCGCAGGAGCTGCGGTTTATAGATAAATCCAATGCTCAGCAAAATAGCCTGCGCAGGAAAGAACAGGGCATTAAAGTACAGCTGATACTTGTAGGCCAGCGTGCCTTCCATCACAAACTTGGGCATGCTCTCGATAAGGTTGAACAGGAACAGCGCGCCAAAGAGCGGGGCGCACTGGACAAACAGGTGGCCGACCTCGCGCAGGCTCACGCGGCGCGATTTTTCGGTCTCGAGCAGGGCGAGCGGCGCGGTGACCAGCACGAGCGAGGCGATCGCGGTGACACCCATGTCCATGGCCGCGATGGGCATGCTGCGCGTGAGGAACAGCGCCACGCTGAAGACCGCGATGACGCCGACGGAGCGTAGCGTTTGGCTCATTCCAGCCAAGTAGAGTTTGTCGGCCTGCTGCAGGCGGCCTTCGTACACGTCGGCGACGCCGTCGATGACCTTATACAGGTAGACGCCCAGGCCGATCGTCGCCATCTGCGCGTCATAGCCGCGGGCGCTGCTATACATGAGGCCGCAGCCTAGGGCGAGCGCTCCGCAGATCCAACGATTGAGCTGGTAGGAGGCGAAGGACGTCTTTTCGTCGATGTCCGAGACCTGGAAATTGCGCACGCCGTAGTTGCACGCGATCATGATGAGCGTGCCGGTGACAAAGGCGATGGAGAACTTGCCGGCTTCTTCGGCGCCCACGAGCTGTGTGGACACGATGGTGAGCAGCGGAAACGCCAAGCCCCACACGGCGGTGCCGAGCAGACGGTTCCACCAGGCGTTGACCATGCGGCGGACGGGGCCGGGCTCCCGATCGCGTTCGCGCCGGCGACGTGTGGCTTGGCTGCTATCGGGCCCGCCGGCGTTGCGCTGACTCAGCTCTTGGATGCGTGCGAGTTCCTCGGCAGTGTGCGAGGCAGGGAAGAGGCCGTTCTCGATGCGGCCGCCCTGGGCCTTCGCGGCGCCGTCCTTCGATGCAGCGGGGTTGGAGGTGCCGTTGCGGCGGGCGATGGCGCGGCGAATGCTATCGAGGGGCGTGATACTCAAAGCGGAGTCCTTTCTATTGCTGCGCTTTAGTATAGACGCGACGGTGTTCGCTCGTGTTTTTGAACGGATTGTTCAATAATTTCGGCGGGCGGCTGTAATTTGTCGGTAAACGTGCGGTATCCTGTTGAAGTTTTGTGACACCCCCGATGCCGCCCACGCGGTACCAAGGAGCTTCTACCTATGGACGTCGCCGCATTCTTACTGGCTCTTGTGCCGATTATTTGGCTGGTCGTGATGCTGCTGTGCTTTAAATGGCCAGCTTGGAAGGCCGCTATCGGATCGTTTGTCCTTTCGTGCTTGCTTGCCTTCGCATGGTGGCACCTGCCGGCAGCGCAGATCGCGACCGCCTCGCTCGAAGGTTTTTTGATGGCTCTGTGGCCCATCGTCCTGGTGATCATCGCCGCGGTGTTCACGTATAACCTGTGCGTTCGTACGGGCGCCATGGACGTGATCGGCAGCATGATCACCTCCATCAGCAGCGACCGCCGTCTGCTGGCGCTGCTCGTGGCTTGGTGCTTCGGTGGCTTTATGGAGGGCATGGCCGGCTTCGGTACCGCTGTCGCCATTCCCGCCGGCATGCTCGCGGGCCTGGGCTTTGAGGCCGTGCCTGCCGTGCTCATCTGCCTGCTGGCCAACGGCGTGCCCACGCCCTACGGCTCCATCGGCATCCCCACGGTGTCCGTTGCCGACCTGGTGGGTTTGGATTCCCTTCACCTAGCGACCGTTCAGCTGGTGCAGCTCGCGCCGTTCTTTGTGGTGATGCCGCTATTTATTGTGCTGGTTGCGGGCCGTGTTGCCGATGACCAGGGCAATGCCGCGAGTGTGGGCGAGCGTCTGCACGGTGTTGCCGGCGTGGCGTTGCTCTCCGGCGTGTCGTTTGTCGGCGCGGCCCTGGTCGTTGCCATGTTTGTGGGCCCCGAGCTGGCCGTGGTCGTAGGATCCATCGTTTCGCTCGCGCTGACAGCTGCGCTTGCCATGCGTGCCGAGAAGTCGGGGCGTCTGGACGCACGCTTTCACATGAATATCGAGGCGGGGGAGAAGCTCACCGTTAAGTCGGCGCTTTCGGCCTGGTCGTGCTTCATCCTGATCTTTGTGTTGCTGCTGGGTACCTCCAACCTGGTTCCCGTCGTGCATGCCGCGCTCGCGCCGTTTGCGAGCCACGTGCAGGTGTATTGCGGCGAGAATCCCGGTACGCTTACGTTTTCGTGGATCAACACGCCGGGCGTCTGGATTTTCCTGGCGGCGTTTGCCGGCGGTGCCATTCAGGGTGCTTCGCCACGCATGATGGGCGAGGTGCTGGCCGCGACTGTGAAGCAGATGATGCCGACGGTGATCACGATGCTTTCGGTGCTGGGCTGTGCCAAGGTGATGGGCTATGCGGGCATGATCTCTTCGATCAGCGCGTTCTGCATCGCCGTCGCCGGTGGGCTGTACCCGATTCTGGCTCCGTGGATCGGCGCAGTCGGTGCGTTCGTGACCGGCTCGGGCACGTCCTCGGGCATGCTGTTTGGCCCCATTCAGAGCCAGGCTGCCACTGCGCTGGGTGTGAGCGACTACTGGATGGTCGCGTTGAACGCCCTGGGCGTCGCCGCCGGTAAGATGATCTCGCCGCAGACCCTCGCCATTGGTCTTGCCGCCGTGCTCGTGCGCGGTAAGGATGCCGAACTCCTGGGCGCCGTCCTGCCCTACGCCGCCGGCATGCTGGTCCTGATGAGCGCCATAGCCATGCTCGGCCAAGGCCTGCCGCTGTAGTCGGCACTTAGGGACGTTCCTTATGTGCCGGCACTTTGGGAACGTCCCTAAGTGCCGGCATCCGGGGACACTCCTTGAATGTTGCCTGTTCAAGAGTGTCCCCAATGACTAGTCGTTTAAAAGCGTCCCTAACGACTAGGCCGCTTGCCTGCGATTTTTGACCGTTGGGCGGGCGCTTCGCCGTTGCCGCAAAAACGTTTTTGCATATCGGGTACAACGGGCTTTACGTGAGTAAAGTGCGCGCCGCGTCCACGTGCCGCGCTTTTAAAGGAGGCCCCATGCCTGGTGTTACCCCTGCAGAAGTTCTGTCCAACTTTGGCATTACGCTGGTCGAAGATCCCGCCGAGAATCAGCCCCGTCTGCTGGTCGATCTATCCGCCGCGGAGCTCGTCGAGCACGCCATCCGCCGCGAAGAAGGCCGCATGGCATCCAACGGCGCGCTGGTGATCGAGACGGGGGAGCGCACTGGTCGTTCCCCCAATGACCGCTTTATCGTCGACACCCCCGATGTTCACGACAAGATTGCCTGGGGTGCCGTCAACCGCCCGCTTTCTGCCGAGAGCTACGAGGCCATCAAGGCCGGTATCGTCAACTACCTCAACGAGCGCGATGTGTTCGTCACTCGCGGTATGGCCGGTGCCGATCGCAACCATACGCGTCGCCTGCTTGTCGCCTGCGAGCGTGCCAGCCAAGCGCTCTTTATTAAGCAGATGCTCGCCCGCCCGCTTGCCCGTGAAATCGCACGCACCGGCGAGCCGGACTTCTGCGTGCTCGCCGCTCCCGGCTACCAGTGCGATCCCGCCATTAAGGGCCTCAACTCCAGCGCCGCCGTGGTCATCAACTTCCAGGAGCGCGTGATTTTGGTTGCCGGCACCGGTTACTCCGGCGAAATCAAAAAGTCCATCTTCAGCGTCATGAATTACCTGCTGCCCGTCGAGGACGACGTGCTACCCATGCACTGCTCGGCCAGCATGGATCCCGTCACGCACGAGACCGCCGTGTTCTTTGGCCTTTCGGGCACGGGCAAGACCACGCTTTCGGCCAACCCCACGCGGCTGCTGATCGGCGACGACGAGCACGGTTGGTCCGACATGGGCATCTTCAACATCGAAGGTGGCTGCTACGCCAAATGCGAGGGCCTGGACGCGTTCCACGAGCCCGAGATCTTCAACGCCGTTCGTTTTGGCGCGATCTGCGAAAACGTGGTGCTCGACGAGAACCGCAAGCCCAACTACGACGACATCTCGATCACGCACAACACGCGCGTGGCATACCCTGTGGAGCACATCCCCAACGCGTGGACCAAGGGCATGGGCACCACTCCAAGCGTCGTGCTCTTCCTGACCTGCGATGCCTTTGGCGTGCTGCCGCCCATCTCGCGCCTGACGGCCGACGCCGCCATGTATCACTTTGTGACGGGCTTTACGGCCAAGATCCCCGGCACCGAGGTCGGCGTCACCGAGCCCACGCCCACGTTCTCTTCGCTGTTTGGCGAGCCGTTTATGCCGCTCGACCCCATGGTCTATGCCAAGATGCTCGGTGAGCGCATCGCCGACGGCCGCACGCGTGTGTACCTGGTCAACACCGGCTGGATCGGCGGCGGCTACGGCGTGGGTCATCGCATCGAGCTTGCCTACACGCGCGCCCTGGTGGCCCGCGCCCTCGAGGGTACCATCGAGGACAGCGAGTTCGTGCACGACGACATCTTTAACGTCGACATTCCCACCACGTGCCACGGCGTACCCGACGGCATCCTGGTGCCGCGCCAGTATTGGCAGAGCACCGCTCGCTACGACGAGGCCGCGCACAACTTGGCCGTGATGTTCGAGGAGAACTTCGAGAAGAAGTACTCGCACCTGCCCGAGTCCGTCAAAGCCGCCGGCCCGCACGCCCAGGTGTCCGCCGAGGCCCGTCATCACGGCCGCGGCCTGCTGGGACTCCGCCACTAGCTTCGCCGTGAGTCCATATCCACCACAAAGGGGACAGGCACCTTTGTGGTGGTTTTGCTCGTGTGGATGACTCGGGTTACAATACGCCTGACATATCGTTCCCTTCTCCGGATGGGGACAGCGCAAGCGTTCTTGTGACGGCACCGTAGGACTTTGAAGGTGGCCGTTGTAAGGGCGCTTTTTGTTTAGGCGCCCTCACTCGGGCGCGCACAATGAAGGGAGAGCGTATGAAGAGCTTTATTGCCGAGGATTCATTCTGGGAGCTGTTTCCGCAGGCAGCGGTCGGTGTTGTGGTCGTGGAGGGCATGAAGCCCACGGCTCAGATTCCTCAAGAGGACGTGGATGCGATTGCGGCGTTGCTCGACCGCGCCAATATCGATGCGGAGCGTCATCTGACCAGCGACACTATCAGCGAGAACGCACCGGTCAGGGCATGGCGCGAGGCCTATCGTCTGTTCAAGACCAAGAAAGGCGCGCGCTGCTCGATCGAGAACTTGCTCAAACGCGTGCTCAAAGGCAAGCCGGTGGGCCACATTACGCCCGCGGTGGATATTTACAACACGGTGTCGCTGACCTACGCGCTGCCCGTGGGAGGCGAGGATCTGCATGCGATCGAGGGGGACCTTCGCCTGAAGGTGACCGACGGTGGCGATGCGTTCTTGCCGCTTGGCGAGGAGACGGACGATCCGACGCTGCCCGGCGAGCTCGCCTACATCGATGATGCGGGCGCTGTGTGCCGCTGCTGGAACTGGCGCGACGGCGTTCGCACGGCGCTGTCCGATGATTCGGCCGATGCGTTCCTAGCGATTGAGTGCGTGGAGCCCGAGCGGATGGGGGATTGCCAGGCTGCGATCGATCGCTTAGCCGAGCTGCTTGAGCGCTATCTGGGAGCGACGGTTGTCATTAAGACGCTTGTGACCCGCGACAATCCTTGCGTGGAGCTGTAGCGGCGCCTAGAACCTATTGATGCCCCAAACCACCACAAAGGTGCCTGTCCCCTTTGTGGTGGTTTTTATGTTGATGGGTTAACAAATGGGGTATTTGGGTACGGGTGTCGCCTTATGCGACTAAGATGTTTACCCGTTAGCATTATGCAAGCGAAAGGCGGTCGTCTCCCATGCAGCAGAGCGACGAGACACGTTTCGAGGACTTTGTCGGACTGATCAGCGGTCTCTACAAGGAGATCCAGCGCATTAAGACGTCTGAGGGCGCAAGGCTGGGCCTCAAGGGCTCCGACGTTATGTGCCTGTACTATCTTGAGCGCAGCAAGGACGGCCTGACTGGTGCCGACCTGGCTCGCATGGCAGGCGTGACCCGCGCCGCCGTCTCGCGTACGCTCGCGCATCTGGAGGAGGGCGGCTACGTCGAAGTCGATGATTCGGGCGATGCCGCCGTTAAGTATCGTGCTCCGGTTCGCCTGACCGCTCTGGGCGGCGAGAGCATGAGCGAGGCGGACCGCATCATTCGCGAGGTGCTCGATACCACCGGTAAGGCTATGGGTGTGGAGCAGCGCGAGCAGATGTATGCATCGCTGCGTACGATTCTCGACACCCTGCGCGAGATCTAAGGCCGCCAAGGCATTTGCTTCCCATTAACAACTGCATAGTCCCGTTTGAGCGCGTATACCGTGCCGGGGCATTGCTGTCAAAATTCCCCGCGCGAGCTCCGCGCAAGAAAGGATTTGTTATGTCCATTCGTATTATTACCGATTCCGCAAGCGATATGTCGCCGGCGGAGCACCCCGCTCTGCGTGTTTTGCCGCTGTCCGTCACCTTTGGCACCGATGTGTATATGGATGGCGTCGACATCGATCATCAGCGCTTTTACGAGATGCTCGTGGAGCGCGATGAGCTGCCCAAGACCGGCCAGGTCAACCCGTACGCGTTTTCGCAGGCGATTGCCGAGGCACGTGAGGCCGGCGACGAGGCAGTGATTATTACCGTGGGCGCCAAGCTTTCGGGCACCAATCAGAGTGCCCGTACCGCACTTGCCGAGGCGCCGGGCGGCGACGTGTTCGTGGTGGACAGCAATAACGTCACCCTGGGCGAGCGTGTCCTGGTCGAGTATGCGTTGCGCTTGGTGGACGAGGGCCGTAGTGCGGCCCAGATCGCGGCGGCCGTCGAGGCAGTCCGTGACCGCGTGGTGGTTATCGGTCTGCTTGAGACGCTGGAGTACTTGGTGCGCGGCGGTCGCCTGTCTGCTGCGGCCGGCGCTGTGGGCACGTTGCTCAACGTAAAGCCCGTTGTGGCCGCCGAGGACGGCCTGATCGTGCAGCTGGGCAAGGCGCGCGGTTCCAAGAACGGTCGTAACCTGCTCAACCAGAAGGTAGAAAAGGCGGGCGGCGTCGACTTTTCCATGCCGCTGGCGCTGGGCTATACAGGCCTTTCGGACGCCGTGCTCAAGAAATATATCGAGGACAGCGCGGCACTGTGGGCCGGTCACACCGAGGGCGAGCTGTCCATCCACACCATTGGCGCCACCATCGGCACCCACGTGGGCCCCGGCGCCGTAGCCGTAGCCTTCTTCCGCCCCGCCAACTAGCTTTCCGGTCAAAACCACCACAAAGGGGACAGGCACCTTTGTGGTGGTTTATGCTTTTCCGGGTGGAAGGGAGCGAGCAATGGCGTCTGAGGGCTTTTTTGAACGGGTGTACGAGGTGGTCGAGCAGATCCCCGAGGGGATGGTCGCCACGTATGGCCAGGTGGCGCTGCTTGCCGGTCGTCCACGAAGTGCGCGGTACGTGGGGTATGCCCTGCATAGTAATCCGCGCCCCGGCGAGATTCCCTGTCACCGCGTGGTGTTTGCCGACGGGCACATATGCGAGGGCTTCGCTTTTGGCGGTCCCGATGCTCAACGTGAGCTTTTGCTAGGGGAAGGTGTGGCGTTTAAGGACGACATGCACGTCGACTTGGCCGCCTGTCGCTGGCCTGCCGGGCTCTAGCGGTTCTTCCGTGGCGAAAACCACCACAAAGGCGCCTGTCCCCTTTGTGGTGGTTTTACACTGTAGGTTTACCAGAGCTAACTTATGGAGAAGGTGTGGCGGCGTACTTTGCCGTCAGAAAGTAAACCACGGTGAACTATATTGGTTTCAGCAAGGGAGCAGGCAATAGGCGATGAAAAAGCCTGCCCTGTTGAGTTTGATTCGCATCCCTCCCCTCTGTGCGATTCAACGGTGTACTTCGGGAACAGGCCCGCTGGCAGCTAACTGCCGGCGGGCCTGTTCCTGTTTGTCGAGGGGGTGCGATGGACGGAGCCGAAGCGGTCCGGCTCCAAAAAAGGCGGACGCCGTAGCGCCCGCCCTATAGCAATCGAAAGCTCAAGCCAGCAGATCGGTCTAGTACACCATGCCCATGGCGTCCTGAACCTCGGCCAGGGTCTGCTCGGCGATCTCGTTGGCGCGACGGTTGCCCTCATGCAGGACGTCCTTCACATAGTCCAGATCGTTCTCGTAGCGCTGGCGACGCTCGCGGATCGGTGCGAAGTACTCGTTGACGGCCTCGGTCACGTACTTCTTGAGCTGGCCGGAGCCTCCCATGCCAATCTCCTCGGCAATTTCGACCTCGGAACGGCCGGTGCAGATGGCGGCCGTCGAAAGCAGGCCAGACACGCCGGGGCGGTTCTCGGGGTCGAACGTGATCATGCGCTCGGAGTCGGTCTGGCTCTTCTTGATGCGCTTGGCCGTCTCCTCGGCAGTCATCGAAATATTGATGGCGTTGCCGTAGCTCTTGCTCATCTTGCGACCGTCCAGGCCCGGCAGCAGCGGGGTCTCGGACAGCAGCGCGTCGACCTCGGGGAACACCTTGCCGTAGCGGTTGTTAAAGCGGCGAGCGATGGTGCGGGTAAGCTCGATGTGCGGCAGCTGGTCGCGACCGACGGGCACCACGTTGCCCTTGCAGAACAGGATGTCGCAGGCCTGATGTACCGGGTAGGTGAGCAGAAGACCGGTGAGCTCGTGGCCCGAGGCCTCCATCTCGGCCTTTACCGTGGGGTTGCGCGCCAGCTCGGCCTCGGACACCAGCGACAGGAACGGCAGCATGAGCTGGTTGGCGGCGGGCACGGCAGAGTGAGCGTAGATCATGGTCTTGTCGGGGTCGATGCCGCAGGCAAGGTAGTCCATGACCATGTTGTACACGTTGTCCTGGATGTGCTCGGTCGTGTCGCGGTCAGTGATGACCTGGTAGTCGGCGATGAGCACGTTGGTCTTGGCGCCCATGTTCTGCAGCTCAACACGGCCCTTGAGGGTACCGAAGTAGTGGCCCAGGTGCAGACGGCCGGTGGGGCGATCACCGGTGAGCATGGTGAACTTCTCGGGCGTATTGGCCAGGCCCTCGCGAATGGCGTTGCTCTTTTGCAGCGCGACTTCGTAGCTGTTCTCGTTTGGCATGATTGCTCCTAACGTATGTTCATGGGTCAAGATGATAACGCGTTTATTGGAGGGGCGGGACGTAAGTAGGCGAGGGGCGGGAGAGGGACGCGCGTGGTGCGGCATGTGCGATGGGTGCGGCGCGGCCGCGCTTGGCTAACGGTGCCTTGGCACATCCTTGGCAGCTTGCCCTAGAGCTTGTGGTGGCGCTCTACTTTGCGCTCCTCGGCTGCCTGCTCCTCCTGCTTAAAGGCGGGGTCGTCGGGGGTGACGAGCTCGTCCTCGTGCGTGCGCTTGTTGTAATGGTGGCGTAGCACGGGTTCAAACAGGTGCAGGTGCTTGGCGAAGGCCGCCGAGCCAATGGCGAGCACGGTAAAGATGAGCACACGCATGGGCACTTCGACCTGGTTAATCGCGGCGGCGCCGGCCGAAAGCATGATGCACCAGGCATAGATGAGCAGTACGGCCTGCTTTTGGTTGTAGCCCTCTTGAATGAGGCGGTGGTGGATGTGGCCCTTGTCGGCCTGCCCGATACTAATGTGGGCGCGCTTGCGGCGCACGATGGCGCTGAACGTGTCGACGATGGGCACGCCGGCAACGATGAGCGGAATGATAAGCGAGGTGAGTGCGGCGGTGCGGCTCACGTTGAGCAGTGAGATGGAGCCCAGTGCAAAGCCCAGAAGCAGCGACCCCGAGTCGCCCAAGAAGATGCTTGCGGGGTTGAAGTTGTAGCGCAAAAAGGCCAGACAGGCGCCAAAGAGCGCAATGGAGAGCGCGGCGGCGTCGATGCGGCCCGAGAGAACGGCCATCGAAAACATGGTGAACGACGCGATGCCGCAGATACCCGTGGCCAAGCCGTCGAGGCCGTCGATGAGGTTAATGATGTTGGTGAATGCCACCAGATAGATCACGGTAATGGGGTAGGCGATCCATCCGAGCATGATCTCGCCGGGGGCAAACGGGTTGACGATGACGCCGATCCGCAGGCCGCCCATGCAGGCGATAAGCGCGGCGAGGACCTGTCCGGCCAGTTTTTGCTTGGGCGTGAGCTGGAAGACGTCGTCGATCGCGCCGGTCGCAAAGATGACGGTAAAGGAGAGCGCCAGCATGGGATAGCTAATGTGAAGGCGCGGGTGCGGCACCAGGACGGGTGGCCAGCCTAGGTGCCAGGTGCCTAGGATTTGCACAATGCAGGCAACGACCAGGCCCAAAAACACCGCCGTTCCGCCCAAACGCGGGATGGGCTTGGTGTTGATGCGGCGCTTAGAAGGATAGTCGACGGCATCGAGCTTAATTGCCAAGCGCTTGACCAGGGGCACCGCGAGGAAGGTCGTGATAAAGGCCGCCGCTGCCACGCATAGGTACGGTATGTAGCTCGGGGATGAAGCCATGAATCTAAAAACCGCCAAGCGTCGAAGGAAAAGGTCAGAAGAACGCCATGCGCAAAGGGCATAGCCGAACCATAATACTCGACCAAGGGGGGTGCATGGAATTGCACGCAGCGATAATCACGCGCTTACCAGATATTGGGATGTTGTCGATGGCTTGTCGGGATGCCGGCGGGGATCCATATGGACTGTAATGGTGATTTTCGGCAAAAGAAAACCACCCCCCACGTTACGAAAATGAACCCACCTAAAACAGGTGGGTGCCCTCATCGACTGTTCCAGCGTCCTTAACAACGAAGGATACCTGTACTAGGTACGACTGTGTGGGCTCCCTAAATAAACGCGACGGTTCACCCAGTTGCTCCGCGGGGGGCGGAATACCTACATCATAAAGCGGCACTTTATTGATTCCAGTCTTGACATTACAAAAATCGTGTCGGACGATTACGGCGCCTTGGGCTCGAGCCGTCTGTGGGGTTGATCCCTTTACGTTTGAGCTGCTGAATCGTTGTTTTGGAGCATGGTTTTATGCCGACGTCGTTGACCGAACTTTTTTCGCCCGCCTGCCATTTGTGTCCGCGCCGTTGCGGTGCGGCGCGCGATGAGGGCGCGCACGGCGTCTGCGGTGCTAACGACACGCTCAAGGTGGCCCGCGCCGCGCTTCATATGTGGGAGGAGCCGCCTATCTCGGGCGAGGCCGGTTCGGGCACGATCTTCTTTAGCGGCTGCTCGCTCAAATGTATCTACTGCCAGAACCACGAGATCTCGACCGGCAATTTTGGCCTTGAGATTTCGCCTGAGCGCCTGGTCGAGATTATGCTGGAACTGCAGGACCAGGGTGCCAACAACATCAATTTGGTGACGGCGACGCACTATGCGCACCTGTTGCCTGCCGCGATTGCCGCGGCACGGGCGCGCGGACTGGTTATCCCAATCGTCTACAACACGAGTGGTTACGAGCGCGCGAGTGCCGTGGCGGCGCTGGGCGACCTGGTCGATGTGTGGCTCACCGACTTTAAATATGCCGATGCCGGGCTTGCGCAGTCGCTCTCCCATATAAAGGATTACCCGCGTGTGGCCGTGTCGGGTCTGGCCCAGATGGCGCGCGAGATCGAGCGCCGCGGGGGAGAGTTGGTGGACGAGGACGGGCTTATGAAGCGTGGCATGATCGTGCGTCACCTGGTGCTTCCGGGGCATGCAGACGATTCGTGTCGCGTGCTGGACCTGGTGTGGCAGACGGTGGGCGACGTGCCGATCTCGGTTATGAACCAGTACACGCCCAATGCGCTCATGCGCGAGCAGGGCGGCGACCTGGCACGCGCCGTGACGCGTGAGGAGTACGAGCAGGTGCTCGACCATGCCGACGACCTGGGTTTTACGACGATGTTCTGGCAAGAGGGCGGCGCGGTAGACGAGAGCTTCACCCCGGCCTTCGACACCACCGGTGTTCTTACCAGCGCAAAGTAGCGCGTTCGTCGATGATTTTTCTGGGACGGGGATAAAAAATCATCGAGAGGATCGCCTGTTCGAAAAGTTGCCAAAATAGCCGCGCCCCAAAAAGACTGGTTATTGGGCGTTGACAGTTGGCGAGCCGTAGGTAAAATATCGACTTGTCCTGGGGACGTAGCTCAGTTGGGAGAGCGCTGCCGTCGCATGGCAGAGGCCGAGGGTTCGACTCCCTTCGTCTCCACCCTTGGATTTGATAAGCCGCTGACATTGTGTCGGCGGCTTTTTTTAAAAGAAAGGGCTATACCATGGCCGAGCTTGAGTCCCAACCATTGTCCGACGAGGAGCGCGCTGAGTTGGAAGAGCTCCGCGCTGAGAAGGCCCGCCGCGAGGCTCGGGAAGAGGCCCGTCGCGAGCGTGAGGAGCTGGCTGCCCTGCGCGCCGAGCGTGCGAAGGCCGAGGAGGTCGCCTCGAACGCCGCATCCGAGCGCAAGCCCGCGCCCGCACCCAAGCCCGCTGCTGCGAAGCCTGCACCTGCCGCGCCCAAACCTCAGCCTAAAAAGGCCGCTCGTCCCAAGTCCGTCGAGCCCAAGCCGAGCCGTGACGAGATGACCTTTGCCCAGCGCATGGTTGCCTCCAAGGAACCTACGGGCGAGAACGAGATCCCTGGCATGGCGCCGGCTCAAAAAATCATCATTGTCCTTGCCCTCATCGCGTTTGTCATCTTTATGGGCTACACGATCCTGACCAGCATGGGCCTGCTCTAACCGATTTGCATCGGGCGTCATGTCCGCATGCTCTGCTCTCGTCCAACCCTCAAATTCTGCACCACACATCCGAAAGGTCGCCCCATGGCTTTGACCGATATCTCGCATCCCACCGACATTGCAATGCTCACCGATCTGTACGAGCTCACTATGGCCCAGGGCCTGTGGGAGAGCGGCAAGGCCAATGAGCAGGGTTGTTTTACCGCGTTTTACCGCGACCATCCCTTTGGCAGCGCCTATGCCGTCATGTGTGGCACCGCCGAGCTGCCCGAGCTCGTCGAGAACCTGCGCTTTACGCCCGAGGATATCGACTACCTCGCCTCGCTTGAGGCCCCTGCCGGCGGCGCGATGTTCAAGTCCGCATTCCTCGACTACCTGCGCGATTTTCGTGCGCATGTAAATATCGACGCCGTCCCCGAGGGCGAGCTCGTCTTTCCGCGCGAGCCCATGGTGCGCGTCACCGGTCCTGCGCTCGAGTGCCAGCTGCTTGAGACGGCGCTGCTCAACATCGTCGGGTTCCAGACGCTTGTCGCCACCAAGACGGCGCGCGTGGTGCTCGCCGCCGACGGTCGCCCCGTGGCGGAGTTTGGCCTGCGCCGCGCCCAGGGTCCCGATGGCGGCCTGGCCGTTGCGCGCGCGAGCTACGTTGCCGGCTGCTCCTCTACGTCCAATGTGCTCGCCGGCCACCGCTATGGTATTCCCGTCTTTGGCACGCATGCGCACAGCTGGGTGATGAGCTTCGATTCCGAGCTCGAGGCCTTCCGCGCCTTTGCCAAGTCGAGCCCCAAGAACTGTACGCTGCTCATCGACACCTATGACGTGCGCGAGGGCTGCGAGCATGCCATTGCGGTTGCCAAGGAGATGGAGGCGGTGGGCGAGCGCTTGTCGGCCATTCGCATTGACTCCGGCGACCTCGCCAAGCTCTCCAAGTATGTTCGCGGCCGTTTTGATGCCGAGGGCCTGCCCTATGTGGGGATCTCGGTTTCCAACGATCTTGACGAGTACACGATTCAGTCGCTGCTGGACCAGGGCGCGCCCATCGATAGCTTTGGCGTGGGTACCAAGCTCGCGACCTGCTATGACCAGCCGGCGCTGGGTGGCGTGTACAAGCTTTCCGCCCGCCGTGCGAGCGAGGCAGATCCATGGACGCCGGTGGTCAAGCTCTCCGAGCAGCCCTACAAGCGCACGATCCCGGGCGTGCAGCGCGTGCGCCGTTATTACGACGGCTTTGGCGGCCCGGTCTGCGACATGATCTACGACGAGGACCATCTGGCGGGGGAGGGCGCCGCGCGCGGCAATACCCTCGTGGCCGTGAATGATGCCGCCCTGGTGACCGATGTGTCGGAGCTTGAGTATCGCGAGCTGCTGGTGCCGATCGTGCGCGATGGCAGTGCGGTGGCTCCGCGTGAGAGCATCCAGGACGCGCGCGAGCGCTGTGCTTGGGCGCTCGATCATCTGGACGCAGCTTTCAAGCGCTTCCTGTACCCGCAGACCTATGTGGTGGGCATGGAGCAGGGCCTGGCTCAGGTACGCGACGAGCTCGTGCGCAAGAACATGGCCGCGGCTTCGGCCTTCCCCTGGGCAAAATGATCCGAAGGGGACGGAGGAAAACGGATCATTTTCGTCCGTCCCGCACCGGGTGCCCCGGCTGCTCCAGCTCGCCCGCCTGCTCAACACTCGATTGGTTTGACGTATGACGACTTCTTATAAAACGATGGTGGTAAAGATCGGCTCGTCCACGGTGGTGGGTGCCGATGGCAAGGTCAACCGCGCCTTTATCGGCGGACTTGCCGATCAGGCCGCAGCGCTGCGCAAGCTCGGCTGGCGTCTGGTCGTGGTGAGCTCGGGCGCTATCGCCTGTGGCTATCCCGTGTTGGGCTTCGACCGCAAGCCGGTCGGCGACCTTCCGAGCCTGCAGGCTTGCGCCTCGGCTGGTCAGTGCATCATCTCGTCGGCCTACGACGAGGAGTTCCATGCGCGCGACCTGCTCACCTCGCTCGTGCTGCTCACGCGCCACGATACGGCCCGCCGCACGTCCTACCTGCACGCGCGCGACGCCCTGCTGCGCCTCGTGGAGCTTGGCGTGGTGCCGGTCGTCAACGAGAACGATACCGTTACCGTCGATGAGATCAAGTTCGGCGACAACGACACACTGGCGGCGCTTGTGAGCTGCCTGGTTTCTGCCGATCTGTGCGTGACGCTCTCGGACATCGATGGCCTCTATACTGCCAATCCGCATGAGGACCCCACGGCCGAGTTTGTTCCTGTCGTGCATAAGATCGATGCCAAGATTATTGCCTCGGCGGGCGATTCTTCCACATCGGTGGGCACGGGCGGCATGATTACCAAGATTCGCGCGAGCCGCATCCTGATGACGGCGGGCATTCAGAGCGTGATTTGCTCGGGCGAGGAGCCCGATGCGCTCGTGCGCCTAGCCCGCGGCGAGAGCGTGGGCACGCTGTTCGATCCGCCGGCGGAGCGTCTGGACATCGCACCCCGCAAGTTGTGGATCGCGCTGGGTGACAAGGCACATGGCTCGGTAACGGTTGACGACGGTGCCGCGAAGGCGCTGGTCAGCCGTGGTTCTTCCTTGCTTGCGGTGGGTATTCGCGAGGTTGATGGCCAGTTTGCCGAGGGCGATGTGCTCGATGTGTGCGATCCGAGAGGTATGGTCGTCGCCCGCGGTATCGCCGAGGCCGATTCGGACGTGCTGGAACTTGCCGCCGGCCGCCGCCAGGACCAGATCGCCAGCAACCGCCTGCTGGCAGACCTGGCCGAGAAGCCGGCGATACACAGGGATAACTTGATCGTATTTGCATAAAGAAAGACAGCGCTGCGGATCGTTTCCCGCAGCGCTGTCTTTCTCGTGCCGGCACTTGGGGACGTTCCTTATGTGCCGGCACTTTGGGACACTCCTTTGCTAGAAGATCTGGCGCAGGTCTCCGCGGTTGAGGGCTTCGTCGAAGAGGTGCTTGAATACCACGCTGCCGTGCAGGCCGTCGTGCTCGAACTCGTTGGTCACCCAGGCATGCGAGTTGCCCACGCGGCTGAGCGTATCAAGCTGCAGGCCCGAATCCACGTACATGTCGTCGAAATACACCGCGGCCTGCAGGGGCACCTCGTTGCACGCCAGTCGCTGCGGGTCGTAGATCTTGTCCCAGCTGGTGTCTTCCATCAGCAGGTCCATGGCGGGCTTGAAGGGCTTGAGCTCGGGCATCTGCTCGAACATCCACGGGAACATGGCCTCGCCGGTAAACATGAGCGGGCGCGCGAGTGTGTCGAACTCGGCACGATGGGCCTTCTCCTCTGCTGCGGCCCAGCGAATGGGCATGGTGTCGCCGTCGGCGTAGATAAACTCCTGCAGTGTCCAGTACAGCGGGTTCGTGCGTGTGTTGGTGCGCTCGAAGGCGCGCATCAAAAAGCTGTCGGATACCGAGGAGCCGCAGCTCAGCGTACCGTCGCCAGTAACAAAAGCGTGATCGATAGTCCAATGCATGCGCTCAAAGCTCGGCTTCATGCCAAAGTCGCTGCCCATGAGCTGTAGGCGCTCGACCGTCATCGGCGAGCCGTCGGGCAGCACGGGCTTCTGAGCCTCGAGCGCATCGGCCAGGGCTGCCACGCGCTCGACGTCAGCGGGATAGCGGTCATAATACTGCTGCGTCTTGGCGGCCATGCGCGGGAAGGTGTGCGCGTAGACCTCGCTTGCGCTCGCCGGTACGTGGGGGATGCCGCCGCAGGTAAAGCTCGCCGCCACGCCCTCGGGGAAGAGCGACAGGTAGCTCAGCGTCAAAAAACCGCCGTAGCTTTGGCCGAGCGTGACCCACGGCTTGCCGCCAAAGCCCACTAGGCGCAGGTACTCAAAATCGCGCACGATGGAGCTGGCGAGGTAGCGCTTGAGGAAGTCCGCCTGCGAGCGTGCTGTATCGGCGCCGGCGGCCGTTGCGCGATCACCCAGTGCCTTGATCGTGCGTCCGTCCACGCAGCTACTGCGTCCGGTGCCGCGCTGGTCGGGAAGGACCACGCGGAAGTGCTTGACGGCCTCCTCGATCCAGCCGTCGCTTGTGGGCGACAGCGGACGTGGGCTCTCGCCGCCGGGGCCGCCCTGCAAAAACAGGAGCAGCGGCAGATCGTCGTTGATGCGGTCGGGCGCGCTAACCACGCGGTAGAAGAGCTTGATGCTCTCGGGCGCGCCGGCGATGGGTGCCGGCATGGCGCCGCGGCGCATGGTACTGCCGACGGCCAGGAGCATCGGCTCCAGGCCGCGCCAGTCAAGGGGGACGTCGATGCTGTGGTCCTCGACGTAAAGGCCGGGGACGTGGTACGAAGTGATGAGGGCCATGTGAGTCTTCCGTTCGTTGCGGTGTTTCGGGTTGACCAATTCTACCGCCGCGGGCGAGGCCATGCGCAAATCGGCTACCATGGTTGCAAACTTCTAGGAGAAAGGGCCGCCCATGTCGGTCGATATAGCCACGTATGTCCACGATCTTGCCGTTGCCGCCAAGGCAGCGTCGGCCTCGCTTGCCACGGCGAGCGATGAACAGCGCCAGGAGGCCGTGCGCGCCATGGCCGCAGCACTGCGCAACGGTGTCGACTCCATCGTCGCCGCTAACGAGCTCGATATGTCCGCCGCGCGCGATGCGGGTACCTCGGCCGGACTGCTCGATCGTCTGCTGCTGACGCCCGAGCGCGTCGAGGGCATGGCCGCCGGCCTGGAAAAGCTTGCCGAGCTGCCCGATCCCGTGGGCCGCGTGCTCGACCACCGCGTGCTTGCAAGCGGCGTGGACCTGACCCGTGTGAGTGTGCCGCTGGGCCTGGTCGCTATGGTCTACGAGGCGCGCCCCAACGTGACGGCCGACGCCGCAGGCATCTGCATCCGTACCGGCAACGCCTGCATTCTGCGCGGCGGCTCGCTGGCCTATCACTCGTGTGCCATGATCGCCGAGCTGCTGGCCGATGCGCTCGAGGCCAAGGGCTTCCCGCGCGAGGCCGTCTCGATGATTGAGTCCACCGATCGCGAAGCCACCGGCGAGCTCATGAAGCTCCGCGGTATCGTCGACGTGCTCATTCCGCGCGGCGGTGCAGGCCTGATTCAGCGCTGCGTGCGCGAGTCGCTCGTTCCGGTGATCGAGACGGGCACGGGCAACTGCCACATCTACGTGCATGAATCCGCCGACTTTGATAAGGCGCTCAACATTATCGTCAATGCCAAGACCCAGCGCGTAGGCGTGTGCAATGCCGCCGAGTCGCTGCTGGTCGACCGTGCTGTGGCCGATGCGTTTTTGCCTGCGGTCGTTGCCGTGCTGCACGACCACGGCGTGCTCATTCACGGCGACGAGGCCACGTGCGCCGCGTGCGCCGACGCCGGCTTTGTAGAGGGCGATGACTACGTCGCCGCGACTGAGGAGGACTGGGGTCGCGAGTACCTGGCGCTCGAGATGAGTGTGAAGGTCGTGGCTAGCGAGGACGAGGCCATCGAGCACATCAACCGCTACGGCACCATGCACTCCGAGGCCGTCGTTGCCGAGGACACGGATGCTTGCGAGCGCTTCCTTGATGCGGTCGATGCCTCGGCCGTGTACTCCAACGCCAGCACTCGCTTCACTGACGGCGGCGAGTTTGGCCTGGGCGCCGAGATCGGCATCTCGACCCAAAAACTCCACGCCCGTGGCCCCTTTGCCGCCGAGGCCCTCACCACCTACAAATACAAGCTCCGCGGCACCGGCCAGGTCCGCCCCTAAACCTACCAAAAAGGGACAGGTTTATTTTGGCAGGTTTTATCTGCGGTTTTGCCGGGCGACGCGTTCGCCCGGCTTTTTCCTCCGCATGCTTTTTCTGCCTTTCGGCTTGAGCCGCGGCGATATACGATAGTGACACCGTGTCTTAGCACCGACTCACCTGGAGGTATTGCCATGTCCCAGACGCTTTCCGCCGGAATCACCCGCGACCGTGCGTTCGAATTGCTCAACGAGCACAACAAGGACCCGTTCCACATCACCCACGGCGAAACGGTCGAGGGCACCATGCGCTACTTTGCGCGCGAGTTCGACCCCGAGAACGAGGAGTTTTGGGGCATCGTCGGTTTGCTGCACGACCTGGATTGGGAGGAGCATGAGGACGATCCCGTGAACCACACCATCTATGCGGCCGAGATCCTTGAGGGCGAGGGTGCCTCTCCCGAACTCATTCGCGCTATTCAGACGCACACGTCCGATTTCAATACCTCGCTGCCCAAGCCCGAGCTGCAGATGGAGAAGATCCTGTTTGCTTGCGACGAGCTCACCGGCCTGATCGGTGCTGCCGTGATCATGCGTCCGAGCAAGAGCGTCATGGACTTTACGGCCAAGTCGCTCAAGAAGAAGTTCAAGGACAAGCGCTTTGCCGCCGGCTGCTCGCGCGACGTGATTTCGCAGGGCGCCGAGATGCTCGGCTGGGAGCTCCCCGAGCTCTTTGACCGCACCATCGCGGCCATGCAGTCCTTCGCGCCCGACCGCGACACCTTCCAGGCCTAACCTGCCAAATTGGGACAGGTTTATTTTGGTAGATTTTATCTGGGAAAACGCTTCCGTTGGACGTTATTCAGCGGAAGCGTTTTCTGTTTGACATGGAGACGCTGGCGAATGCGGTGCCTCGCGGCAGGCAGTTGCGCTTCGCCGTATCCGTAACTCGGTAAACGCGACGTTAGGACGCGTTCTTGATAATCCATGTTCCCAGTCCGGTCAGCAGCTGAACCTGCTTAACCGTTAGCCCTTGTTTTCGAAGCGCGAGAATCGCCTCATTGCGAAGTGGCTTGGAGACGGATTTAAGTTCCGTCGGAGCACATCCTGCGACACTCTGCACGATTGCCGTGCCAAATTCGCATAGATCTTCCTCGCGAACCTTGGCTGTTGCGCTGGGGCGATAGGGAAGCGACGGCGTGCTTTCCATGAGCTTAAGGTATGAGCGAGGTGTTGGGAATAAAACACCGACAACGCTGCCGGTGACATGCGGCCGTGACCTGGCGCTCATTAGATACTCGCGATGGCTGCTCCAGGGATATTCGTCATATGCCGCCAGTCCTGCTTTTTGTGGATTCAGATGGATGTATCGAATTGCTTCGAGTAAATATACTTCCGACTTAATGGGCGAATCCCAAAACCGTTCCTGAAACACGTGGCCGATATGCCCTGTCCGCGCATTGTACCTGCCCGCATACGATACGGCTACCGCGTGCATCGCGTCGCTCTTACGGTCGTCCGGATCGTCGATGAGTAGATGAATGTGGCTCCCCATAAGACACCAAGCGATAAGCTCGATATTGTGTTTGGGGAGGATCGCATCGAGGATCTGAAGCATGGCGATTCGGTCCTCGGCATCGTCAAACAGCAATTGCCCTCCGTTTCCACGCAACGTGACGTGGAAATAACCGGTTGGTGACTTTGAACGAGGTTTTCTCGGCATGGCCCCTCCTTTAGCTTGGATGGGCTGAAGATACCTCATTCGGGGGCTTCGGTTGTCGAGATTCAGTTCACCGACTATAGCTGCTACCTGCCGAAATATAATTGCGTTTTCAAATTGATGCTTTTTAATGGTAATTGAGTAAGACGGGCGCGCTTGTTGTGGATGCGGGCGTTGGTTACGTCGATCTGGACGGCCCTTGCGTGATGTCATCGCAAATGGGCTTCACGCATTTTTACGGCGATAGAAAAATGGTCGGGCGCTCTTAAACAAAACGGAGCACCCGACCATTTACTGATTGTTTGTTGATGTTTGGCCAGATAAAACCTGCCAAAAAAAACCTGTCCCTTTTTGGCAGGTTAATTGAGGGCGGCTTGGGCTAGGCGGGCTTCGGCGGCCTCCTCGGTGACGCCCAAGGCCACGGCGAACTCCTCGATGGAGCGGCGTTTGGCCTCCTTGAGTACGCGCATGTAGTAGGAGCTGGGTTTTTTATCAGCTTCCTCGGCCTGGCGAATGCGGTGCATCATGGTCTTTGCCACGCGGACCGTCTCGGGCGCGCCCAGCTTGAGCTGCTGCTTAAAGTGCGTCTCCTCAAGTGAACTGTTGCGCTCGGTAAAAGTGTCGCACTCCAGCTCGTCATAGTGGCTCAGCAGGTGCTCGGCATCTTGCTGCGAGATGGCGGCGTGCAAACGGTCGGCCTGCGCCACGGGGTACATGAGGATCGTCTGCGCATGTCCCTGCTTGGTCTCAAGCAGTAGCATGGGCTGCGGTGTGTCGTCCCTAAAACCGACGACGGTGCAGACTCCCTGACCCGGATGAATGACGTGTTGACCGATTGAGAACATGCTACCTCCAACTTATACGAATTTACGTATGTCTAGAATAACACGCTGACGTGCGCAAACCCTTACTTTATGCAGGAAAAGCACACAACTCCGATAGGTAAGAGTATTCGATAACAGGCGCAGCTCATTCACATCTTTATGCATTTTCAACGCCTGCATAATCTGCAGGCAGACTGGCATCTTTGAGTGACTCCATGCAAGCTGTAGTCAATTTTGTGCATATGCAATATCGATTGGCTTTACCCTGCGACAGTGCCCGTCGCTTGTGATAGAGTGCTACAAACTCTGGCTTTTGCCCTACGAGTGACCAAGAGCTCGGGGGCTTTAACACAAGGAGGATCTATGCCCGAGAAGATTGAAGAGCTGGTACGCGCTGCGCTTGCTGCGGCCCAGGAGGCCGGCGACCTTTCTGCATTTGAACTTGACGATTGCGCTATCGAGCGACCGGCTGACACTTCTCATGGCGAGTGGACCTCTACCATGGCCCTGAAGTCCGCCAAGCTGGCCCATTGCGCCCCGCGCAAGATCGCCGAGGCCATCGTTGCCCATATGCCCGAGGACCCCGCGATCGAGAAGGTCGAGATCGCAGGCCCCGGCTTCATCAACTTCTACCTCTCCGTTGCCGTCAAGAATGCCATCTTTGGCGAGGCTCGCGAGAAGGGTATGGACTTCGCTAAGTCCAACGTCGGTGGCGGCCTGAAGACCCAGGTCGAGTTCGTCTCCGCCAACCCCGTCGGCCCCATGCACATCGGCCATGGCCGCTGGGCCGCTCTGGGCGATTCGCTCTGCCGCGTTATGGACCATGCCGGTTACGACATCCAGCGTGAGTTCTACATCAACGACCACGGCTCTCAGATGAACACCTTCGGCAACTCCATCAGCACGCGCTATATGCAGCTTGCCGACATCATCGCCAAGCAGGGCGTGGATATCGACGAGGCTCACAAGCTGCTGATCGCAGACCGCGACGCCTTCGTTGCCGACGAGAACGACGAGCATCCCGAGACCCATCCGTACCAGGACAATTTTGCCGAGACCCTGGGCAAGGACTCCTATGGCGGCGACTACATTATCGACGAGGCCGCCGAGTTCTGGCGCACCGACGGCGATAAGTGGGTCGAGGCCGATCCGCAGAAGCGCATGGAGAGCTTCCGCGAGCGCGGCTATGTAAAGATGGTCGACAACATGCGCGACCTCTGCCACGCCGTCAATTGCGACTTCGATCGTTGGTTCTCCGAGCGCTCGCTGTATGTGAAGGACACCGAGGGCGAGACCGCCGGCACCTCCGCCGTCGACCGCGCTTTTGAGAAGCTCGACAAGATGGGCTATCTCTACACCAAGGACGGCGCCCTGTGGTTCCGCTCCACCGACCTGGGCGATGACAAGGACCGCGTTCTGATCAAGTCCGACGGCGAGTACACCTACTTCGCCTCCGACGTTGCCTATCACTGGGATAAGTTCCAGCGCGTCGACCACGTCATCGACATCTGGGGCGCCGACCACCACGGCTACATCGAGCGCGTCCGCTGCGTCTGCGATGCCTTGGGTTACCCCGGCAAGTTTGAGGTTCTGCTGGGCCAGCTCGTCAACCTGCTGCGCAACGGCAAGCCCGTCCGTATGTCCAAGCGTAAGGGCACCATGGTGACCCTGCAGGAGCTCGTCGACGAGGTCGGCTCCGACGCTGCCCGCTACACCCTCATCTCCAAGAGCTCCAACCAGATGGTCGACTTCGATATCGAGGCCGTCAAGAAGCGCGACAACTCCAACCCGGTCTATTACGTGCAGTATGCTCACGCCCGCGTGTGCTCCATCCTGCGCCGTGCCGCTGACGTTACGCCCGAGCAGGCTGACGAGATGGGCATGAAGGCCGTCGCCGCCAAGGCCATCGGTGAGAACGTCGATTACTCGCTGCTGACCGACCCGACCGAGCTCGCCCTTTCGCGCAAGCTCAACGAGCTCACCGACCTCATCGCCAGCTGCGCTCGCGACCGCGCCCCGTTCCGTCTGACGCACTTTGCTGAGGAACTCGCCGGCGACTTCCACAGCTTCTACGCTGCCTGTCAGGTGCTGCCGAGCGAGGGCCGTCCCGTCGACCCCGAGCTTTCGCGTGCCCGTCTGGCCGCTTGCGATGCCGTCCGTGTGACGCTCGCCCTGGTGCTCACCCTCGTTGGCGTTTCCGCGCCCGAGCAGATGTAAGCTACGGGTCATTTGACCGTACAGACTTGGTTTAACTAAGCCTTGAAAGCCCGATCTCCCACGGAGGTCGGGCTTTTTGCAAACGCCGACGTATTGACGAATTTGGAACTGCTGGAAATACGAAACTATGCCGGTTTACTACGATGAAATGAGAAATTCCAACCACGCCGGCTTTTCGCAAAAAAGTGCAAGGCATCTACCTGCGGTTTTAGTTCAACAAGTTTCGGAGTGGTCGCGGTTGAGCGATTCATCGTAGTAAACCGCCATAGTTTTGGCGGAGGCAGTCAGATTTGTGGGTGTTAAACCAAAGAGTGTCCCTTTTGAATAGTCGTTTAAGAACGTCCTCAATGACTAAGTTGCAGGTGGTGGCGGTTGTGTTACACTAACGCTGCGTATATGACGCAAATATCTCGATACAGATCAATGATGTCCGTCGTTTTGAACGGAACTAGACTGTTTAGCCGCCCTGAAGGTTTATGCAGGGAGCATGTGATCACAGGGCTTGAAAAGAAAGTTGAGCAAACACTGTGTCTGATCAACAGCAAGAAAACGAAATAACGACGACGCAAGCCGCTCCCGCTGCACCGGTTGCGTCGGACCAGGTCGCGGCGCCCGCGCAAGCCTCGGCTCCTGAGACGCCTAAGGCTGCTTCGACGCCTACGCCTGCAGCGGCTGAGAAGGCCGTGCCTGCAACTGGTGAGGAGGCTGCTCCGGCAAAGCCCAAGCGTACGCGCCGCACGACCAAGCCTGCTGCTGACGGCGAGGAGGTCACCAAGCCCAAGCGCCGTACTACGCGCACGACGCGCGCCAAGCGCACCGTTGCAGCTGACTCCTCGGCGCCGATTTCCGATGAGGTCGCGCAGGCACGTGCGTTGGCGCAGATTAGCGAGGCTCAGGTGGTGCGCGCCCGCCGTCGTGCTGCCGAGCGTGAGGCCGCGGCTCTGACCGAGCTTGCAGCCCCGTCTGTGCCCGAGACCCCTGCCGCCGACCAGCCGACCGAGAAGTCGGTACCGCGCACACGCCGTCGCACGGCTGCTAAGGCCGAGCGGGTTGCCGATCAGGTAACCCCCGAGCTCACCGAGGCTTCGGTCCGTTCCGCGGCAGGGGAGGGCACATCGCCTGCTGAGCCCGCTGCGCCTGTCGAGGCCAGCGAAGTTCCCGTTGTCGATCCGGCTTTGCGCCCGCACCGTCGCGGTCGCAAGCCCAAGGCCTTCGTCGAGGCCGAGAAGGCCGCAGCCGCAGCCGCCGCCGCTCGGGATGCTGCGGCGACCGCCGAGTCTGCAACCGCTGCCGATGCACCCGTCCAGGATGCCACGACTTCCGAGGCCGTTTCTGCCGATGTCGAGCCCGCCGACGTCCGTCCAGGTCGCAGCCGTCGCACTGCTGTTAAACGCACGTCCAAGGCTAAGGCCGCCAAGAAGGGTACGTCCGAGGATTCCGACGAGACGACCGCCGATGCATCGACTGATGCCGCCGAGCCCCAGGACGTCGAACAGCCTGCGTCCGAGAAGCCCAAGCGCGGTCGTAAGAAGTCCGCTAAGGCCAAGGCGTCCGAGCAGCAGGCTGATGTCGAAGCGCAGGTCGATTCCGGCGCCGAGGCCAATGACGCCGCTAAGGCCAATGCCGACGCCGCCGCAACCGATGACGCCGCGCCCGCTGAGGCCGATGACAACGCTCGCCCCAACCGTCGCCAGCACAAGCGCAACGACGAGCGCAACGAGCGCAAGGACGACCGCAACAACGACCGTCGCAACCGCCAGCGCGATCGCAAGCAGCGCAACAAGGAGCGTAATGCCGCCCCCACCGAACCCACGCTTTCGCGCGAGGAACTCGCTGCCATGAAGGTCGCCGAGCTGCGCGAGAAGGCCAAGGAGTTCGAGATCGAGACGACCGGCAAGAAGAAAGCCGAGCTTGTCGAGGAGATCTACACCACTGCCGCAAAGGCCGAGGGCTTCCGTGATATCAAGGGTATCCTGCAGATTCGCCCGGACAGTTCCGGCATCATCCACGCCCACGGTTACATGAAGTCCAACGACGACGCCTTCGTCCCTGCCTACCTCATTCGCTCCGCGCGCCTGCGCACGGGCGACGTCATCGAGGGCTCGCTGCGTCCTTCGCGCGGCGGCGACAAGCGCGCCGGCCTCGCCAAAATCACGACCGTCAACGGTCTGGACCCCGAGCAGATTCGCAACCGCCCCAAGTTCGGCGACCTCACCCCGGTCTATCCCAACGAGCCGCTGCGCATGGAGCACGGCAAGGACTCCATTACCGGTCGCGCCATCGACATCGTGTCGCCGATCGGCAAGGGTCAGCGTGGCCTGATCGTGTCCCCGCCCAAGGCCGGCAAGACCACGATCCTCAAGAAGATCTGCCAGTCTATCTCGATTAACAACCCCGAGGTGCACCTCATCTGCCTGCTCGTCGACGAGCGCCCCGAAGAGGTCACCGATATGCAGCGTTCCATCAAGGGCGAGGTTGTGGCGTCGACCTTCGATATGCCCGCCGACAACCACACTCGCGTGGCAGAGCTCGTTATCGAGCGCGCCAAGCGCATCGTGGAGCTGGGTGGCGATGTCGTGGTGGTGCTCGACTCCATCACGCGTCTTGCCCGCGCCTACAACTTGGCGGCGCCCGCCTCAGGCCGCATCCTTTCGGGCGGCGTCGATTCGGCGGCCCTGTATCCGCCCAAGCGCTTCCTGGGCGCAGCCCGTAATATCGAGAACGGTGGTTCGCTTACCATCCTGGCCTCTGCCCTCATCGACACTGGTTCCAAGATGGACGAGGTCATCTTTGAGGAGTTCAAGGGCACCGGCAACATGGAGCTTAAGCTCGACCGCGAACTGGCCGACCGCCGCATCTTCCCGGCTATCGACCCCGTTGCCTCCGGTACGCGTAACGAGGACCTGTTGGTCGACGAGCAGATTCGTCCGTTTGTCTTTGGTCTGCGTCGCATTCTTGCCGGCATGAACAACACCGAGCGCGCAGCCGCATCGTTTATCAAGGGTCTTAAGGGCACCAACACCAACCAGGAGTTCCTGGTGCGTTCGGCCAAAAAGCACAGCGACTACGAGCAGACGTTCTAGGTTGTCATCCACACGCAGCGATAGCCATCAATGCGATAAAGGGTCGGGGCTTTGAGCCTCGGCCCTTTTCCATATCGCCGCTCCGCGCTTATTTTTAACCATAAGACCGACGAGCAGCAGGTTTCCCGTTTCAATCCGACATCGTCGCTTGCAATCGACGGGGCGGTTTCGCATAATAGCTTTTAAGCTTCGCGACGGAAAACGCAGATGAAACGAACCATATACCGTTGCTTTGGGGCATAGCCCCGCTTCATCTTCTCTCGCGCAGCCAACTGAATGATGCGATTTGGGTGCTGGAAGATGGGGAGAGCTCATGGCTTCTTCTGATGCAACACAACGAGCAGTCCTTGCCGGACTTTCGTGCGGGATCGGCCTTGCCGCTCCCGTGGTTATGTATGCCGCGACGCTGCCGTTTTCGTCTGTGAACGAGACGGTCGTGGCGGGTGCGGTTCCCTTCGCCGTGGGCGCGGTGGCGGGCGTGGGTATCTATGCCGCCTCGCTGGGTATCTCCGAGTATCGTGCGCAACGTGAAGAGCGTCTGTTCCAGCCCGATGCCATGGGCGGTGCCGCCAATCTCAATCAGCATCAAAGCGAGTTCAAGACCGCCTCGATTCCAGCTCAGCAGCAGGATGCGACTCCTTACGCTGCGGCTTCTGCTTCTCAGACTCAGGCGGAGCAGTCTACCTCGGCATTCCTTTCCGGCCTAACTGGTGCGTTCCAGCGCCGTCATGCCGATGATGGTGTCCCTACCATCGCTCGAGCCGCAGATGCCATGGACGAGGCCGAGGCTTGGTCCATGATCGACAGTATGCTCGACGACGATTCGCCGGTGAGCTGCGACCCTGCGCGCTCGCGCGACGTCTATCAAGTCGCCATCGACGAGCTCACCAACGGCGGGCAGACCGGCTCCCTCAATCGCGACGACATCGCCGCCGCGGCGCGCGCCGTGTCGGGCTCCCAGGCCGCCCCTGCGGGCAGCACGGCGGCTTTCGTGGCACTCGTTGCCAACGCGGCAGCCAATAACGCCTACAACGCTACCTCGGGCGACGCGAACGCTTCTGCCGACAATTCGTACGCTGATGAAGCCATGGCCGCGGACGAGGAGGCCGTTGCCGCCCGCCGTGCCGCCGAGAGCTCGCTTTGGGGCGCTCCTGCCCGGCAGCAGGCGGCTGAGGCTGCGCCGTACAATGCAAACCTCGCCAGCATGCCTATCATCTCCGGTGCCGCGGACATCGATCTCGATGACCTCGATGAGCCTGCAGCCATCACCGCATCGATTGATGCCCAAGATCGCATCGACACCGGCGACCTTCCGGACGCCTCGCTCGAGGTTGATGTCCCCATGGCTGATTACTCGGGCCACGAGGACATGTGGGCCGCCGCCACCGCGATTCTGGATGAGATTGACGAGCCCGCTCCTGTTGCAGCTCCCGCTCCCGTCGCTGCCCCTCAGCCTGCTGCCCCCGCCTATGTCGGCCGTCACAGTGCTGTGTTCCCCGAGGATACTGCCCGTATCTCGCGCGAGAGCATCGAGCGGGCCGAGGCTATTGCCGCCGGCATTATGGAAAACCGTCGTCACGAGCGCGTCAATCAGATCCTCGAGGAAGAGATCGAGCGCCTGCAGTCCTCAACCGCCAAGCGTACGGGCCGTGCCTATCTGAGCGTTATCGAGGGCGGTACCGCCAGCTTCGCGCCGCTCCGCGCGGAGGCATAACTTCTGCATGGTTAAGATCAATCGAAAATGGGCGGTTGTAACCTGCCTGATGGCGCTCTTGATCTGGGGCAATTCGCTGGTTCCCGGCTCGGGGTCGGGCTCGCTGAGCCTAACGGTCATGGAAGCTATCCGCGGTTTCCTGCACAGCGTGGGACTTCCATATGAATGGGTGACCAACTTTGTTGTTCGCAAGTGCGCGCATTTTACCGAGTATATGGTGCTCGGCATCTTGGCAACGCACGCCTTTGATTTTGAGGGCCGGCGCACCTTTGACGTGCTGCTGCCCACGGCGGTGTTTCTGCTGCTGATTCCCTCGATCGACGAGACGATTCAGCTCTTTGTGCCGGGACGCGCCGGCATGATCACCGATGTGATGATCGACTGCTGTGGAGCGGCAACGGGCGTTGCGCTCCGATATCTCTTACGGTCGCTGATGTGCGCTAAAAAGGCCGCCTAGGACGTATTGTTTGGTCCTAGGCGGCCTTTTTTATTTGAGGGCTTATATGAGGCGTGGTGGCGTCGTTCCGTAGGTCGGATTTGCCGGGCGCGCCACGCCCTGTGGGTGCGTCTGCTACTGAAGCGCCTGTGCGCCCAGGGCCAGGCAGCCCATAATGCCCTGCTTGCCCTCGAGGCTGTTGTTGACGATGTAGTTATCGATGTCGTTGACCTCGGGCGTGACGATATAGCCGTTGAGCATCTCGGCACACTTTTTGCGTGCGAGCGGCACGATGGGGGTGTGGTCGGCCACGCCGCCACCGATGATGATCTTTTGCGGCGCGTAGCACAGCGTGTAGGTCATGAGTGCCTGTGCCAGATAGCCGGCGAGCAGGTCCATGGCCTCCGGGTCATCGGCCATGTCTCCGGCGCTCTTGCCATCCCAGCGCTTTTTAACGCCGGGGCCGGCGATGAGGCCCTCGAGGCAGTTGTCGTGGAAGGGGCAGGCGCTATGCTCGCCGATGGTGTCGCGCGGGTCGCGCGTGACCAGGATGTGGCCAGCCTCGGGATGCATCATGCCGTGCACGAGCTGGCCGCCCGAGAGCACACCGGCGCCCACGCCGGTGCCGATGGTCAGGTAGACCACATCGGTGAGGCCCTGGGCGCAACCAAAGGTGACCTCGCCCAGGCAGGCGACGTTGACGTCGGTGTCGTAGCCGCAGGGGACCTTGAGCTCGTTTTGGATGGTGCCCAGCAGGTCAAAGTAACGCCATGCGGTCTTGGGCGTCTCCAAGATCTTGCCGTACTGGGGCGAGGCAGGGTTGACCGCGGTGGGGCCAAAGGCGCCGATGCCCAGGGCGGCGATGTCCTTGTCTGCAAACCATGCATTGACGGCCTCAACGGTCTCCTGCGGGGTCGTGGTCGCGATCTGCTCGCGCTCCAGGACCGTACCGTCCGCATAGCCCGTGGCGCACACCATCTTGGTGCCGCCGGCCTCGAGCGCTCCGATAAGCTGTTGTTCTGCCATGGTATTCCTCCCTTTCGGACGAGTTGCTCCGTGACTAAAGTATAGCGCTCTAAACAAGTTAAGAAAGCGCTATAAAAAGAAGCCCTTCAACGCGGCGGGCGATGAGGGGCTTCTTTGGTTGCTTTAGTTGCCGGGCCGTCCTTACCCGCGCGGCTTGATTTTATCACGTAGCGACTTGAGGTTCTCCAGCGCGGCGTTGAGCGTTTCGTCTCGCTTGGCAAAGTGGAAGCGGATCAGATGGTTGACGGGCTCGCGGAAGAAGCTCGAGCCGGGCACGGCGCCCACGCCCACCTTGGATGCGAGGTCCTCGCAGAATTCGAGGTCGCTGTCATAGCCAAACTCAGAGATGTCCATCATGACGTAGTAGGCGCCCTGCGGCACGTTATGCTCAAGACCGATGCTATCGAGCCCCTGGCAGAACAGGTCGCGTTTGGCGGTGTAGAGGTCGAGGACCTCATCGTAATAGCTGTCGTCGAAGTTGAGGGCGGTGACAACGGCTTCCTGCAGGGGAGCGGCGGCACCCACGGTGAGAAAGTCGTGGACCTTCTTGATGCGCTCGGTGATCTGGGCCGGGGCGATGGTGTAGCCCAGACGCCAGCCGGTGATGGAGTACGTCTTAGACAGCGAGCTGCAGCTGATGGTTCGCTCGAACATGCCGGGCAGCGTGGCCATGTAGACGTGCTCATGGGGCGCGTAGACGATGTGCTCGTAGACTTCGTCGGTGATGCAGTACGCGTCGTACTTTTTGCACAGGTCGGCGATAAAGGTGAGCTCTTCGCGCGTAAAGACCTTGCCGCAGGGGTTGGAAGGGTTGCACAGGACGATGGCCTTGGGGTCGTTGTCGCGGAAGGCAGCCTCGAGCGCCTCGCGGTCAAAGTCGAATGTGGGCGGGTTGAGCGGCACATAGATGGGCTCGGCACCCGAGAGAATGGTGTCAGCGCCGTAGTTCTCGTAGAACGGCGAGAAGATGACGACCTTGTCTCCGGGGTTCGTAACCGTCATCATGGCGGCCATCATGGCCTCGGTGGAGCCGCAGGTGACCACGATATTCTGGTTGGGGTCGATCGGCATGCCCATAAAGTGCTCCTGTTTGGCGGCGAGCGCCTCGCGCATGGCCTGGGAGCCCCAGGTAATGGAGTACTGGTGGTAGAGCGGCTTGGGGTCGGCGGCGATGGTGCTCAGGCTGTTGAGCAGCTGCGCCGGAGGATCGAAGTCGGGGAAGCCCTGCGAGAGATTGACGGCATCGTACTTATTGGAGATGCGTGTCATGCGGCGGATGACCGAATCGGTAAATGTTGCCGTGCGGTTGGAGAGTTCTTTCATGCCGGTCCTTTCGAGGATTTGCAGTGGGGCAAGTTTACTCCTATGGAACCGGTGGGAATTGCTCGAAACGCGCTCGAAAAACTCTTTTCAAAATTCTTGAAAATTGGGGCTTGCATCGCGTGGCGTTCCTTGCAATAATAGTCGAGCGCGAAGCGCACAGGACACGGTGGGTGTAGCTCAGTTGGCTAGAGCGACGGGTTGTGGT
Organism: uncultured Collinsella sp.; assembly: GCA_900550195.1. GTDB lineage: Bacteria > Actinomycetota > Coriobacteriia > Coriobacteriales > Coriobacteriaceae > Collinsella. Next base: position 70,689 of record URRB01000006.1, read on the forward strand.
CCCGTAGGTCGAGGGTTCGAGTCCCTTTACCCACCCCAGTTCTTGCTTCGTGTTGATATCGGGTCGTTAGCTCAGTTGGTAGAGCAGGGGACTCTTAATCCCAAGGTCCAGGGTTCGACCCCCTGACGGCCCACCCAAAGATCGTTAAAGCGACTGGCTTAGGCTGGTCGCTTTTTTGTTGACCTCGCACGGGGTCGAACCCGTCGGGGCGCGGAGCTGAGGAAATGCGTAAGCATTTGCCAGCGCAGCGCGCAAGGCGCGAAGCGCCGCAGTGACCGCCTGCGCAGCAGGCTGACCCCCTGACGGCCCACCCAAAGATTGTTAAAGCGACTGGCTCAGGCTGGTCGTTTTTTGTTGACCTCGCATGGGGTCGAACCCGAAAGGGCACAGCCGCTTTCACAGATCGAGCCTACCCTGGGGATCGGTAAAACCGTCAGTACCCTCCTTGAGTTTCTTCTCGTCTGTCTTCACGCGACGCTCGAGCTTTTTTGTATCCTCGGCAGGCGGTAGGTTCTCGGGGACAATTCCGCGGTCGATGAGGCTGCCACGCACGCTTGTGTTGTTCTCGACGTGCTCTTGCTTGATCTGGTCCAGGCCGTACAGGTCGTGTTCCTCGGCGTTGAAGGCCGTCATCGAGTTCGTAAGGTCCTTTGCTTTGATGAGGACATCGGCTAACCTGTCCGCCAATGCCGCTCTCTTGGGTACGCCGAGCTGCTGCTTCATTTCCGCCGTGCTTCTGCCGCCGAATAACGCCTCATCGCCCTTCGACTTGATGATCGCGAATCCTTTGGAGTCCACGCCGCGTTTGAACGCAATACCCGAGAGCTGTTTCTCTGAATCGGATAGCGAGTGACGCGCCTGCAAGCGCTGAATCTCTGCGAAGCGCTGCTCTATGAGCTCTTGGCGGCGCGTCTGCACGGCAAAGTATGCCTGGGCGAGCGCGATCTCTGGCTTGTTTGAATCTCCGTTCTGTGCGATTAAATAGCATGCATAGCGCGTAAGTTTGTAGTCTTTAACCGCGCGAGCGGCGACACCGGCAGTTACCATTTTCATGGTGTCACGAAAATGGGAATCAACTGGAGTTTTGTTTGTTTCGCATGAGACTTTTGCCCTCTTAACAACTTCGGCGAAGTTCTCCCATCGAGTGTACCCCATGGGTTCCATTAAATCGCGTGCGAGCCAATACTCAACGCCGTCTTCCACATTGGCGTAGCTATCAAGTTCGATACGCCACTTCTCGATATCCCTGCTGTCCATATCTCCTCCTCGCTGGTCTATTTTCTATGCGGGCTTTGTCCGCTCTGTATTCAGAATAAGGATACGCTGTCGTGCGGACACGAATGGGCCCCGTGCTGCTTCGAGCTCACGGGGCCCATGGATATCGATTGGTTGTGTTCTGCTTTAGATAGGTGTCCGGTTTAATCCGCTCGATAGTGCGACCCGAGACTTTCGGTTCGCTTGCGCATGGCTTTGACCATTTCCGTCGACAGCTGAATCTGCGACTGTAGGCGGGCGAGGGCTGCGATCTCGCTGTCATCGGCATGCGGCTTGCTCAGCGCCATGGCCTTGTCTTGCAGGCTTTCAAGCTGTTGCAGGGCCTCGGATAGGCCTGTTTCGGTCCTGTTGATCATGCAATAGGTGCTCATCGTGTGCCTAAGGCTGTGTGTCAGGCGATCGGCATCTGTTGTGGCAATGCCGTACTGGGGGAGGGTGATATCCGTCTTCAGGGCCGCTTCAGGCTCTTTCTGCGCTGTGAGGGCTGCCGATGCGCCCGCGATACGTCCGAATACGATGCCGTTGGCGCTTGACAAGCCACCAATGCGGTCGGCGCCGTGCATGCCGCCTGTCGCCTCGCCGCAAGCGTAGAGGCCCTCAACGCCCGTGTGCGCGGTCTTATCGATCTTGATGCCGCCGTTAGCAGCGTGGGCATACATCGCAACGCGCATCTCGTCGGTCGGCGCGATGCCGTGCTCGTCTTGCAGCCAGGTGGCAAAGGTCTGCACAAACTCTGGGACATCCTCGCGGGGGAAGTCGTAGTGGAGTGCCAGGCCTTCGACACCTGCCTGATCGATGACGAGATCGATAGCGCGGGAGGCCAAGCGTGACGTGAAGGGACCATATCCAGAGCGCTGCTCGAGCAGGTCGTCCAGCTTGTCGTCGGCAATATCTACCGGCTGGTCTACGTGCACGTAGCGCCAGGTTTTCTCATTGAAGACCAAGTTACGCCTGGGCTCGATGAAGCCGGGCATCATCTGCATGAACTCTATATTAGTAAGTGTTGCGCCGTGCGCCAGCGCGATGGCCTGCGAGGAACTGAGCACATCAGCCGACGTAAGGCTGCGCTCGAACAGGCCGCCTGTGCCACCGGCTGCGATGACCGTGGCCTTGGCAGCAAAGGGCACGATTCGATTTTCGGTAAGGTCGTAGAGTACGGTTCCGGTTATTCTGCCGTTCGTGTCCTCAACAAGGTCGATAAGCTCATGGCGGGGGAGCAGGCGAATGCCGAGCGACTCGATCCAGGTCGTCAGAGCGTCCTCAAGGGGCTTGCGGGTGAGGCCGCGCCACATGCGCGTCTTGTGGTCAAAGCAGGGGATAAATTGCTTTTGTTGAGCACTCTTGGCGCTTTGCGGACGCTGGAGCTCAACGCCCAGGTCTTGCTCGAGCCAGTCAATCGCTTGGGGAATGCCGTGGACGAACGCTTGGACGAGTTCGGGGTCGGCAACGCCGCCGCCGACGGCCAGGATGGTGTCGATGAGGTCCTGCTCGTCGTCTTCGTTAACGGGTCCGATAAGCCCTAGGCCCCAGGTTCCGGGGAAGAAGCTCGATCCACTCATAGTCTTGCCGGCGCTTGCCACAGTGACGGTTGCACCCGTGCGTGCCGCTTCGATGGCGGCGCAAAGGCCTGCAATGCCAGATCCAATTACCAGTACATCAGTCGATTCCATCGGATTCCTTTCTCGTCCGGCGCATTGTCGCACGGGTGATCGGCAATGGGGCCGCAAAGACTCGGCAAATCGGTAAAGGGCAAATATGGCAGGTGGGCGTCATGGACGCTCTGACGCTCCATCTCATCACATCTTGTATTTCGCCCCAACTGATATATCGGCATTAGCTACCCTGCGACAGCGCAAACAAAAAGAGCCGCTACCTGGGTGGGTAGCGGCTCCAAAGCTCAACTATATGAGCATCGCGCGGGCGCGATTAGGCCTTGAGGGCCTCCTCGACGGCGACAGCGCAGGCGACGGTGGCACCGACCATGGGGTTGTTGCCCATGCCGATGAGACCCATCATGTCAACGTGCGCAGGCACGGAGGAAGAACCGGCGAACTGGGCGTCGGAGTGCATACGGCCCATGGTGTCGGTCATGCCGTAAGAGGCAGGGCCGGCGCCCATGTTGTCCGGGTGCAGGGTACGACCAGTGCCGCCACCAGAAGCGACGGAGAAGTACTTCTTGCCAGCCTCGAGGCGCTCCTTCTTGTAGGTGCCAGCGACGGGGTGCTGGAAGCGCGTGGGGTTGGTGGAGTTACCGGTGATCGAGATGTCGACGTTCTCGTGCCACATGATGGCAACGCCCTCGCGGACGTCGTCGGCGCCGTAGCAGTTGACGGCGGCGCGGGGACCATCGGAGTAGGGGATGGTCTCGACGACCTTGAGCTCGCCCGTGAAGTAGTCGAACTGGGTCTTCACGTAGGTGAAGCCGTTGATGCGGGCGATGATCTGAGCAGCGTCCTTGCCCAGACCGTTGAGGATGACGCGCAGCGGCTTCTTGCGAGCCTTGTTGGCGTTCAGAGCCAGGCCGATAGCACCCTCAGCGGCAGCGAAGGACTCGTGACCGGCCAGGAAGGCGAAGCACTCGGTGTCGTCGGAGAGCAGCATAGCGCCCAGGTTGCCGTGGCCCAGACCGACCTTGCGGTCCTCGGCGACGGAGCCGGGAACGGTGAAGGCCTGGATGCCCTCGCCGATGATGGCGGCAGCCTCAGAAGCGGACTTGGCGCCACGCTTGACAGCGAGAGCGCAACCGAGGGTGTAGGCCCACTCGGCGTTCTGGAAGGCGATGGACTGGGTGTTGTTGACGATCTCACGCGGGTTGAAGCCCTTGTCGGTGCAGATCTGCAGAGCTTCCTCGAGGGAGGCGATGCCGTTGTCGGCGAGGCACTTGTTGATCTTGTCAGCGCGGCGCTCGTAACCTTCGAACGTAACAGTCATAGTTATTTCCCTCCCTTTCTACTCGTGAACCGGGAACACGCTGGCGACGGAGTGAGTCTCCTCGTCGGTGCGCGGGTCGATGTACTTGGCAGCATTCTCCCACTGACCATAGTGGCCCATAGCGCCAGCGATGGCCTCCTCGGGGGTCTTGCCGGCCTTGACGGCGTCGGTGAACTTGCCGAGGTTCAGGAACTCGAATGCGATGATCTCGTTCTTGTCGTTGAGAGCCATGCGGGTGACGTAGCCCTGAGCGAGCTCGAGGTAACGAGCGCCCTTGGCCTTGGTGCCGAACATGGTGCCGACCTGAGAGCGAAGGCCCTTGCCGAGGTCGTCGAGGGAGGCGCCCACGGGCAGGCCGCCCTCGGAGAACGCGGTCTGGCTGCGGCCGTAAACGATCTGCAGGAAGATCTCGCGCATAGCAACGTTGATGGCGTCGCAGACGAGGTCGGTGTTGAGGGCCTCGAGGATGGTCTTACCGGGAAGGATCTCGGAAGCCATGGCGGCAGAGTGGGTCATGCCCGAGCAGCCGATGGTCTCAACGAGGGCCTCCTCGATGATGCCGTCCTTGACGTTCAGCGTGAGCTTGCAGGCGCCCTGCTGAGGTGCGCACCAACCCACACCGTGCGTAAGACCGGAGATGTCGGAAATCTCCTTAGCCTGGACCCACTTGCCCTCCTCGGGGATGGGTGCGGGGCCGTGGTATGCACCCTTGGCAACGGGGCACATGTTCTCCACTTCCTGTGAGTACTGCATGCCTCTCCTCTCTATCGTGTTGGCGTCCCGTCTGGGGGTCGTGGCTGGCGATTGCCGGGCGACCCTTCGAAAGGGACATGACATGCAGCCCCTATAATACCGCGAAATGCACGGAATATTCGGCGAACGGCTCAGTTTTCGTAGCGAGAAGTCCGGAAGTTTTAATTGAAACGGTTTAACTCTATGTTCTGTGGTCGTGAGTTTCCGTAGAGGGGGTCCGTCTTGGGCAAGCTTTTGGTCCGCTCTTGCAAGCGTTGCAGTGGTTGACCTGTTGCAACGGTGCCGTTCGCCGCCTGTTTGCTGCCTTTGGCCGCGCGAGTGTATTGTTTTGCGTGAATGTTTTGATGGCACGCTTCAATCGTGCTGTATTGGATGGTAAGCAGATCCCGGCGAAGGGAGCGCCATGCAGCGCGTTTGGAGAACGATTACCGGCTTTTACCATGTCTGTGCTCGCGGTGTGGGCAAACAGCTCATCTTTGAGGGCGATGAAGACCGGTGGGAGTTTTTGGAGCTGATGCGCGAGTGCTGCCGCGAGGAGGGCGTGACGGTTATCGCCTGGTGCCTTATGGGCACTCACGTGCACTTGGTGCTTGCAGATTACGAGGACAGGATGAGCGCGGCGATGCACCGGTTGCTTTTGACGTACGCGCGGCGGTTCAATAAACGCACGGGGCGCACAGGCCATCTGTTCCAGAGCCGTTTTGACCGGCGTTCGCTCGATACCGACTGGCAGGTGATGGAGGCTATTCGCTCCGTACACGCCGATCCGCAGGAGGCGGGCATCAGTCTCATTGAGCGTTATCCCTGGAGCAGCTTTCCGGAGCATTTGTGCGCTTACGACGGTGACGCGGCCGATGTCGCGAGGGGATTTTCTGATCCTTCTTGCGTGCTTGAACTTTTTGGTTCTGCCGAGGGCTTTATTGCCTATTCGCTTTCGACGCCCGACGGCAGCGAGCCGGCGCTGTGCGATATGAAAGAGACAGAGTGGGAACGCCACGCCTTTGCCGACAAGATGGCGAAGAGCCTCGGGGTTCCGCTCAACGAACTCAAGACCGTTGCGCCCTCGCGGCGAGACAGAATCATTTTCGCTCTGCACGATGGCGGCTACACGGTGCGCGAGGTCGAACGGTATACGGGAATCAGCAAGAGTACCGTATCTCGTATCGTGCGCGCTTATGCGCGGGTGAAGGCACAGGCTGAGCTCTCGGAATAGAAAATGGCCGAACCACTCTTGTCAAGCGATTCGGCCAACAAAAATCTTAAGATTTGGGACAAGTTCTACTGATTATTTTGTCCCGTGAGCATGCCGTCGAGGGTGCGCCAGGCGAGCTCGGCGCATTTGACGCGGGCGGGCATGTGCGAGATGTCCTGGAGCTGGGCGGCTTCGTCCAGGTCTTCCAGGTCCTCCTCGGAGAGCTGCTCGCCGCGGATCATGGCAAGGAAGAGCTCTGCTAGGCGGCGAGCTTCCTCGACGGTCTCGCCGGTGATGAGGTCGGCCATGATGTCGGCGCTGGCCTGACTGATGGCGCAGCCGTGGCCGGTAAAGGAGGCCTCCTCGATCACGCCGTTCTCGACGCGCAGCTGCAAGGTGAGCTCGTCGCCGCAGCTGGGGTTGATGCCGTCGTGCTCGTGCGTGGGAGCATCCATCTCATACTTATAGTCGGGGTGCGAGTTGTGCTCCATAAATGTGGTGGAGGTGTACAGATTACCCATTGAACGTGCTCCAAACGTGATGCAGGCCGGCGATGAACTTGTCGATGTCGGCCTTGTCGTTGTAGAAGGCCACGCTGGCGCGGCAGCAGGCAAGGTTCTCGACGCCCAGCCAGGTGAGCAGCGGCTGCGCGCAGTGGTGGCCGGCGCGTATGCAGACGCCGTCCATGTCCATGATGCTCGCGACGTCGTGCGGGTGGATGCCCTTGACGTTAAAGCTCACAACGCCGTGGTGGTTGTCCCAATAGATGGAGCCGATGATCTGGACAAAGTCGAGCTGCATGAGCTCGCCCATCAGATAGTGGACGAGTGCCTGCTCGCGGGCCTGGATGTTCTCGTAACCCACGGTGTTGACCAGGTAGTCGAGTGCCGCACCCGTGGCGAAGATGCCGGCGGCGTCCTGCGTGCCGGCCTCGAATTTCTCGGGAACGGGCGCCCAGACGGCGTCCTGCTCGGTGACCGAATCGATCATCTCACCGCCGGTAAGCACTGGCGGCATGGCGTTGAGCAGGTCCATCTTGCCCCACAGCACGCCGATGCCCATGGGGCCCATGGCCTTGTGCGCGCTAAAGGCAAAGAAGTCGGCGCCCAGGTCGGCCACATCGACCGGCATGTGCGGCAGCGACTGCGCGCCGTCGACGACCAGATAGCCGCCGTACTTGTGCACGAGCTTGCCGAGGTTCTTGACCGGGTTCTCGACGCCCAGGACGTTAGAGACCTGACCCACGGCCAAGATCTTGGTCTTGGGGCCCACCTTGGCAAGCACTTCCTCGGTCGTGAGCTGGCCGGTCTTGGTGGGATAGAGGTAGACGAGCTTGGCGCCGGTCTCGCGGCAGACCCGCTGCCACGGAATCAGGTTGGAGTGGTGCTCCATGATGGTGATGACGACCTCGTCACCGGGCTCGAGCACCGTGGGTGCAAAGCTCTTGGCGACCAGGTTGAGCGACTCGCTCGTGTTGCGGGTGAAGACGACCTCGTTGGCCTGGGAGGCGCCGATGAGGTCGGCGATCTGCTGGCGGACTTTCGCGATGGCGTCGGTGGCCTCGACGGACAGCGAGTACAGGCCACGCAGGGGGTTGGCGTTCATGCGCTGATAGAAGTCGCGCTCGGCGTCGAGCACGCAGGCAGGGCGCTGCGCGGTGGCGGCACTATCGAGGAAGGCGATCTCGGGGTGTTGCTGGAACAGCGGGAACTGTGCCTTGTAGGGATTGGTCTCGATGTCGACGGTAGGCCAGCCGCGCGAGGCCTCGTCGCTGGCGTCGAGCTCCATAGGCTCCGGTGCGGTACAGGTATCGCATTTAACGTGCTCGGTGTCGATCATGCGAGCTCCTCTTCAAAGTTGTCGATCAGGTTGTTGCCCAGGCGGACGACGGCTGCGCGGGTGCGCTCGTCGGTGGCGGAAAGCGCGGCGTCCTCCAGCTTGGCGCGGATGAACAGGTCCTCGGCGGCGTTTTGGTCAAGGCCGCGGCAGGCGAGGTAGAACAGCTGCTCGTCGCGGACGTGACCGATGGTGGCGCCGTGGTTGCCGGCGACGTCGTCCTCGTCGCAGAGAATGACGGGAACGGTCTTGTTGTCGACGCCCTTGTTGGCCAAAAGCACCGTCTCGCGCTCGGTGCCGGTTGCACCCTTGCAGCCGTGCACGAGGTCGATGGTGCCGCGGTAGACCTTCTTGGACGTACCGGTCAGCACGCCGTTGGCGTCGATCTCGCACTCGGTCTTGCGACCGCGGTGGCGCAGCTCGTAGTTAAAGTCGCGCACCTGCTCGCGGGCGCCCAGGTAGTCAGTATCGATGGTGACCTTGGCGGTATCGCCCAGCAGGTCGCCGGCAAGGCCGGTGGCGCTGGCGCCGGCACCCAGGACGGTGTGCTGCACGTTGACGCGCGCGCCCTCGTCCAGGAACAGGCCGGTGTCGTCGAGCGCGATCCAGCTATCGTCGAGCGTCTGCGTGCAGGTCACGTTGACGGTGGCGTACTCGTGGGCACACACGCGTAGCACGGAGCCCACGACGCCTTGGCCGGCAACGGGGGAGTCCAGGGCTATGCGCAGGTCGAGCGTTGCCTGCGGACGGGCGACGACATCGATGGCGGCGATGGCCGCGGCAGTGTCGACGCCACTCACGTGCACGGTAACCGTGGCGTGCTGGTATGCGGGCACATCGATGACGATGCGCTTGGTGGCGTGGTCGGCCAAGTAGGTGTAGGCAGCCTCGCCCATGCCAGTCTCGAAGGCCTCGGCGGGGGAGAGCTCCTCCTCCAGCTTGATGGCGCCGGCCTGGTAGACAGAGGTGGCGGGCACGTCGAGCTCGGTCTCGGGCGTGATGCGGGCGCGGTCGGCGGCATCGCCAGGGGCGGAGGCGCGGCGCTCGGGGAAGCGCTCGGCCATGGCGTCCATGGCGGCGTCGAACGCGTCTGCCACGCCAGCAAACTGCTCTTCCAAGCCCTCAACCTCAATGGTCTCGGCGGGAGCGGCGGCAAGCTCGTCAGAGAGCTCGAGCTTGGTCTGGTTCATCTTGAGCCAACCCCAAGTGGCAGCCGGCATCGCATTGACCTGCTCAAGGGTGGTAGCAGCGGTGTTCGTGGTCTGTTCCATTATCCGATCGCTCCTTCCATCTCGAGCTTGATCAGGTTGTTCATCTCGACGGCGTACTCAAGCGGTAGCTCCTTGGAGACCGGGTTGGCAAAGCCGTTGACGATCATGGTGCGAGCCTCTTCCTCCGGGATACCGCGGCTCATCAGGTAGAATACCTTGTCGTCGCCGATACGTCCGATGGTGGCCTCGTGGCCGATGTCGACGTTCTTGGCGCGGATGTCCATGGCCGGGATGGTGTCGGAGCGGCTCTGGTCGTCGAGCATCAGTGACTGGCAGCTCACGGTTGCCTTGGAGCCCTCGGCCTTGGGCGTGGCAACGATAGAGCTGCGGAACGTCTGGATGCCGCCGCTCTTGGAGATGCCCTTGGTCTCGACGGTTGCCGAGGTCTCGGGCGCGTTGAGCACGACCTTGCAGCCGGTGTCGAGGTTCTGCCCGGCGCCGGCAAAGGTGATGCCGGTAAAGCTCGAGCGGGCGCGACGGCCGTTGAGCACGCTCATGGGGTAGAGGTAGCCCACGTGGCTACCGAAGGAGCCGCTGATCCACTCGATGTCGCCGTCCTCGTCCACGCGCGCACGCTTGGTGTTGAGGTTGTACATGTTCTTGGACCAGTTCTCGATAGTCGAGTAGCGCAGGTGTGCGCGTTTGCCCACAAAGAGCTCCACAGCGCCGGCGTGGAGGTTGGCCACGTTGTACTTGGGCGCGGAGCAACCCTCAATGAAGTGCAGGTCGGCATCGTCCTCGACGATGATGAGCGTGTGCTCAAACTGGCCGGCACCCTTGGCGTTGAGGCGGAAGTAGCTCTGCAGCGGAAAATCGAGCTTGGTGCCCTTGGGCACGTAGACAAACGAGCCGCCCGACCACACGGCGCCGTGCAGGGCCGCAAACTTGTGGTCGGTGGGCGGGATGAGCGTCATAAACTTCTCGTGGATGAGCGGCTCCCACTGCGGGTCGTGCAGGGCCTCCTCGATGCCAGAGTAGACGATGCCCATCTTGGACGCGGTGTCCTGCATGTTGTGGTAGACCAGCTCAGAGTCGTACTGCGCGCCGACGCCCGCCAGGTAGCTGCGCTCGGCCTCGGGGATGCCCAGGCGCTCAAAGGTGTTTTTGATGTCGTCGGGCACCGACTCCCAGTCGTGCTTTTGGTCGGTGTTGGGCTTGACGTAGGTGACGATGTTGTCCATGTCCAGGCCCTCGATGGAGGGGCCCCACGTCGGGTCGGGAAAACGGTTGAAGATCTCGAGGGACTTTAAGCGCAGGTCGAGCATCCACTGCGGCTCGTCCTTTTTGGCGCTAATCTCGCGCACGATGTCGGGCGTGATGCCGGCGTCGAGGCGCTCGAATCCCTCCTCGCCATAGGTGAAGTCGTAGAGGCTGCGGTCGATGTCCGCGACCTCGGTGCGGTTCTTGGTCATTGCGTCGCCCCTTTACGCCTGCTGCTCGGCAGCGGCGGCCTCGGCCTGGGCGCGCTGCTCGGCGGCCTCGCGCTCGAAGGTCTCAAAACCGTTCTTGTCGATCCAGGGGATGAGCGAAGCGTCGTCCTCGCGCACGATGTGGCCCTTGACCATAACGTGGACGCGGTCGACATTCAGGTGCTCCAAGATGCGTGTGTTGTGCGTGATGATGAGCATGGAGCCGTCGCAGCTCTTGCGGTACGCGTCCATGCCGTGGCTGACGGTGGACAGGGCGTCGACGTCCAGGCCGGAGTCGGTTTCGTCCAGGATGGCGAGTTTGGGCTGCAGCAGCAGAAGTTGGAGCATTTCGACCTTCTTCTTCTCGCCGCCCGAGAAGCCCACGCCCAGCTCGCGGTTGAGGTAGGCGGTATCCATGTTGAGCTCGGCCGCGAGCTCCTTCACGCGACGGCGGAACTCCTTGCCCTTCATCTCCAGGCCGGGGCGGCCGGCGATGCTGGCGCGCAAAAAGCTCGACAGCGGCACGCCCGGAATCTCGACCGGGGCCTGGAAGCTCAGGAACAGGCCGGCGCGCGAGCGCTTGTCGGTGGTGAGCTCGGTGATGTCCTGGCCGTCAAAGACGATGCGGCCGTTGTTGACCGTGTAAACGGGGTCGCCCATGACCAGGTGGCCGAGGGTGGACTTGCCGGCGCCGTTGGGTCCCATCAGAACGTGGGTCTCGCCGGCGGCGACGTTGAGGTTGACGTTGTGGAGGATGGTCTTTTCGTCCACGGAGGCGGTCAGACCTTCGATGGAAAGCAGCGGATTTGCGCTCATGCTGTCCCTCTCTGTATATGGTGTACTCATAGGTGTACTAAACCCTAGGAATCTTCTCGGAATAAAGTTACTATGGGTTCGGCGTTAGTCAAGGGAAAACCCGACTAATCCACTCGACTTTTCAAATTCTGGGACAAAATAACCTGTTGTGTTTGTCCCATTTACTTAAGATTTGGGACAAACAAACCTGGTTATGTTGTCCCAGATGCGATGGGAGGGTAGGTATGCTCATTTCTTCCAGGGGCCGCTATGCCCTCCGGCTGATGATCTATATCGCGGCGCTGGGCGACGCCGAGGGCAAGATTGCCCTGCGCGAGGTTGCCGACCGCGAGCATATCTCACAAAAGTATTTGGAGCAGCTGGTTCGTCCGCTTATGAAGGCGGGCCTGCTTAAGAGCGTGCGCGGCAAGGGCGGCGGCTACATGATGGCCAAGGATCCAGCCGAGGTGCGTGCCGGCGACATCCTGCGCGCTGTCGAGGGCAGCACGGCTCCGGTGGCGTGCGATGGTATCGACAACAGCTGCACCCGCAGCGATCTTTGCTCGACCGTCAAGTTCTGGCGCGGTCTGGACGACGTGATCGAAAAGTACGTCGACGGCGTGACGTTGGCCGACTTGGCCGCCGTTCCCGAGATCAACTTTGACATTAAGCTGTAGGGGTGCAAATGGCATCTCTCGACAAGGTGTACAAGCAAATCGAAGTTTTTGCTCGGGAATGTGACGCCGAGAAGGTCGTGTTGTTTGGTTCTCGTGCTCGAGGCGACAACTTGCCCAAGAGCGATATTGACATCGCCGTAGCAGGTTGCCGGGATTTCGGCCGTTTCTCATATTTGATCGAGGAACATCTTGATACTCTTTTAGATGTAGATGTCGTCAATCTCGACGAGTCCCTATCGCAGCAATTGCTCGATGAGATTGCCAGGGATGGTGTGATTCTGTATGAAAAAATATGAGAACTTTGTTAGCGCCTTGGCGAATCTTGAGGATGCGCCCAATCAGGATCTCAACAATGATTTTGTTCAGAGTGGATTGATTAATAAGTTCAATCTTCAATTTGAACTGAGCTGGAAGCTCCTTAAGCGTCTGCTCGAGTATGAGGGCGCCACGCTTGCCGCGTCGGGGTCTCCTCGTGCCATCTTGAAGGAGTCGTACCGATTCTACGACTTTATTGATGAGGCGGCCTGGCTAGACATGCTCAGAGACCGCAATACGAACGTCCATATCTACGACAACAAGCTCGCTCAAGATTTGATTCAGCGCATCTTGAACGTCTATATCCCCGCTTTCTGTCAGTTGAGGGACGGGCTGATGGAGCGATACGGCGAGCTTCTGATGGCGCCCGACGACCAGTTTGTTTAATTCCTTAAGATTTCGCGGAGGGTTGTTGCCGTTTACCGAGGGGTTGTTGTGCAACAACGGGCGAGCTGCAATACTTATTTTTATCTTTGCAAACTGAACTTTAACTACACCAATGCAGGGAGGATCTTATGCAGCCCAAGCATTCTGCGATTGTCGCGGGCCTGACGCTGGCGCTTTCGTTTGGCGCCGTTTCCGCGCCGGCACCCGCCGCTGCCGAGGAGCCCACGCCGGGCTTTGCCTCGGATGCCACCGATATCGACAAAGGCCTCTACACCCAGCAGTCCTTCTCGGGCGTGCTGAGGTCGGTCCAGGGCGTTTCGTTTGTCAACGTGACTTCCGAGATGAAGTACTTTACGAAGTACGAGAGCCATGGCAACTACAACCAGGGCTTCTCGTATGGCGACGGTTATAACGCGCTGGGCTATTACCAGTTCGACCGGCGTTGGTCGCTCATCCCGTTTATGAAGCAGGCCTACAACTACAACCCCGAAAAATACAGCATGCTCAAGGATGCGATTGATCGTGGCAGCGAGATTTCCAACACGAGCAATGCCATGTACGAGAACGGCCAGCTCACCGAGTTGGGCCATATCGCTCAGGATGCCTTCCAAGGTGCGTACAACACCGATCCTGCTGAGTTCTCAGCACTTCAAGATGCCTATGCGTACAACTCGTACTATGCGGTGACCGAGGCGTGGCTCAAGAGCGGCCTGGGTATTTATATTTCGGGCCGCGCCGATTGCGTCAAGGGCATGGTGTGGAGCATCACCAACATGTGCGGCACCGGTGGCTGCAGGGACTTTTTCCGCTGGGCGAATCTTTCCAACGATATGTCCGACCGCGAGTTTGTGACGGCGCTCTCCAATAGCGTGGTCAACAATGTCGCCACCAAGTTTTCAAGTCAGCCCCAGTATCATGAGGGCTGGAAGAACCGCTACCGCAACGAGCTAAAGGACTGCTTGGTTTATATCGCTGAGGACGAGGCAGCCGCTGCGACGCCCGTGCAGCCCGAGCCTACGCCGGCGCCCTCGCCGACACCTGATTCGAATGACGACTCGAGTGACGATGCCAACGATGACAGGATGGATGCGCCCTCGACCGATGCTGGCGGTAATGGCTCTGCTGGTGGCACTACCAACGACGGCTCTACCTCGAACGGCTCCGATTCGAACGGCTCTGCTGCGGGCGATTCGTCTTCAAGCTCTGCCGGCAATACGGACAGCGACGCTTCTGGTTCGACCGACGCTGGCACCTCTAACTCATCCACCGGCTCGAGCGATTCGTCCGTTGACACCGGCTCTAACAACGGCTCCGGCTCTGACGCAACCCCTGATTCCGACGCTTCCAAGGACGACTCGAATAAGGCGCCGGACGCTCCCGTTGCTTCGCCGGACAAGAAGCCTTCTTTCTCCGTGCAGCTTGGTTCTACGCTGGGCTCTTCGCTGATGGCTGGCGTCAATAATGGCTCGACCCAGAACAAGGACAATTCTGATCAGGTTTCCACGGAAAAGACCGAGGCCGCAAAGGGCGACTCCAAGGACAAGGCTTCCGAGAAGACCGAATCTGATAAGGGTTCTAGCTCTGAGGAGAAGGACGACAAATCCGCTCAGAAGAAGGACGAGAGCAAGACCGAGGGCGAAAAGAAACAGCCCGAAGACGACGACAAGAGCGGTGCTGACAACCAGGTCCAAGAGCAAAATGACTCCAAGACGGTGACCACTACAACCACGACGACTACAACGACCAAGTCATCTGGCGGTAACATGCCCAAGACGGGCGACCTTATCGTTATGGCGAGCCTTGCCAGTGCAAGCTTGGCCACACTGGGCGCTACGTCTATCGTAAGTGGTAAGCATAAGCTCGATCAGCAGAAGAAAGCTTCTGGGGAGGACGGCTCGGAGGAGTAGCCTCTTGGTTGCTAGATAACTAAAGAGTTGGGACGGGGTCCGGTGCGAATGCGTCGGGCCCCGTTTTGTTGTGCAACGATTAGTTGTGCCCCCTCACACCTCTTGTTGCTACCGTTGCCCGATATGTTTGCGCGGCGTCATCGGTACATGCGATGCGGTCATTACAATTGGCATCGTGCTGCGATTTAGGGGGAACGTTTTGGTGTCTGAACAGGCAAATGTTGATTGTGCTGCTGGCTTTGGCGTGCGCTTGATCGGCTGTGCCGACGATGCGGTTTTGCCCATTGGCATGCACGACTATGCGGAGGCCCTTGGTTGCTGCATGCTGGTTGACAAGACCATGTTTATTGCTGATGTGTTGGACTGCGACGCGTCCGTTGTGGTGTGCTGTCGACCCGAGGGTTTTGGCAAGAGCATGAACTTGTCGATGCTCAGGGCTTTTCTGGAGCGTCCGGCGGTCGGTCGCGCCGGTCGGATCTCGTTTGCCGATGCTCAGATTTGGGATGCGAACGGCGGGCGCTATCGGGATGAGTATGCTTGCTATCCGGTGATATCGCTGGACTTTTCTGGCGCTGCGAGGTGTGGCCCCGCTGTTGCCGGCGTCGTGCGCGATGCCCTTTCGGGCGAGTGCGCTCGCTTGTTGGCGCTCTTGGAGGCTCCGGATTTAGCTCGAGATAAGGTGCGTCACATCGAACGTGTCGCGCGTGGCGTGGCGAGCGCGGACGAGGTTGACTCGGTGCTCGGTGTGCTCATAGAGCTGCTGGAGATTGCCTGCGATGAGCAGGTTGTATTGCTCGTTGATGGGTACGATGCGGCGTGGTCTCGCCGTGCGAGCGCGAGGGACGCTTCCGACGCCGATCCGGCAGAACTACTTGACCGTGTGTTGTTCGACGCCATTGCCACTGCGCGTGATTCGTTGCGGCTGACGTGTCTGATGGGGGAGCGTCCCAGTCCTGCCGAAGTGGCGCTTTCTTCGCGCGGCTGCTCGTATTGTCTGACGACGCCGCTGTCGGCGTGGTGTGACCGATGTTTCGGTTTTTCGGATGCCGAGGTCGAGGCTCTATTGAATCATGCTGGGCGCGAGGAATACCTGGATGATGCGCGTGAATGGCTCGAGGGGTATCGGTTTGGCAGGGCCTATTGCTCGAGTCCAGAGCGTGTGATCGGTTTTCTGGACCGAGGCTGCACGGCGCCTGTGCGCGCCGATCTGTATGGGTATGCGGATTGCCTGAGTAGGGTAGTTGCCGGGTGGAATCTCGACCGCCTTTCGGTCTTGTTTGATTTGCTCGAGGCCCATGGGTGCGCTGAGGTCCCGCTTTGTTTGGGCACTGCAGAGTCAGATGTCTCGCCTGACGATGGCATGTGGACAGCGCTGTATCTGTCCGGTTTTCTCACGACGGATATGACTGAGGAGCCAGAGCATGGCAATCGCCTCCGTGCTTTGCGATTGCCCAATAACGAGCTTAGACAGGCCTTGCGTCTAGTGATTGTTGAGTGGTTTGAGTGCGCTGCCGAAGACATTCGAGACGTCGATGCGTTTCGCGACGGGCTGTGCCGTGGGAACGAGGATACCGTGAGGCGGGCGCTAAGCCGCATCCTGGGGGATGCGGGAATCGGTGAGACCGACCCAGATAAGCCGCTGCCATATCATCTGCTCTTGCAGGGGCTCTGCTTTGGCTTACCGGGCTATGCCAATCCTGCCTCGAGGCGAAAGTGTGGTGCGGGTCGCTGGGACATCCAGGTTTTCCCTACGGGTGCTGTGTTCGACGTAGCAGATACGATTGGCATGCTGGACGAGCGCCCGCTTATAACGATCAATATGATGTATGACCCCGATGTGGATGCGCTGGGGTTGGAATTGCTGGCCGTGCAGTCGCTACTCGACATAGAGCGCGACGGCATCGACGATATCCGTGTGCCGCGCCCCGGCGTGGGTCGCATGCGCTGGGGGTTCGGTTTTGACGGGCGGCGCGTGACGGCGGTGTGCCAGCGGCTTTAAGCGCCGAGGTGTTTCCGGCTTCCGTTACTCGGTGTTCTTCATAGGCGGCATGGGCTTCCAGTTAGGATCCTTGACGATCTTGCGGGCGTCCTTCATGCCACGGCGCAGCGCCGGAATACCGGTCTTAAAGCACTTGTCAACGGCGGCCAGGCGAATGAACTCCTTGCAGAAGGTCGCGGCATTGCCCAGGCGGAACAGCATGGGGTGGTAGTCACCGTAGATCTGCATATAGCGAGCGAGGAAGCCTCGGTTGCGCATGATGTAGTAACGGTTGGTGTCGCTCGTGGAGTTGAGCTGGCGCTTGCCGGCGATATCCCAGTTGGAGACGGCGCGGGCGCGCTTGAGCACCACGTCGGCGACCACGGCGGCGGGGAAGTGCTGGCTGGCTACGTAGCCGTAGCAGGCATCGTCGCCGTAGATAAAGAAGCGCGCGTCGGGCAGGCCAATCTTGTCGACCACGCGGCGCGAGAACAAGCCGCCCTCAAAGCATAGCTGGTTCATGGCGCGGTAGCCCTCGGGTCCCAAGTCCCACTTGGCGACAGGGTTGGGAATGCCGAGCGAAAGGATGAGTTGGTACTGCCAAAAGAAGGCGCCGCCGTCAAAGTCCAAGCGCGAACCCTGGATAACATCGTAGCGGTCGGTCCATTTGGCCAAGCGCTCGATGCCTTCGGGGATGACGAGCACGTCGTCGTCCATCACCCAGAACCACTGGGCGCCCAGGTCGTAGGCGCATTTAGTGCCGGCGGAGAAGCCGCCTGCACCGCCGCCGTTTTCGAGCTGCGGGGCGTAGATGACACGGTCGGTGCCGCCCTGCGCGTCGGGCTGCTCGGTGTCGATGCCCCACAGGTTGGCGAGGCGCTCGTTGAATGCGGTGCACATGGCCTCGGTCTCGCGCGAATTCTCGTTATCGACAATCACGATGCGCCAGGGCGTTGCCGTGAGCTCGGTCATGGAGTCGAACAAGTTGGCCAGGAGTTCCTGGCGCTTGTACGTAACGACGACGATGGCGAGCTTATCGATGGGAGCGGGAAGGGTTGAAGGCATGGGGCAATATATCCTTTCACGCGCGGCGGGCGAGTGCTGCGCGGAAGCTATCGAATACGTCCTTGGGACGGTCCTATTGTAAAGGCTCGGCGCACCTTGGCGGCAAGCTTTGAATAAAACGCAGGAACCTGCCATGGGCCCGCCGCATGACGTGGGGCTGCTTTGCCCGCAAGAGGCTCCATAGATTATATAAACGCCCGCTGGCGCGCTGACCCTTTGATACCATGAAACGACAGGTATTTCCTAAGGAGCACATTTGTCTACTAACGCCTCTGGCAGCCCTGTTCTGTCGCTGCTTATTCCCATTTACAATGTTCAGCGCTACCTGCGCGAGTGCCTCGATTCCGCCCTGGCGCAGACGCTCAAGGATATTGAGATTATCTGCATTAACGACGGGTCGACCGACAACTCGCCGGCGATTATCCGCGAGTATATGGAGCGCGATGGGCGCGTCAAGATGATCGACAAGGCCAACAGCGGTTACGGCGACTCGATGAACCACGGTCTGGAGATGGCGCGTGGCAAGTACGTGGGCATCTTGGAGTCCGATGACTTTATGGCGTCCGACGCACTCGAAAAGCTTGTCTCGGCCGCCGATAGCAATAATGCCGACTTCGCGAAGGCGAACTTTGATTTCTACTGGTCTAAGCCCGAGGAGCGCCGCTCGCTGCACGAGATGTTTAGACCTCAGGATTGCGGCAAGCCGGTGCACCCGAGCGATACGACGCAGTTCTTTAAGCAAAAGCCGTCGATTTGGTCGGCCGTGTACCGTCGCGATTTTCTTGAGCGCAACGGCATTAAGTTCCTGCCGACTCCGGGGGCATCCTTTCAGGACACGTCATTCGCCTTTAAGGTGATCGCGTGCGCCGATAAGGCTGTTTACCTGCATGATGCCGTGTTGTCGTATCGCCAGGACAACGAGAATTCCTCGGTCAATTCTTCGGCTAAGGTCTTTTGCGTCAATACCGAGTATGCCGAGATTGAGCGTTGGATTCGAGAGGATTATGCCCGCGACCACGCAAGTGATGACGTCGCGCGCATGCTCAAGTTCAATCAGCTCATTAAGTACGATTCGTACATGTGGAACTACGTGCGCCTGGCGCCTAAGTTCTATAAGGAGTTCCTGGTGCAGATGGCCAAGGAGTTCCAAGCGGCCTTGGACGCGGGGGAGTTTTCGCTTGACGACCTCAAGCCGTGGAAGCGCGCGAATCTCGCTGCCATCCTCAAAGATCCTGAGGGCTGGGTTGACGAGCATCCGAGTTTTGCGACGGATGGTGCCTTGGGGCGTGCTAAGTATTACGCCTCGGTTGGAGGCCCAGGCGTAGTCGCCGCTTTCCTCATCGAATCGCTGAGGGGGTAGGTCGACATGGGAGAGGCCTCGTGTCCTAAAGCTACCATTGTCGTCCCCGTTTACAACTCTGCGCGCTCCATTCAGCGATGCCTCGATTCGCTGCTGGCCCAGTCCGAGCGCTCGATTCAGGTTGTCTGCGTCAACGACGGTTCGACTGATGATTCGTTGAACGCGTTGCGCCAGATCGCGCAGGCCGACAATCGCGTACTGGTGATTGACCAGGAAAATGCGGGTGTCTCGTGTGCTCGAAATGCCGGTATCGATGTCGCCGAGGGCGAGACCGTCTTTTTTGTGGACGCTGACGATTACATCGATGCCCGGACGGTTGAGCACGTGCTGCATTCCATGGAGTCTGCAGATGCCGAGGCCGCCGTTTTTGGCGGCGTCTGTGAACCTGCCGATGCTGCCCCCAAACGCGTCCAGCAACTCATGAGCCCCAAAGCCGGTACCTTCGGCGCCCGTGATCCCCAACTGCTGTTCCATTCGAATGCGCAGCCCTATGCCTGCCGTGCGGCTTTTTCGCGCGAGCTGCTCAATCGCGAAGGCATTCGCTTCGCCCCCGGTTTGGCTTTGGGCGAGGACGTCGTCTTCCAATTTGCGGCTTATGCGCTTGCCCGCAAGACCGTCGTCATGCCGGACAAGTTCTACCACTACGTGATGGAGAGTGAATCGGCGACGCACGAGTTCAACAGTGCCGATGCTCGCGCCAAAAAGCTTGACGCCCACATGAGGATGCTCGAGGAGGTCTTGGAGGACTGGGCGGCCTACGGTCTTTTGGACCTGTGCCCCGGCGAGCTGATAACTTGGTTTTTAGACCTAATTGTGTTCGACCTGGCGCGCTTGGATGCCGATGGTTTCCATCGCGTGGCGGCTCGCGTCAACATGGATCTCACGACGTTTTTGGGAACGGCGTGGGCGGATATGCCTGCTAAGGGCGCCGTTCGGCGTGTTGCCCACAAGCTCGTTGCGGCGACCTCGGGCGTTTCGATGGCAGACGCCACGCTGTTCTATCTTTCGACTCGCGGTCTCAAAGCCTGTCTGGAGCGCTTTATCTAATTCCAAGCGCTGCCGCCCGCCGCAACCCGGCTGCTAAAATAACCCTGTTACACGCTATTCAACAGGAGGTTCTCTTGCAGAACTCTGATACCCCTAAAGTTTCGCTGCTTGTCCCCATTTGCAATGTCGAGCGCTATCTGCGCGAGTGCCTCGATTCCGCCGTGGCGCAGACGCTCAAGGACATCGAGATCATCTGTATCAATGACGGTTCCACCGATAGCTCGCCGGATATCATCCGCGAGTACATGGAGCGCGACCCCCGTGTAAAGATGATCGACAAAGCCAACAGCGGCTACGGCGACTCGATGAACCGCGGTCTGGAGATGGCGCGCGGTGAGTACGTGGGCATTCTTGAGTCAGACGACTTTATGTTTGAGGATTCGCTCCAAAAGCTGGTCGCCAAGGCCGATGCTGAGCATGCCGATGTGGTAAAGGGCGACTTTTATCTGTATTGGTCCACGCCCAGCGAGCGCCGTGAGCTGTTTGGGATCATCGGCGAGTATATGACGGGCGCCGCGTATCGCCCCGTCGATCGCCCGGGCATCTTCTACCGCAAACCTTCCATTTGGTCGGCCATCTATCGGCGCGAGTTCCTCAACGACAATCAGATTCGGTTCCTTCCCACGCCGGGCGCCTCGTATCAGGACGCAGGCTTTAACTTTAAGGTTTGGGCATGCGCCGAGCGTGCAGCGTTTATCGCGGACCCCATTTTGTGCTATCGCCAAGACAACGAGAAGAGCTCAGTTAATTCGCCCAACAAGGTATTTTGCGTGTGCGACGAATACGCCGAGATGCAGCGCTTTTTGGATGAACGTCCCGAGCTCAAGGTTCAGCTCCAGGGCATTTTAATGCGCATGAAGGTCGATACGTATCGCTGGAATGACGAGCGTCTGGTCGATGAGCTGCGCGAGCAGTTTTGGGAGAAGGCTTCGCCCGAGCTCAAGGCCGATTGGGATGCCGGTCGCTTTGATCTGTCGCTGTTCGATCCGCGCGGCGAGACCGACTTGCGCCTGATGGTCAAGTCGCCCCGTGCTTATATCGATTCGCGCTTTGACTTTAAGAAGCCCGGCAAGCTCAATACGTTTAAGCACTACTTTAAGATTGGCGGCCTGTCGCTGGTCTGGCGCGTGCTGACGTATCAGCGCACCTACGGCGACAACCCGCACCCCGATGACGTTCCGGCCGCACAGTAGGAGCGAGTGACTATGGCTAACCCCAAGATTTCCGTTGTCGTTCCCATCTATAAAGTGGAGGAGTGCCTGGCCTGGTGCCTGGACTCCCTGCTTGCGCAGGACATGCCCGATTGGGAGGGCGTGCTGGTCAACGATGGCTCGCCGGATGGCTCGCGCGATATTGCGGCCGCCTATTGCGAAAAAGACGCGCGCTTCACGCTGGTCGATAAGCCCAATGGCGGCCTGTCGAGTGCGCGTAATGCAGGCATCGCTGCGTCCACGGCGTCTATCGTCGCGTTTTTGGATTCCGACGACCGCTTTACGCCCGATGCATGCCGCGTGATCGTCGATACCTTTGAGCGCGAGCGCTGTGATGTTTTGACCTTTGGCGCGAACCCGTATCCGCTGGAGGCGGGGTATCCGTGGCTTAACTATGTGCTGAGCCCGCGCGATGTGTCGTTTGAAGGCTATAGCTCCGACCTACTGTTTAAGGAAGCATCTCGCCCCTTTGCATGGCGCACCGCCTGCAAGCGTGAGTTTTTGCTGGGTAACGGGATCGTGTTCGACGAAACCGTTAAGTATGGCGAGGACCAGGTCTTCGATTTTGCCGTGTACGGTCGCTCGCGCAAGACCGCGCTTATTTCGAACAAGCTGTATGACTACCGCGTGGCGCGCAAGGGTTCGCTCATGGACACCATGCGCTACGACGACGAGACGCGCCTGCTGGAGCACGTGAAGATTTACTCCGCGGTGCTGGCTGACTGGCAGCGCGACGGTCTCGATGTCCAGCATGCCGAGGACCTGGCGTACTTCCTATGCGATCTGGTGCTGTACGATGCGCTCAGGTTGCTGGGTTCGGACTGCGGCAAGGTGTTTGCTGCCGTTGCCACAGCGCTTGCCGGTTCTGCTGTGGGTAGCGATGCTGCGCTTGCACAATGTGCCCCGTCTGTTGCCGCTATGGTGCGCGCGGCGCTTACCAGTAAGGCCCCCAATGCCCGTGCGTGCAAAAGGCTCATGTTCGATTACGACGTCTTGAGGTTTGGGCGTCTGGGTGCCTGCAAGCGCATGGCGGCGAACGCCCTGGGAAAGCGAGAAGTGTAGATGAGTATCAAGCGTTTGGCACTTTGCCGCAGTCAGGGCCGTCTGTTTGTGCTGCTTCGTTTTGCCGGTCAGGATGTCGCTGCGCTTATTGAGCAGGAGGGTTCTCAAGCGTTTGCCCATGCGACGACGAGCGGTTCTTGTGTGCCGTCGCTGGTGCTCCCGGTCGATCATGGCCGTGTGCTGGCGCTTTGCCCTTCCGTTTCCGATTACGAGCGCGAGCTCGCTGTCTTGGTGCTTCCGTTTTTGGATGACTCGTCGATGGATGTCGTTTTTGCATCCGATGGCCAAAGGTTGGGCTCCATTCGCCTTGATAGCCGCGTGGCCAAGCTGGAATCCAAGATTAACTACAAAGCAAAGCCTTCGCTGTGCGCGCTTATCCGCGATGCGCAGCGTGGCGAATGCTGCGGTCGCTACGAGATCGATGCCATTCGCTATTTGCCGGCAGACGCCGGCGCGGTGTGGCGCTATGAGGTTACCTGGGCTGGAGACCCCCAGTGCGCACCTGAGCTCCAGATCTTTGATACGCATATGAATGCCATCGATGTCACCGTGCATGTGTTTGAATCGCAGGTCGATGTTCCCCAGCGCAACGGTTGCCGCGTCAATAAAACGTATCTGAGTGTTGAGATGCCTCAGGATATACGAGATTTTGTCGCGATCGTGAACGATCCCACAGAGCGGATCCAAAGCGGGTTTTGCGCCATGGATGGTCGCCTGTACAACGGCATGTTCGATGACAGCTGGAACCGCATGAAGGACGCGCGTGCAGACGACGCAGCTTATCGACGTTGGTTTGAGCAACATCGCGCAAAGCCGGGCGATTTGGCGTGCCAGCGTGTCGCTTCGGCGGCCTTTGCCTATAGACCGCTCGTGAGCATTGTGGTGCCGTGCTACAAGACTGATCGGGTCTACCTGCGCGAGCTGCTGGACTCGGTGCTAGCCCAGAGCTATGACAACTGGGAATTGCTGCTTATGGACGCCTCGCCCGAATGGGATGCGGTGGCCAATCTTGCAGCAAGTGCCAACGATGAGCGCGTTCGTCGCATTGAGCTGCCCGGCAACGGCGGCATTGTGCTCAACACCAACGCTGGTATTCAGCAGGCGGCTGGAGACTACATCGCGTTCTTGGACCATGACGACATTCTGGAACCGGACGCGTTATTCCAGTATGTTTCCGCGCTGAATAAGGCGGCCGAGGGCGAGCGCCCCCAGGTCCTGTTCTGCGACGAGGACATGTTTCAGAAAACGGGGGAGTGGGGTCAGCCGGTCTTTAAGACCAAGCTCAACGCCGACCTGCTCTATAGCCATAACTGTGTGACGCATTTCCTGATGGTGGAGAAGGCGCTCATCGATTACATTGGCATGTCCCCAGAAGACGTTGCGGGTGCCCAGGACTACGACCTGACGCTTCGCTGTCTTGCAGCGGGCGCGCGCTTTGAGCATGTTGCGCACGTGCTGTATCACTGGCGCGTTCATCCGGGATCGACCGCCGATGGCTCTGCCGATAGCAAGCCGTATGCTATTGAAGCCGGGCGCCTTGCGCTTCAGCGCCACTTTAACACGCTGGGCATTTGCGGAACGGTCGAGGAGACCGAGACGCCGTTTGTCTACCGCATGCGCTATGCGCTGCCGGAGCCTGCGCCGCTGGTGAGCATTGTGATTCCCACCAAGGATCACATTGAGACGCTCGATGCCTGCGTGATGTCGATCGCTCAGAAGGCAACGTATGCCAATTACGAGATCGTCTTGGTGGAGAACAACAGCGAAGCCCCGGAGACGTTTGCGTATTACGAAACCCTGCCAGAGCGCGTGGCTGCGGCATCCGAAGGCAAGGGTATCGCGCGCGTTGTGTACTGGCCGGGTGAGTTCAATTACTCCCAGATCATTAACTTTGGCGTGGAGCATGCCAAGGGCGACTACCTGCTGCTGCTCAACAACGATACCGAGGTCATAAGCCCCGACTTTATCGAAGAGATGATGGGCTATCTGCAGCGTCCCGATGCGGGCGTGGTGGGCGCCAAACTCTACTTTGCCGATCATCTGGTGCAGCATGCCGGCATTTTGGTTGGCGTGCGTGGAGCACTTGCCCATGCCAACCAGGACTTCTCGGCAAAGCGCGAGGGCTATCTTGCCCGCGCTGTGCGCCCGGGCAACTTTAGCGCCGTAACGGGCGCCTGCCAGATGGTGCGACGCGACGTATTTGAACAGGTCGGAGGCTATAACGAGGAATTCGCCGTCGGTTTTAACGACGCTGACTTTTGCCTGCGCGTGTGGGAGGCCGGCTACCGCGCCATCTTTACGCCCCATGCCGAGCTGTACCACTACGAGTTCACCTCGCGCGGCAGGGAAGAGGCCAACGAGGAAAAGCTGCGCCGCTGGAAGCGTGAGCAGGCGCTGTTCATGCAGCGCTGGCCTGAGCTCTTCCTCGATGGCGACCCGTGGCTCGGACCAAACCTATCCTCCGACAGTGAGTATTTCTCGCTTTAGAGCGAAGTAATTCCAAGATCCGGCAAAGTTTTCTCAAGAGCTGCAAGAGCGGTGGGGTTCAAGTACTCCTCGTTCAAGTAGCTCTTGTCATATCGAAAACGTGTGTCAGGATTTTTTAGGTGGCCGTATTAATTAAATTGGTTCGCTTATGTGCTCGGTTTGACTCAGAAGCTATTTAACGTAACGGTTGAGGTGTGGCGACTCATATTTAAATTGCAGTCACAAAGACACCTTTTATCGATTTCCCGTTGAAATACTGAATTGATAGTTTAAAAATATCTTAAGAGAGCCTTAAATCTCGGAGAAAGGATGTCGTATGAAAAACCTTCGAGAAAGATGGCGCGGACTAACAGTGCTGGGAGTTGTTGCATTTGCCGCTGTCTGCATGACGGTTGCCCCGGCGCCCTCATTTGCTGATATTGCTGGCGGTGGCGGAGGCGGTGGACCGATTACGGAATGGTGTTCCGACGGTCGTCCGAAGACTGGACTCGTTCGGTGCGAGGACGGCAACCTTCGCTATTTCGATCCCGAAACTGGCGCCATGGTCACGAACCAGTGGCATAACGAATACGAAGCTGTCTGGTACTATTTTGGCGCTGACGGGATCGCGGTGTCGGGCTGGCAGTCTATCGGTGGGGACAAGTATTACTTCTACCCCGAAAGCCATGATATGGCATACGGCCGAGTTCAGATTGACGGCAAGAACTACTTCCTGAACACCCCTGGTGTCAACGCCGATGGCCGCATGCAGCATAGCGGCTGGCTCTATGACTCCATCTATGGAAAGTGGTTCTATGCGACCTCCAGTGGCGAACTGCTGACCGGTTGGCATAATATCGGTGGAACTTGGTATTATTTCGACGAGTATGGTGTCATGCTGACCGGCTGGATCAACGTTTCGGGGACGTGGTACTACGCCAACGCTTCCGGTGCGATGGCCACTGGCTGGCTCAACATCGGCGGTACGTGGTACTACCTCGACGGTTCTGGCGCCATGGTCGCTAACAGCTGGCGCAGCCTCGGCGGCTCCTGGTACTGGTTCGGCGACTCCGGTGCAATGGCCACTGGCTGGTTCTTGGCAGGCGGCTCTTGGTACTATGCGAGCGGTTCGGGCGCCATGGCAACCGGCTGGCTCAGCAATGGCGGCACGTGGTATTGGCTCGGAGGTTCGGGCGCTATGGCCTCTAACTCTTGGGCTAACGTTGGTGGAGTTTGGTACTGGTTCGACGATTCCGGCGCGATGGCCACCGGCTGGCGTCAGGTCGGCGGCGCCTGGTACTACTTTAGCGGTTCCGGCGCTATGGCCCACGACGCCTGGGTCGGCGACTACTACCTCCAGTCTTCCGGTGCCATGGCTACGAATGCCTGGGTTGGCTCCTACTATGTCGGCGAGGACGGCAAGTGGATTCCGGGCTACGGTTTAGTTTGGTATAAGAGCGGTAGCCATGTTTACCATACGCATAAGTGCCGTACCGTTGGCAAGGACGCAAAGGGCTATTCGCAGATCTCTATCCAGGAGGCCCAGAGGCGTGGCGCTTCACGAGAGTGCAAAAACTGCCAGCAAATTGGCTAGTACATTACTGAGTTAGTTTTGATTGAGGCCCCGTTGCCCTGAAGCGACGGGGCCGCTGCGTGATTGGATACCGTGCTGTTATGAAGAAATGGTCATTCGGAGTGCTGGCTTTTTCGGGCCTCATTTCTTTTGGGCTCCTTTTGGGTTCGCCCTCGATGTTATACGCCCTTGATTCGAATAACACTGACGAAGGTCCCGCATCTAACGTTGCTATTGCTTCTGTCGAGTCAGGCGTTGATGCTCAGCGCGAATCGACCTTCGCTGTCGAGCAGAACTCTCAGGTGGATAATGAGACCCCTTCCGAGGTTTCGAATCAAATTATTTGGCATCAGGGGTGGATATCACCCGAAGAAGGGGCTGGTTTTTGGCGTTGGGGCTTGTCCGACGGAACAATCGCTGTTTCTTCTTGGAGACATATAAACGGTAGGTGGTACTGGTTCGACGACGAAGGTCGAATGGCTCAGGATGGGTTGGTTCAAGTCGGGGGTGCGACGTATGCCTTCTCCTCTTCGGGCGCAATGCGTGTCGGCTGGTACCTAGATTCTACGGGCTCCACTTCTGCTTGGCGTTATTTCTCCGGTTCTGGCGCCATGGTAAAAGGCTGGCTTTCAGACGGCAGCAACTGGTATTGGCTGGATGATGAGGGCAAGATGGTCCACGATGCGATGCTGCAGATTGGGGGAGCCACGTATGGATTCTCTTCTTCTGGTGCAATGCTTATCGGATGGCATCTTGATGCTTCTGTCTGGCATTATTTTTCCGGCTCTGGCGCTCTGGTAAAGGGCTGGCTCTCGGATGGGGGTCGTTGGTACTGGCTTGATCCTGCAGACGGTTCTATGGCCACCGGGCTGAATGAATGCAATGGCACCTCTTATATCTTTAACAGTTCAGGGGCCATGCTATCCTCCCAGTGGGCACTTATTGACAACAACTGGTATTACGCTGACTCCAACGGCTTACTGCATGGAGGTTGGTTACTTCTAGGGAATTCTTGGTATTACCTGGATCCAGGAAGCCATATTATGCTCACGGGCTTTGTGCAAGTGGGCTCGTCCACCTATTTCCTTACGAGCTCAGGTGCCATGGCAACAGGCTGGGCACTTGCTGATGGTACTTGGTATTACGCCGCATCAAACGGAGCTATTCAACGAGGGCGATGGATAAAGTCCGGAAGCGCCTGGTATTACCTTGATGATGTATCCGGCGCAATGCGTACTGGTGAATTTGCGGTAGGAAGCAAGCGCTATTTTTCTTATGATTCCGGTGCAATGGCATCTTCGTGCTGGATCAACTTGAACGATGGTATGGCATGGGCGAATTCGTCTGGAGCACTGAGCGAGCCGTTGCCTACTTCATCTGATGGATCTCCTGTAGTCGCTGATCGTACTGACTCGTCTTCATTGCCAGGTGTGATTCATATTGGAGATGCGGTTTTCTATGCGGATGCGAATGGTGTCGTTAACGTGGCGTCTGGTTGGATTATGTCGAAAGACGCTTCTGACGAAAGTGGCAATACTTGGTATTACGCATCTTCCAATGGTGTCCTTAAGTCTGGTTGGCAATATGTCAACGGTGCGTGGTATTGGATGGACCCTTCCACATTCAAGATGAAAACTGGATGGCTTAATGACGGCGGTACGTGGTACTGGCTCCAGCCTTCGGGTGCCATGTTTGCTAACGGGTGGCTGAAAATCGATGGCGTTGACTATTACTTCAATGCAAGTGGTGCATGGTTGAATACGTCTGGTTCTGTTTTGGGGGTCAATAGGTCCAGCTTGGTCAATTGGCTTATGAGCCACGAAAACGACGGCTATTACCGTGGAACACGCTACGACACGCATCTCAGCCAGGAAACGTGCATGTACCCAAAGGGTGATCCGCGTTGGGACGGTTATACGGGCATGAATTGTGGTGGATTTGTATCGCATGCATATATGAAGGCGGGCGGGAATTTAGCTCCCATTGCCGCCGAGCAGAGCCATTCCCCTTGGAGTGGAGGTCCCGGAAGGGGCGGCTGCGTAAACGCTTATCGTTGGTACGGCTACGCAATCGATACGTGTGCGAACGTGACTTATTTCAACTCTATTGATGAGTTGTTACGTAGTGGTTTGGCTCGTAAGGGGGACATTGTGTTCTTCAATCCTTACAACCCATATGCGGACGATAGCCACATTGGCTTTTTCTGGGGCAATTCGCCGAGCGAAAATTTGTTCTGGCATAGTGATGGTTATGGAAATCGCATCTCCGGTTTGACTGCTTTGGGCCCATCGAAAGTAATCTTGATTCGTTAGAATTTCGCGTTGTAGGGGACTCTCTGGGTCCCCTACCTTTTTGACATCTGGTTTGAAAGCTAACTGATGTCGGCATTCTTTGGGGCTAAGAGTAGGGACTAGGAGTCCTTGGTTTCACCCTGCTGGGAAGTTCTTGTTTACATTGTGGTATTGCGTGCAGTTATTTGTCGTCCTAGATGGCATCTTGTCCAGTTGGATGTTCAGAAATCTTTCACAGCCATGCTGTAAGCTAAACGCAAACAAGAACGAATGACGAGGTTTACATGAGCAAACATCTTAAGTTATTTTCGGCATTGTTGGTGCTGATGGTCCTTGCGCCCATTTCTGTGTTTGTTTTTCCCTCGAACGCGGAAGCTGCGCGGTCCCTAGTTGAGAATTCCTGGCGTTATGAGGATGGGCAATTGGTTGCAGAGGATGCTTCTTCCGAAGAAGATGGAATAGCCTTATTGTCCATGGACATTCTTCCCGATGGGGCTACGGCGCAGGGCATCGATGTCAGTGAGCATCAAGGACGTATTGACTGGAATGCTGTTAAGGCTTCTGGTATCGATTTCGCTATTCTGCGTGTTGGATTTGGCGCTCCATCTTGGGGCGGTCGAGTTGACTATCAATTTAATCGAAATATTTCTGAGTGCGAGCGACTCGGAATTCCCTACGGCGTCTATATCTATTCATATGCTTTTGATAATCAGCAGGCAGCCGATGAGGCATCAATGGTGATCAATTGCCTTTCTGGACATAATCCAAGATTGCCGGTGTATTACGATCTTGAGGATAACTCGATAATTGCAAATGGACGTCAAACCGGAATTGCATCGAGGGCGCAGGTTTTTTGTAATAGGATTTCTGCCGCAGGATATGAGCCTGGTATTTATGCAAATTTAAATTGGTTTAACAACATTTTGACTGACTCTGTATTTAAGAGTAGCTCTTGGGATCATTGGATTGCTCAATATAACTCGCAATGTGACTATACCGGCAATTACAGTTTTTGGCAGTATAAGAGCAACGGAAAAGTCCCTGGAATCAACGGCAACGTTGATATGAACTACGCGTATGTTGATGTCTCCCTTTATCATTGGCAACTAATTGACAGCACCTGGTATTATGCAGCCTCCAACGGCAAGGCGTATGCCGGATGGTTGTTTCAGAGCGGCACGTGGTACTGGCTCGAGCCCGACGCGGGCGGTGCCATGGCAACCGGCCTTCACGAGTGCAACGGCTCCCTGTACTGGTTTAATTCGTCCGGCGCCATGGCGACCGGGTGGGTCCTCGACGGCGGGACCTGGTACTACGCGACTGGCTCCGGTGCCCTCGCCTCCGGCTGGCTCAACCTAAACGGTACGTGGTACTGGCTCGATCCCTCGACGCACGTCATGGCCACCGGGCTCCATGGGTGCAACGGCTCCATGTACTGGTTCAACGGCTCCGGCTCGATGGCGACCGGATGGGTCCTCGACGGCGGAACCTGGTACTACGCGACGGGCTCCGGCGCGCTGGCCTCCGGCTGGGCATATGTCGGCGGCGCCTGGTACTGGCTCGATCCCTCGACGCACGCTATGGTTACTGGTGTTCAGCAGATCGACGGGGCACAATACTCTTTTGCTAGTAATGGTGCTTGGCTCGGCTAGCAACTCTTCTTTAATTGCTTTTTTCTAATTACATATTGCTCTTAGCTATCCATTTGTAGACTATGTTTATGTAAAAATTGGTTACTACTGGGGGCTGACATGGCAAGGAAAAAGCGAATAACATTAATCCTAATCATTCTTTCAACTCTACTGCTCGCTGGGCCCGGTGTGGTTGATATCGCGAACGCAGAATCCATAAGCTCCTCCATCCCTACTGATTTTGAGCAGCAATCCGTCTCCTCGACTCTTAATTCTTCCGATTCAATCAATGATGGGTCTGCTCAAGAATCCGTTAAATGGAATCAGGGTTGGAATTCGTTTGACGGTAACTGGTTCTATGTGGATTCAGTTAATCCGGTCTCGCTGCATTCTGGCTGGCTCTATACCAATGGGGCCTGGTACTGGCTCGACCCCTCGACGCATGCCATGGCCATCGGGCTCCATGAGTGCAATGGCTCCGCGTACTGGTTTGACGCCTCCGGCGCGATGGCGACCGGGTGGGTGCTCGACGGCGGCACCTGGTACTACGCGACGGGCTCCGGCGCCCTCGCCTCCGGCTGGCTCAACCTAAACGGTACGTGGTACTGGCTTGACCCCTCGACGCACGCCATGGCTACCGGCTTTCACGAGTGCAACGGCTCACTGTACTGGTTTAATGCGTCCGGCGCGATGGCTACCGGATGGCTCCTCGACGGCGGTACCTGGTACTACGCGACGGGATCCGGCGCGCTGGCGCGCGGCCCCGTATCCGTCGGCGGCGTGCCCTACTGCTTCGACGCCCGGACAGGGGCCATGCTGACGGGCTACCAGACCGATGCGCAGGGCGTCCGCCGCTACTTCGGCAGCTGCGGCCCCCTTAACGGATGGGGCCTCGTCGACGGCTCCTGGTACTGGTTTGCGAACGGCATCGCCTCGACCGGCTGGCTTTACACCGGCGGCTCCTGGTACTGGCTCGACCCCGACGCGGGCGGCGCCATGGTGACGGGCCTTCACGTGTGCAACGACTCAGCGTACTGGTTCAGCGCCTCCGGCGCGATGGCGACCGGATGGGTGCTCGACGGCGGGACCTGGTACTACGCGACGGGCTCCGGTGCCCTCGCCTCCGGATGGCTCAGCCTAAGCGGTGCATGGTACTGGCTCGACCCCTCGACGCATGCCATGACCACGGGCGTTCAAACTATCGGATCATGTGAATACATATTTAATAGTACCGGCAAGATGATGGCTAATTGCTGGTCAAACGGTGATGGGTCTTGGATGTATCATTCGTCATCCAGCGGCGCAATTGACCTTAAAGGCATAATGACCGATTCGGGAATCCAGCTGATTGACGATGACGGTAATGCCAGAACGGGCTGGATTGAGAGTCAGGGTTCTCGATATTATTGTTCTGCTAATGGGGTAATTCTGACTGGATGGCTTTCCCGTGGGGGCACATGGTATTACCTTGATGCCGCACGTGGGGGAGTAATGTTGAGCAACGGTTGGTATTGGATCGGCTCTACTGACTACAAGTTCAGTTCATCCGGCGCAATGGTTGGCGCTTGGGTCGATGTCCCGTGCTATTCGCAGTACCCGGAACTTCCTACTGGCTGTGAGTCGGTTGCCCTTACAAACTTGCTTAACTACTATGGTTTCGGTTTAGGTAAGACGATTATTGCGGATTACTATTTGCCCAAGGGAAGTAATGGCAATTTTGTTACCGCTTTTGATGGCAATCCAAGGCGTAGCAGCGGGGGTCTCATGGGATGCGTCGCACCTGCGATTACTATTGCTGGTAATAACTTTCTGCGTGCTGCTGGAAGTGGCAAGCAGGCAAAAGACGTCTCTTTCTCGTCAATTTCTTCCATTAAGAACAGGCTGACCTGTGGTCAACCTGTTGAGATGTGGAATACCGAATGGGGAAGTTGGCCAGGAGGCCGTTATGCTGCGCGTTGGTATAACGGGCATTCCTATGGTCTGTGGGGCGGTAATCATGCCGTAGTCCTTAAAGGCTATGATGACGAGCAGGGAATTGTCTATCTTTCGGATTCGATTAACGGCAATGTTACGCGAAATGCCCAAGTGTTCTTCGGCACGTGGCAACAGATGGATAGCCAGGCCGTGGTAATTGAATAGCCATGATGCTAAAAGGGGAGAGCTCGACGAGCTCTCCCCTTTTGCTACATTGTTAATCTAGCTACGCCGTCTTCTTACGTCCAAATAGTTCGTCCCAGTTACTGGCTGCCAAAACTGTTCCGCATACAATTACAACGCAGCAGATTACGGATGCCATGTCGGGAATTGTTCCAAGCAAGATCAGGCCAAAGACCACTGACCATGCCGAATAGGAGATATTCAGAGCCATCGCACGCGCTGCTCCGATTGCCGCAATGCCCTTGTAATAGAACAGATAGGATGCAGTTCCTGCGAGTCCGGCGAGTGCAATAATCAATGTGGGCATGCTTGGGATAGCGCCCAACGTGAAATGCCATGCTCCGAAGAGGGGGAGTACGAGCGCTCCATAAACAAGCGCACTTGTAGTTTCGCGGATTTGCAAAGCTGTTTCGTCATCAACGGCATCATCTTTCATTCCCCATGCGCACAGCACCGCTTCGGATCCCCATCCAATAACGGCAAGCACTGCGCCGAGTAAGCCGAGGGGGGCATTTGCAATCTCGCTCGATCCGGCCGATAGATAGCCCATCGTCATTACACCGCAAAGAGCAACGAGAAGGGAAAGAATCTGGCCTTTGCCCATTTTCTCCTTCAGCAGTACGAAGGAAAGGAATGCTCCGACTGCGGGATAGAAGGCGGAGATGATTGCCGTGTAGGCAGCTCCGATGTTATTAATTGCCAATACGTAGCCGGTCATTCCGATAGGTCCACCGAGTAGGGCGCCGGCGATGACGACCTTGCCCGAACGAGTTTTAAGTGCAGCGAGCGTGTCTTTTAGTCTGCCTCGGACTCCCATGTAGCCAAAGAGCCAAATTGCACAGAAGGCATCATGGAGAAAGGATCCCGCAATGGAGGCGCATGCAAGCGCTTCCGCCGATCCAATATAGGGCGCAAGCGCCAAGCCGATTCCAAGAATTACTGTATCAAGGCCCCAAAGAAGACCGCTAAAAAAGCCGAATTGCATCGTTACTCACCTTTCCGATAGATCTCCAGTGCCTTTTTGAGGTATTTGGCACCGTAATTGAAGTAGATATAGAGCCATTCGCCCACGAAGTCGCCTTCGGCTTCTTTCAGAAGAGACCAGAGGTACCAGCACCATCCTGCAAGGGCAATGTGCGCATAGTTATGCGCAATTTCGTTGTTTGTTGCCTTGCGCCCAAAATATGCATCAAGCGCGCGGTCGACTTCATCTTCGGAAAGCTCGCAGCAGACACTGCATGTTCCAAAATCGTTTGCGTAATCGCTCATGCCAGCATATTCCCAGTCAATGAGATAGTACTTGTCGTTCTCATCGATAAGGAAATTGAGGTAAAAGAAGTCATTGTGGCAAAGGCATTTTGGTGCATTATCGGCCTGTACAAAGTGCTCCAATTCATCGATTTCGGCGGACATTTCCCTGTAGCCTGGAATGTCGATGGGACCTTTTTCCAGAAGAAGTGATTCGTAGCGCTTCGCTTCGAGGTAGAAGTCAAATTCGGTTTCAACATTTGCACCACTCTCGTGAAGCGAACGACACATCTGCATCATTCGATTCATTTGGGCGGGATCATGCGGGTCAGGCTGCTTTGCGTTGGGTACAAACTTCGAAATTTTCCAACCACGCTTTGGGTCCTCATGAATGAACGTGTCGTCAAGGCCGAGCTCCTTGGCCTTTTTAAGTGCGGCTACTTCTCCATTTCTGTTAATAAGCAGTTCGGTCCCGACTCCCGGATGGCGGTAAACGTACTCTCCGTCATTGGTTCTAAAGTGGCACGATAGATTCGTAAGACCTTGTTTAAGGGGATAAACGTCGTGAATCTCTGATTTGGAGCAGCCGAGCACTTGCTCGATGTTATCGAAAATATCGGAGTCAACGTTTTCGATAAAATGCGGATCAAAGGCACGCAGCTCATCAAGAGAATCGAATTCGTTGATCTCGCCCTCAGGATACTTCTTGATAACCATATCGAGCTCCTTGATGTGCTCGATATATAGATCTTCCCAAAGCTTGTCCGTTGTTTCGGGCTTGTTATATTCCGTTTCGAGAATCTGCTTAAATGCAAGCGAGAAGGCTTTATCAAAGTAGACATGTCCGAGCATATACCAAGCATCGGAACCGCCAACCGTAACATTGGTAATTCTGTCCATTGCTCCGGTTTGAATGCACCATTCTTTGGTGGCGCCTTCAGCATATTGAGCAGAATAAAATGCTTTCCAAACGTATGCTTCGAACGGATTGTTTAGAAGGTAATCATCGCTTGAGCAAATATAGGTGTTGCCAAGCCGCTCTTTTACGCACATAAGCGATGCGTGGTTATTTTTGGATGCATATTCGTTGTTGACGACAATCGAGACGCCGAACTTGCTTTCGAGATAGAAGAAATATTCTTTTTTATAGCCGACAACGACGGTGATATTGCTGATACCTGCGTCTTGCAGCTGCCTAATCTGTCGCTCAATGAGGATCTCACCACGTACTTTTAAAAGGCCTTTGGGCTTTTCATACGAAATGGGAGCAAAGCGGCTCGAAAGCCCCGCAGCCAATATCACTGCGTTTTCAACCTTATAGGGATGAAGCGCTTCGTAACCGCCGTCGGTTAGGCTGTCCGATTCGAGAAGCCCCTCATTCGTGAGCTCTTTATTCGCTGCGTTTACTGATCCAAGTGAAAGGCCGGTGCGCTCGGCAACTTCTCGCTGGCTGGCATATGGGTTCTTTAGGTATTCGTACAGAACTGTAAAGTTACGCTTGGTCAGTTCCACTGCAGGCCTCCAATTAAGATGTTCATTGCTTAGGAAGAGAATAGAATGATTGAACGATATGTTCAATCAATTGAATTTAGCTACATAGACTGAACAGAAAGTAGCGAAAATCAATCTCGAAAGGTGGATTAAAATAACTAAATAGGATATCTGGGAGGGTCGCTTATGTATCGATTCGAAAAGAAGGCCACGCTTGTTTGTGCTGCTGCGTCATTAATCACTGCTTGCTGCTTGCCCCTGAGTGCGAATGTCGCGTTTGCACAGGATTCCGTTGAGGCTCAGAGTATTGAGTCAAAAGCGGATTTTTCTTCTGTGGTTTCCGATGATTTGCAACCTGATAATTCTTCCGTCATAAAAGATGGCTGGCAACGAGACGAGTCGTCTGGAGTTTGGTATTACGGAAAAAACGGTAAACACCAAACTGGCTGGCTGCAAAGCGGGGGCTATTGGTATTGGCTTGATCCGGCCAATGATGGTGCAATGCAGACAGGTTATTTCAATGTGACCGATGCTGGCGGATCGACTGCTTCGTTTTATGCGAATGACGGCAATGCCGCAACGCCTTTTGGCGCGCTATATCAGAACTGCTGGCTACGTAACTCAGATGGAAATTGGTTTTATGCCAATGCTGGAGGCGATTTAGCTGCTGATTGGTTTTATCAAGACGGCACATGGTATTACCTGGATCCTGCCACCCATATAATGCAGGTTGGTTTTGTCGACCTCGGGAGCGGGAAATACTATTTAGATGCCACTGGTGCTATGAAAACCGGCTGGATTATCGTTGACGGGAATTGGTACTGGGCATATCCATCGGGCGCACTTGCTTCGTCATGGCAGACGATAGGTGGGACTCGCTATTATTTTGACTCTCAGACGCTGGCTATGTTCAAAGGTCGTCACGAGATCGATGGAAGTACCTACATTTTTGGCGACTATGGCCTCGTAAATGGATGGTTCAAAGATGGAGTAGATTGGTATTACTGCTCTAATGGTATTGCGGTCACTGGCTGGCAACTCGTTAACGGAACCTGGTATTATCTCGATCCGGCTTCCGACGGCAAAATGTCTGTTGGGTATTTAGACCTTGGCAATGCAGCATATTATTTGAATTCGAATGGGGCTATGGCTATTGGTTGGGCTCAGTCCGAGGACGGCTGGTATTTTGCCTCTGAATCTGGCGCGCTTATTTCTGGCTGGTATAAAGAGGGCGTGAGTTGGTATTACCTGGACCCTGCTAGCCATCTCATGAAAACGGGCTTATTTGAGGTGGGCGGCAACGATTGTTTCGCAAACCTGAGCGGTAGACTTGTGGTGTCAAGCTGGATTACCGTTAAAGACGGCGTAGAAAGATATGCCGATGGCAATGGATATCTTTGCAAAGATGTGATCCGCGAAAACGGTACTATCCTAAAAACAGCTGGAGCTGATGGCTGGCAGGTTGCGTCCGGTTGGGTTAATGTTGCAAATCAAAGGTTTTATGCTGAGCCCGGAACGGGCGTCATTCATCGTGGATGGCTGCAGATTGATGGCGATTGGTATTGGCTTGATGCCGATTCTGGTGCGATGAAAACTGGATGGGTTTTTACTGACGGTGCATGGTTTTACCTAAACGCCGACGGAAAAATGGCAACTGGTTGGAAATGCCTCAATGGAACATGGTATTACCTTGACTCCAACGGCAGCATGCATGTTGGCTGGCTTAAAGATTCGGGTAAGTGGTATTGGCTAGACGGCAGCGGTGCTATGGCAACAGGCGCAAGAACCATCGATGGCGTGCGTCGAATTTTCTGGAGCGATGGCCAGTGCGACAAGGTTGGCTGGCAAAATCCTCCGCAGTATCCCCAGGTCAGCTCTTGGACTGTTCAGTTGCCTAGCTACTGCACTGGCTACTTTACCTATGTGACTCCTTCTCGCATTTCTGTCGAAGCGACGCGGGAAGATTGCGTGAATGCCTTTATTCAGCGTGCTTACGAATATATCGGTACGCAATATATTGAGCCTTGGTCTACCGCTCCCGGCGGGGCTGTTGATTGCTCTGGTTTTGTCTTGCAATGTCTTTATGCTACTGGCATGGATATGGGTGTTTACAACCCTTATAACCATCGCTGGGATCCAAGCCAAACCTACAATTCGATGAATTGGTATCGAAGCAACATCTTTATGCCCGTGAGCACCAGCTCGATTCAGCGTGGCGATGTGATTTATTATCGCGGGCATATCGCAATCGCACTTGGCGGCGGTATGATGATTGACTCCTGGCCTCATCAGGGTGTCGGTATTCATCCCGTCAGCGCTAGGGGAAATGTGATCGGCGCAGCCCGTCCGTTTATCTAATTGATTCCTTGTAAGACAGTCGGTACCGGTTGGGGGCCTGAAATGAATGCTCGGATTGATCATCGAATTTGCTGGCGAGCAATCGGCTTGGTGCTACTATCCGCCTCGCTCTCGGTTTTCGCCCCCGCGTTTTCTTGCACTGCTTATGCCGTGGAAGAGGGGGCGGATAACGATATCGTAGAGCGCGACTCGACGGAAGGGTCGGGTGCTTTTGTCGGCGGCGGTCTCGCTCAAGATTCCAACGATTATGCTGGCAAAACAGCGGAAGATTCGAATCCACAGGTTGTCGAAAGCCAAGACTCGTCGACGACGGAAAAACTATCTGGATGGCAATGGGACGGTTTGTCCTGGTATTACTATCTTGACGACTGCCGTTTGACCGGAATGCAGAATGTTGACGGCTCGTTGTTTTATTTGGACCCCGCTCGTGACGGCGCGATGAGTTGCGGCTGGATTTTTACTGACAATAAGTGGTATTACGCGAGTCCATCAGGCGCTTTGGCAAATGGTTGGCAGCTTATCGGAGGCCAATGGTACTGGTTTGACTCCCTTGACGGCTGTTCCATGGTTACTGGGCGACGTGTTATCGATGGGCATCCTTATCTTCTTGGAACCTATGGACTGATTAATGGATGGTGTCTTGATAACGGTTTATGGTATTGGGGTAGCAATGGTGAAGTCTTAACCGGTTGGCTTCAAACTGGCAATAACTGGTATTGGCTTGATCCCGCCAATGATGGTGCTATGTCTAGGGGAATCGTTTCCGTTGGCTCATCACGTTATTATTTATCGGATTCCGGTGCAATGGCTGTTGGTTGGGCGTTTGATGGTACGGACTGGTATTACGCAGACGGTTCCGGCGCACTTGCGTCGGGCTGGCGTTCGGTGAACGGCGCTTGGTATTGGCTCGATATCGCAAATGACAATAGAATGGTTACCGGCTTTTTTTCCATCGGATCGAATCGGTATCATTTTTCTTCAACGGGAGCGCTGTCACTCGGCTGGTTTATGAGCGATGGAGACTGGTATTACGCTGAGCCATCTAATGCATCGGGTATTGTAAAGACGGGTTGGCTGAAGGACGGTAGCCAATACTATTATCTTGATCCTGCCGTCGACGGCAAAATGCTGCTCGGGCATTTTTCTGTAAATGGGAAAAGCTATTATGCAAAAGGCTCAGGCGCTGTTGCTTGTCGTGAATGGGTAGATGTCCAGGACTCGGTTCAGGATGGTCCGTCTAAGGCTTTTGCTGGTTCTGACTG
Organism: uncultured Collinsella sp.; assembly: GCA_900550195.1. GTDB lineage: Bacteria > Actinomycetota > Coriobacteriia > Coriobacteriales > Coriobacteriaceae > Collinsella. The sequence continues at coordinate 109,637 of URRB01000006.1, forward strand.
CTCGTTGTGCGGAACATTGCGCAATGGGAAGTTATTTACTTCAAACGGCGATGGCGAATTGGTCGAAGCGCGCGGTTTCGTGACGCTTGGTGGCTGCATTTTCTATGCTGATCCGACTAATGGCTCCTTGAGCGTCGGCTGGCAGAACGTTAACGGAAAATGGTACTTCTTTGATGAGACCGCTGGCTATGCACGATCTGGCTGGCTGAGCAAGGATGGCTCCTGGTTCTATTTAGATCCATCTACTTACGTTATGAAAACCGGTTGGGTTGCCGTTAACGGATATTGGTATTACTTGAATTCGTCTGGTTATATGCAGACGGGATGGCTCAATTTGGGCGGCACCTGGTATTGGCTTGATGCTAGTGGGGCTATGGCTACTGGCTGGCGCGTTGTGGACGGATCCTGGAATTACTTCATGGCTAACGGCGCGTGGGTGTCAGACTATATGGACGCTAAAGCTCAAAGTTATTCAAGCAATACAAATTGGCTGATACTTGTCGATACGTCGCGTTGTATCACGAGCATCTACACTGGGTCATGGAATAATTGGTCCTTAAACCGTCGATATGTATGTTCGACGGGAAAAGCCAGTACGCCAACTGTGATAGGGGAGTACCAAGTCTACGGAAAGGGATACTCCTTTGGGCATGGATATACTTGCTATTACTACACACAGTTCTACGGTGATTATCTATTCCATTCTTCGCCCTACTACGTCAACAGTAACCGGGTGATGGATCCCACGATGGGCGTTCCATCCTCTGCAGGATGTGTGCGCCTTGAGATCCAGAACGCAAAATGGATTTACGATAACATTCCTTATGGAACAAAGGTTGTTACCTATTGATATTGGACAAGTGTCTTTAAAGGTGGGAGAAAGACACTGATTCTTAAGGGACTCTTTTCCAATTGAGGTGCTTTGATTTGGCAAGCGGTTTCATGAGAAGGCAGTCATAAACTGTATGCACTTCCGGTGCGCAGGATTTTAATTCTCTACGAGCTTCCTTTTCAGATTATTTTGAAAAGCCAACCATCTCGCTCCCTCTAGGGGGGGGGCGAGATGTCGGTGTTGGTGTTAAAAATTACGGGAGCACCATTCAATTTGCCGCCATGTATTATCTAAAGGCCGAGCCTTCTCCTGTCTTTTTTGAGCGTAATAAACAACACCTTAAATCTCTAATGATTGCTTTGCTAATCTTGAAAACATGACTTTGGGAGGATTTTTGGAAATAGAAAAGGGAAATGGTACAGGCGTATGCGTACTTCTTTCAGCATATAAACCTGATCTTAAGTTTTTCGCCGCTCAACTTGATTCGATTGATGAACAAACGTTTCCGGTTACGCTTTTGGTCAGAAATGACTGCCCCGAATCGGCCTCTTTAGAGGGGTTTATCCAAGAGCATATAAAGAAAAACGCCTATCGTTATTATCATGGCGATAAAAATCTCGGTTATGTCAAATCGTTCGAGGCACTACTCTCTTTGGCAGAAGGGGATTACGTAGTATTTTGCGATCAAGATGATATTTGGGAGCCTAACAGAGTTCAAGTTTCGCTCAACCATATGCTAGAAGAAGGCTCAATTCTTGATGTTTGCGATAGATCGGTAATCGACGAAAACGGAAACATGCTGGTAGAGAGCTACAGAAAAGCTCATCCAAATTCGCCTGAAGTAAATTGGTGCTCCGGAGAGGATATTACTATTCAGGCTGCAAGTGTATGCTACGGCATTGGTATGGCTCTCATGCTAGATGCGAGTGCTGCTAAGTCGATGATTCCCTTTCCGGAATCCACTGCACATGATTTGTGGTTGACATTGGGCTGCAGCGAACTGGGGAAGTGCAGTTTTACAACGACTCCCTTGGTTAAGTATCGTCGACATGGCGGGAATGAAACTGGATTCCTTGCGGGTGTTGCTTCAAAAGATGATTGGTATTTAACAAGAGTTAAAAACAGGGTTGATACAGCTAAGCAATTTGCCGAAAGATTTCCTGATTCACCGCACCTAAAGGAAATAATGGGGTTCGCCGATGCAAGGGAGCGACGCTCCATAATTGGCTTGCTTAAATATCGACGAGCTTGCCCGTCCATTGCTAAAGCTGAAATCATTATGCGACTTGTACCGAATTGGCTGTTTCTTTTGATTTTAAACATGATTAAAGAAGCAAAATAGCTTCGTATCCGAATCGCGACTTGTTCAGAAGGGCGCTTATATTTGTGGAAGCCACAGAGAAGACTCTTTCGATTAAACACAATATGTTCTGGAATACCGTTGGCTCGTTGACGAATTTAGGCTGTCAATGGCTAATCACTATATTGGTCGTTCGACTGTCTGATGGATATAGTGCTGCTGGAATTTATTCCCTTGCTATGTCTATTTTCAACATGTTTTCTCAATTGGCCCAATACAGGATGTACACGGTACAAATTGCAGATGTTGAAAGGAAAAACTCTGCTGGTGAATACCTGACTTTTCGTTTCTTTACTACGTTTATGGCGTTTGCAATGTTGGCCGTCTATTCCATTGCGACGTGTCGTATTGATACGGTGCCTGCTGTTCTTTTGTATGCTCTCTATAAAACCGCCGGCTTAGTTATTGATGTCATGCATGCCAATGATCAGGTTGGCCATAGGATGGACTATATTGGGAAATCCCTCATAATGCAGGGCATTGGTTCTCTCCTTTCGTTCATTGTTGTCTTTGGGCTGTTAAATAGCCTCGAAGGTGCATTGTTGCTAATGACGGTAGTGACTATAGGTATCGGTGTTATTTACGATTATCCGAGATCAAATCGAATCTCTGCAATCAAACTTGGAATTACCCAAGCGAAGGTCAGAGCTTTCCTATGTGGCTGTTTGCCCATCGTTCTGGGCGGCATTGCTGCTTCTGCGGCGCCGAATATTCCAAGGCAGTATTTATCTTATACATTCGGAGATTCTGCTCTAGGCATTTATGCATCAGTTGCTGCTCCCGTGGCAATTATCCAAATGGGTGCGACGTATATCTATAATCCTTTATTAGGTTATTTAGTAGAGCGTTACTATTCTAGGGAAAAGTCCTTTTTTACGCTTATAGGTAAAATACTTGCCGGTATTTTATTTGTCGGCGTCATATCAGCAGTTGCGCTTTTCTTTTTCGGCAAATTATTGCTGTCTTTGTTTTATGGCGCTGGAATAGCCAAACACTCTGATCTCCTTCAGCCTATGTTGGCTTGTGCCTTTTTGACTGGCATTGCTTGGTTTGTCAACGATTTGCTGGTTTCTCTTGATAACTACCGAGGGGTATTTGTTGGCAGCATATTGTCCTTAATCAGTGCTGTTGCTGTCATGGCTCCCGCGCAAGTGTTGTTTGGCTTAAATGGCCCTACTGTAACGGCGCTTATATCCAATGCTATTTGCCTTATTTATCAGTCTTTTGTTTTGGGGAAACAGACGCAAGAATGGTTTGGGGAAAAGAGATAGGCCGATGATGTCTAAAGCTCACGCGCTATTAAAGCTTCAAAACACTGAATTGGATATCCTTCAGGTTGTCGCTGCATTCTGCTCTAAGCACGGCATCAGGTGGTGGCTTGATGGCGGAACATGTTTAGGAGCAATGCGTCATAGGGGGTTTATCCCTTGGGATGATGATATAGATATCGGAATGATGCGTTCAGACTATGACCGCTTTTGCTCTTTAGCCGAGGATGGTTTACCGGAAGGATATTCGCTCCATACATCGCGGAATACTATTGGCTATGCTGCGATGTTTGCTAAGGTGTATCGCGATGAAACTCGCTTCGAGAATCAGGAGGCTCGAGAGGCTTCCAGTTCGATGGGTATTTTTGTCGACATCTTTCCATATGACCAGCTCTATACAGATAAACGCCTTCGTGCAAAACAAGTCCGAACTGCATCAATTGCACAGAAAAGAGCTTATTTATATCACTCTTCTTCCATTGTTGTCCCTCATAAAGGGTTCCTTGGACAACTCGAGCAAATTGGTTGTTCTGCTATACACGTAGTGGAACGACTGGTTTCTCGAGGCGCATGCTCTTACCAGGATTTGTTCGACTCCTGTATTGCCGACTCAAATACGGGTGAGGTCTCTGATTATTGTCTAACGTTAAGCTGGCCGAATATGGCGCCAGTGCCTATTTCAGAGATTTTCCCTCTGAGCAGTGCGGTTTTCGAAGGCAGTGAATTCCCCGTTCCTCGTATGACGGATAAATATCTTACAACGATGTATGGCGAATGGAAGAAAATTCCGGAGCCGGAAAATCGACATACCCATCTTCCTCTTCTGCTTGACTTTGGGGATGGTGAAGTCTGGACTGCGCAGAATTAAGGATATGAAATCTTTACCAGATGAGGTTATGTAATGAGTTCTTCTATTTGTATTTTCACCCATCATTATCACCCGCAACTTAGTGGAATTGGTAATTTTGTCGATGGTCTCGCTCATGCCCTAGCTGCCCGCGGCGACAGGGTGGTTATCGTTACTAATGATTCAATGCGCGTAGGAGTCGGTCATTCAGTCGAAAACGGTCTCGAGATAATTCGGCTTCCATGTATTTCATTGCTTGATGGAAGGCTTCCTCTTCCCAAAAAAACCGGCGATTATTACCGGCTCCTGCAAAGCCTTGATGATTATGAGTGGGACGGCGTACTTATCAACACGAGGCTTTTCCCCCTCTCACTCGAAGGGCTGAAGTTTGCTGTGGATCATAACACTAGGGCCGTCGTTCTCGACCATGGTTCAGCGTATCTTTCTTTCAATCAGCCATTCCTTGATTATTTTGTGCGCCGATATGAGGATTGGATTACTGATCGCGTAAAGACGTTTGAGCCTGATTTCTATGGGATTTCTTCTAAAAGCGTTGAATGGCTTCAGCATTTTAATATCGGTGCAAAGGGCGTAATATCGAACTCAATCAATGCTTCAATTTATAGGAGCATCTCTTCGGGTAGAGATTTCCGATCAGAATTAGGTGTCCCTCAGTCATCTTTAGTTGTGGCTTTTGTTGGGCGGTTTATTCCTGAAAAGGGAATTTATTCAATTATTGAGGCAGCTCGCGCAAAGGATATTACCAAGCGTGATATTTGTTTTGTTCTTGCAGGGGATGGTCCGCTGGCCAATGAAGTCAAGGAAGCCTGTTCGTCGAACTTGTTTTGGCTTGGGAGATGTAGCGCAGAGGACATTTCCTCCTTACTTCAGCAAGCAGATGTGCTTTGTCTTCCAACTCGGTCCGAAGGCTTTTCGACGGTACTTCTTGAGGCTTCAGCTTGCGGAACGCCTGCTGTGGTAACAGATGTGGGAGGCGCGCACGAGCTTATTCCAGATGATAGCTACGGCACGATAATTCAGTCCATGTCATCTGATGAGGTGGTTTCGGCATTATGCAGGCTTTTTGATGATCGAAAGCTGCTTTCTCTACAGTCTCGAAACTCTAGGGCCCTTGTTGAAAATCGATATAGCTGGGACGCCACTGCTATAGATGTCGAGAAGGCGTTTTGTATTTGCTAAGTGATACTTGGCTGGCTTTTACTTAGCTTTTGAGTGAAGTTGGATCTAAGACCCGAATTTGTTATTGTCGACTTATCCTATTCGATTTTGTCTTTAGTTGGAGATGCACGTTTTGAATAATCCTGCAATTAAGAAAAGCGAGTACGCGCTTGCCATCTTTGGGCTGGGACTTCTTTTGTTAGCTGTCGCGACATCATTGCACTATAAGAATTTAAATCTATTCATTCTTGAACTCTTTTGCGATGTCGTTGCTGTTGCGTGCTTATATTTGCAACCGAAATCACAGTCGAGCGGTGATGCTATTCGTCAGATAACCGTTCTCGTCGCGTCCAGTATCCTCAGCAGCTTTCTGCTAGTTTTCATCATATTGGCTGGCGCGAAGACGTTTGGCCCCTTCGGTCTTGGTGCATGGAATATCTCAGGTCTGGTTATATGCTTTCATTTAGTTTTAGCGTTCCAGGGAATTGAGCTTTGCTATGGCCTGATGAAGAGCTTCGTAACCTCGGTTAAGAAAACTGATGCTAAGAAGTGTTTCTTTTATTTGGCGGTTTTTGTTGGCTTTGCTGTTTTAATCGCTTTTATTGGCATTCCGCTCGATAAGTCAAAGACGGTGTTGTTCGCGTCTGCTTTGCCCATTACGGTTTTGATCGGATTGATTGCTATTAATGGGGGCATTTCTTATCTGAAGCCCGAACTGTTCGCTTTCGCATGCATTGTCTCAATTGGTCTATCCGTAATTATTTGCTTTCCCGTTACAAATTTTTTGACATGGGATGATGAGGTCCACTATGGAAATGCAAACAGTTTTTCCTACCTCACAAATGCTGAAATAACAAATTCTGACCGAATGATAGTCGAGCAGTTTTATATGGGGGACGGCTTTAGTTTGGATGCAGCTTTGGGTAAGTACCCAATAGATGAAACAAGAGAGTTTAACCGTGGCTCTGTTGAGCAATTGGTCAGAGAGGCTGATAAAAATGATTTAGCTGAAGGTATCGAACGTTTTAATTGTTTTGATAGTGTGGCTCTTTCTAAAATTGCCTATATTCCTTCATCTATCGGCCTTTGTTTGGGTCGCTTGCTTCATCTCCCATTCTCTATCAAATTTGCATTGGGTAAAATTTTTAATTTGTTTGCGTATGCAGTTATCTGCGGAATCGCAATTCGTATAGCCCCTTGCAGAAAATGTCTTTTCACTTGTATTGCGTTGTTCCCGTCTGCTGTGTTAATGGCAGCCAGTTACTCGTATGATCCCTGTGTGATATCGTTCAGTTTGCTAGGAACAGCTCTTTTGTTGAAGATGCTTATTTCTGAAGAGGATATTTCTGCTAAAACGTTCTTCGCATTTCTACTATCTTTTGCAATCGGGTTTGCAGCTAAAGCGATTTATTTTCCCTTATTTGGACTTGCGCTTTTAATTCCTGCAAATAAATATGTTTCAAGCAAGCAAAGACGTATCTTGATTGGTACTGCTCTATTCGTTTGTGCCATTATGATCCTATCTTTCTTGACGCCATATTTCTCATCTGTCGTAAATAATATTTCTGATGCACGTGGTGGCTCCGAAGTCTCTACGGCTGGTCAAACGACGGGAGTGCTTGCAAATCCAGTTGGAACTATAGCTGTAATCTCGAATTTCGTTTTTGGATCGATGCTGACCCCGGCGTTTCTCAATTCAATATCAACGAATATGGCTTATCTTGGGGACGTGTCTAATCTGTTCCCATGGCTTTCGTATCTCCCCTTCATACTGTTTGAAGCTATTTGCATTATTGATAATGAAAAAGATACTAAAATAAAGCTTAGCCGTTGCGGAATTGTTTGGACTCTATTCCTGGTTCTTGCTACTTGCCACCTAGTTGCTTTGGCTCTATACATCGCTTTTACAGGAGTTGGAAGCCAGACAGTTGCGGGTGTCCAAGCGCGATATCTCATACCTTTGATAATACCTTTTGCCTGTCTATTGCTCAGGTTCCCTATTTACTGCGATGAGGAGGTGAAGGCTAAAGTTACAGCCTTTATGCTCGGGGCTCCATTTGCGCTGCTGTATTTTGTGATGTTCGAGCTTCTGTATATCCGTTTTTTCTAAATTAGCGATATAGGTCATGGTTATAGTAGGAGTGGGCAATTAGTTGGATTCGATTGGATCGAATGGGACGGCGTTGAGGGTTCGCTCAGGACATGCGCCCCGTATTTGAGGCAGAACTGCAAGGGGTCCTTTTCCTGCGGTGATGGATGGGGACTCCATGTGTGCTCTAGTTGAGCAAGCTAAATATCTAAGCTTGAGATGTAACTTCCTAATGGTTAGACAGGATACAGTAAACTTAAGTCTGAGTTAAGCTATGCGTTGGACTGTAAGAGTCGCAAATTCTTTGGGCGTCGCTAAGAGCCAACTGTTTTTGGAATGGATGAATCTCGATTGTCTTTTACTTCAACGACATGTTCAAAAGGACATCTGCGTGTTCTCGTAATAATTCCTGCCTATAACGAACAGGAGTGCATTCTCAATACCGTTGCAGCTATAAAAGCTGCGGGTTATGACTATGTCGTAATCAACGACGGCTCACAAGATACAACGCTTGAGCTTTGTCGAGAGCATGGTATCAACATATTGGATTTGCCGCAGAACCTTGGTATCGGTGGAGCGGTCCAAGCGGGCCATAAATATGCCCAGAGATTTGGCTATGATATCGACATTCAGGTTGACGGCGATGGCCAACATGATCCTTCTTATATTCCTGAGCTTGTAAAGCTGATTGAGAGCGGTGCGAGTTTGGCGATAGGCTCTCGATTTCTGGTTGAGACTGATGGTTTTCAATCAACTTTTATGCGTCGTGTTGGAATCAGGTGGCTTTCATTTTTGCTCGAGTTGCTTACGGGTAAGGTGGTCACCGATCCCACTTCTGGCTTTAGGGCCTGCAATAAAGATGCTATCGACCTGTTCTGCAAGAGTTATCCTGATGACTACCCGGAGCCAGAGTCGATTGCTTTGGCTATGAAGCTTGGTCTTCCCGTTATGGAAGCGCCTGTAAAGATGAATGAGCGCCAAGGTGGACGTTCATCTATCGGGGGCTTCTCTTCCGTCTACTATATGGTCAAGGTTACGTTAGCCATTGTCCTTGTGTGCTGGGTTCATAGGGGAGACAAATAATGAATCTTATTTTGAGGATTGGTGCGGCCCTCTTTTTCGGCGGATTCCTCGTCTATGTTTTACGTCTCGTGTCCAACGGAAAGATGCTTCTTAAGTACTCTTTGCTGTGGATTTTGATGTGTATGGCGGCCTTGATCTGTGATTTATGTCCTCAGATTATTTATAGTTGCTCAACAGCTATTGGGTTTGTCAACCCGGCCAATTTCCTTTTTTTGGGTGCAATCGTGCTGTTGCTTGCAATCTCTCTGTCTCTTAGCGTTGCCGCGAGTCGTCATGTTTTGGCGATCAAAAACCTTACTCATAGGATTGCCCTGCTCGAAAAAGAGCTTGAGAAAAGGTCTGATCATGAATGAGCTCAATACATGGTTTGATTCAGTTCCTTCGGCTATCCCTCATTAGGGCTCCTAAGTTTGTGCACCATTGATCGCGCTCGACTGCTGGTTGTGGATTGTCTAACAAATAGACAATCCCTATGTTGAGTGTCTTATCGTTTTATCTGGTGCAACGTATCAAGCGAGTTGTCTTGCATATTAATTAATTTGGGAACTGCATCTCTGGGTCGACTGCATCTGGATATTCAAAGGTTAATTTGATTTGGCGAGAAGAGAAAAATGATGAAAAATCGACATCTGAGTTTAATCAGCGTGGTTTGTCTAACATCTATTTGTTTCATCTCTCTTTTATGGCCCGCAATCGCATTTTCATTAACTGAAGATTGCGTGGCTGAAGGCACTGATGGCTCTTTGGTTCAATCGGGTCAGGAAGCATTTGGGACATCAGGTAGCGATCGTTTGACTTTGGATTCCGATAATTTCAAAGCATCTATCGATTCGTCGATATATGAATATACTGGCGATGTGATTACTCCTGATGTCTCTGTTTTGACTGCCAGCGGTTCTGTGCTAGCAAGCGGAATCGATTATGAAGTCACGTATTCAGATAATGTTGCCCCTGGCTGCGCCACTATAAGAGTGAATGGGCTAGGGAATTACGCCGGCGTTACCTCTCAACTGTCGTTCCAGATCGTTCGTTCCTCTGATAATAACATCGCTCTTCCTGGTTCTTGGGCCTACCAAAACGGTAAATGGTGGTGGAGATATGAGGCTGGTGGTTGGCCGTCAAACTGTTTTCTGTCCATTAGAGGGGCGGAGTATTATTTTGATTCCGAAGGTTATGCAGCTACTGGCTGGAAATACTTGAACGATGGCTGGCATTTATTTTCTAACTCCTGTGCACATTTGAAGGGATGGGCTGCCACCGGTGAGCGCTGGTTCTACCTTGACGAGACATCGGGTTCAATGAAGACCGGCTGGGTTTTAATTGATGATAGCTGGTACTATTTGGACAGTTCGGGCGCTATGCAGACCGGGTGGTTACTCCTTGGCAATACTTGGTACTGGCTTGAGCCTTCTGGATTAATGGCTACGGGCTTTAGGCTTGTTAACGGCTCTTTGTATCATTTTTCCGAATCCGGTTCTATGAGCTCCGGTTGGTTTATTAACGATGGGGCATGGTATTGCTCCAACGCATCGGGAGAGATTCGTACCGGGTGGTTTTACAATGGTTCTAGCTGGTATTTGCTAGACCCCAATAATAATGGCGCCATGCTGGAAGGATTTCAAACTGTAAATGGCTCCATTTATTATTTGGATCCGGATAGCGGCGGTGCATTAAAGTGCAACACTTGGGTCTTCTCACAAGATGAAAACGTATATTATGCGTGCAGCAGTGGTGCGATTGTGCTTTCGGGCGTCAAGGACGGCGCGGGTGGAATTAAGCTCAGGGATCCCGAGGGAAAGCCTGTCGCTGGCTGGTATTGGTCCTCAGCTGCACAGGTGTGGTTTTACACAGACTCAGATGGGGTTCTGCAGCGCGGTTGGCGATTCATTGACGGTAGGTGGTATCACCTCGACAACGAATCCGGAGCCATGAATACTGGCTGGTTCCTCGATGATGATGGAACGTGGTACTACCTTATGTCTTCTGGACAAATGGTAAATGGCTGGAACAGAATTGGAGACTCCGAGTATTTCTTTAATGCCTCAGGTGCTTGGGTGGAGCCTGAGCACTCCGCGCGCGCCTCCTTGCAGTCCCAGATCGTTAATCGTTGCCATAGCGTTCCTTCTCCTGGGGCGGGACTGTGCTCGGAGTGGGTTAGCCATGTGTTTTACCCCGTGCTGGGGTCATATCCCAACGGCGACGCATGCGACATGTTCTGGAATTGGTGTTACAGCCGAGATATATCTCAGCTTAAAGTTGGAATGATCGTTGCGGTCCCTACGCATACTCATACAAGTGCTGGTGCCCGCTGGGGCCATATTGCTATTTATATCGGAAACGGCATGGTTATGGATAACATCGGTTACATCAGGACAACATCACTTGCTTGGTGGCTGAACTACTACCACACTACCGCTATACCACAGTGGGGCTGGGTTTTAAATACGCCTTTGGAATGATGCGGATTCTGGCCAGCATGCGGAATCAACGCCTGCTTGTGTATCGAATCACAAACGCTTCTTAACTGTATATCATGTATGGAATGCAATTATTCATAGTAAGGGAATCGAGGGTTGACCCTCGATTCCCTTATCTATTAGTCGCATTTTAATAAGGCTAAAATTAGAAAGCGCAGAATTAAGCTAACACTTTATAAATGATAGTAGCGATTTCCGGGTTCTCCCACGCTGAAATTTGGGTTAATGTACGGATCGCCTTCGACATAGTATTTTGCCCAGCGATAATTCATGTATGCGACTTCTTTGTGGAACCGAATCTGCTTTTCCGTATTGTTTTCAACGCCTCTAGAAATCGACTCGTAGTGATAGAGCTCGACTTCGGGCGTGTATACGATCAGGTCGTTAATCTCGCGTAGCTTTAAGCAAAAGTCAACATCATTAAATGCAACTTGAAGCTCTTCGGTGAAACCTCCGACTTTCTCATATTCGCTACGCTTGGTCATTATGCAAGCTGCAGTGACAGCGCTGAAGTCTTGTTGCGCATCGTTGAGTGCAAAGTAGCCCCAATTATTCCTTGGCATGCTCTGGCAAAGATGTCCCGCCACGCCGCCAGTGACGCATAGGCCCGCGTGCTGAATGGTGTTGTCGGGATAGTAGAGTTTTGCACCGACTGCGCCAACATCCTCACGTGCGCAGATGCCAAGCATGGTCTCGATCCAATTGGGCGTAATTACCTCAGTATCGTTATTCAATAGCAAGAGATAGTCGCCCTTGGCGTGAGCAACGCCAAAGTTCATGAGCTTGGAGAAATTGAATTCGTGTTCCCAAGTTACAAGACGAACGATGTCAGGATATTTTGCTTGCAACTTATCGTAATAATCGAACGTCACCTTTTCTGTGCTGTTGTTTTCGATTATGACGAGCTCGTAATTGTCGTACGTTGATTTCTCAACAATTGATGTAATGCAGTTGTTCAGAATGTCGGCGTGGTCTTTAGTCGGGATGATAATTGACACGAGTGGGTGGGAATCTGGCACAGCGTAGGTTACTTTATATGTAAAGGGACGACGCGCTTGTTCGACCTTCGCATTGAGCCCAAGCCTGTCCAAATGACTCTGGACCGCTTTGATACCTGCGATAGTGGCATACGGCTTGCTATCGGCATTTGCTGCGGTGGAGGTCTCGCTTAGGCGCCAGTGGTATAGAACCTTCGCAACATGATGAACTTTCCTTGCCTTTTCCACGGCGCGGAGAGTCAGATTATGATCCTGTGCTCCATCGAACTCTTTTGTGTTCGGCTCTAGAGTGTCTAGCAGGGACTTACGGATGGTAAGCATGTGGCAGATATAGTTATTGTTTCTGAGCAGATCGATATTGAAATCCGGCTTAAAGAACGGCTGCGCTAACTTTCCATCGGGCATGAGTTTATCTTCATCACAATAAAGAAGATCGACGTCATTATTGTTTTCAATTGCCTCGGCATATGAGAACAACAAGTCCGGTTCAAGAATGTCGTCATGGTCAAAGAAGCTAACGAAATCGCCCGAAGCTACGGCAACGCCTGCGTTTGTGTTTTCGGAAATACCCTTATTTTCGGTAAGATTAATTGACTTAATTCTGTTGTCGCGGGCTGTTTCCTGCTCAACGCGAGCCTTTAGTTCCTGATTGTCAGGGCTTGCATTAACTAGGAGGAGCTCCCAGTTTGCATAAGACTGGTTTTTTACGGATTCGACCATATCGTTAAAAAACGAAATGGGCGTGTTGTAAAGAGGGACAATGATGCTGAATTTCGGAGCGCTATTGAAGACGATTTTTCTCTGCTTCTCCAGTGCGCCAATGGTTGCCTTATGCTCTGTAAACCATTCGGGGTATTCAGGGTCAAACTGCGCATGGGTAAAGAGGAAGTTGGTCTCCTCAAGAAGCAAGCCTAATTTATCAGGCGTTAAGCAGTCAAATGCACTGAATGAAGGGTGATTTTGATCGCCAATTATAAAGTAGTAACGATCAAACGCCTTTGGCATGCGGATCGAGAGCTGTGTTTCAAGTTGTTTTTTCTCGGATGTAAATCCAACACTCGTTACATTTGAGCCGAAGTTGACTATGCTCAGCTCAACCTCATTGAGGAACCGATCGAGGCAGCGAAGTTTGATTTGCGAGTCGTTGCGGTACGGTGTTCTAACCGTGCACCTCAGGATATACTCGTTTGAATCTTCGATGCACTGCCAAAAATCAATCGTCGCCATCTCAAACTCTGAAACGTCATCGTAATTTCTGAGTTTGCTGCACATGTCAGGTTTAATTTTGTAGTTAAGACGCGACTCCCATTTGATGTTCTTGCAATTGAGCGAAAGGGAGTCGCTGCTCAGGTTACGACCGTCTTTGCCGATTTCGCTAAACTCAACTTTAATGGATCGGGTGTCGGGGTCGGGGATTACAAGAACGTATGAGTCTGATTCGCCGTTATTGTCCTTGAATTTTAGAAGAGACAAAGGTAAACGGCGGTCGTCAACCGTTGCCGCTTGAGCTTTTATGCTGGAGCCTTCATGGATGCCTTCTATTTTAAGCTGCTGGTAGATTTTCCAGTTTCCTCTGCATACTCCGGTTGTTTCGACTCGCATTGTTTGCCTTTCGTTTGTTGGACACTGCTCATTGTACTTATTCATTTCCTACCTCGCGATAAATGCAGAAAGAGTTACGTGTTTCTACTGTCCGTTTTAAAGAGAATGAGGAGGAAGCCGCTGCTGGCGCATATAATTTTAATAAATATGTTTGTCTAATCGTTGTTTGCAATTAGCAGCTTTTGCCTAACGATTGTCAACTGAGAGGAATTCTATGAAAGGCATCATCCTCGCCGGCGGGTCCGGCACGCGCCTGTACCCGCTCACGCTCGTGACCTCCAAGCAGCTGCTGCCGGTCTACGACAAGCCCATGATCTACTACC